>NZ_JBSFDW010000037.1:0-88548 GCF_053594115.1 Streptomyces sp. NPDC001970 | reverse complement strand
CCCGAAGAGCCGGGCGGCCACTCCTGCCGAGTCACACGAGACAAGCTGCCATCAGCCACACCCGGCCCTCCCGGGCCGCCTAACAACTTACGGAGGACCGCCATGTGCGGGTGCACAACCCGTCCATCACCGTCATCCGCACGACCGCCGCCGAGTGCGCGGAACTCGGCCGGCGCGTGGCCGCGAAGCTCCGCGCCGCCACCGGTCCGGCGGCCGTGTGCGTCCCGCTGAGGGGGCTCTCCACGCTGGGAGCCCCGGACGGGCCGTACCACGATCCCGCCGCCGACGAAGCGCTCTTCACGGCGCTGCGGGAGGGGCTGCGGGACAGCGCCGTCGAGGTCCGGGAGGCGGGTACCCACATCAACGACCCCTCGTTCGGCCGCACCGCCGCGGACCTGCTGCACCGCATGATCACCGGTTCGGGCGAGGTGTCGGCGGCGGCGCGCGCGTGAGGCACGTCTGCGGGGCACGGTTCCGACCGCCAGCCGCCGTGTCGCGGCCACGACCGACCCGCACAGCCGGTTCGCCACGCCGCGGAGGGCGGCGCAGCACCGGCCGTCCGGCGACAGCGCGGGGCCGTCGCGGCCCTCGGCTGCTGTCGGAGGCAAGGCGCACGAACTCCAGCAGATCGACCCCCACCAGATCGACCCCGACCAGATCGCAGCCCCGCTCGGAGCAGTCACTCAGCAGCCCCAGGAAGGCGCGCCGCTCCGTCACGAGGACAGACCGCTGCGTCACCCCGTCGGCCCTCAACCAGGCGAGCATGCGCCATGTGAGCCATCTCACAGGCCCATGGCGCGGGCTCTGCGCCGGGTCTCGCCCAGAGGGCGGCCTGCCCGTATAGCCCCATCGGGCACACCGGTGCTAGAAAGAACACCGTGATCAGGCGCTTCGACCGATTCCGGGGCGTATCGGTTCGGCCACTGATCGGCAAGCGCCCCAGGAGCGTCGCCGGGCAGGTCTTTGTCCTCCAGGTGGCGGTCGTGGTCCTGCTTGTGCTCGGGGCGATCCTCGCCCTCGTGCTGCAGACCCGGAGCGACACCGAGCGCGAGGCCCGGAACCGCTCGGTCGCCGTCGCGGAAACGTTTGCGCATGGCCCGGGGCTGCTGGCCACCCTGAAACTGCCGGATCCCTCCCGGGTGCTCCAGCCGATCACCGAGGAGACCCGCCGGGCGGCGGGCGTGGACTTCATCGTGGTGATGAACACCAACGGGATCCGCTACACGCATCCACAGCCGGACCGGATCGGACAGCGCTTCGTCGGCACCATCGAACCGTCGCTGAGAGGCGAGGTCCTGCTCGAAAGCGTCCAGGGGCCGCTGGGCCAGGAAGTGCAGGCGGTGGTCCCCGTCACCGACCGGCAGGACCGGGTCGTGGCCCTCGTCTCCGCCGGCCTCACGGTCAAGAACGTGACCGGCGCGGTGAACCGCCAGCTACCGGTCATTCTCGGCGCCGGCGCCGCGGGCCTCGCCCTGGCCACCGCCGGTACCGGGCTGGTGACCCGGCGGCTGAAACGGCAGACGCACGGCCTCGGGCCGACCGAGATGACCCGTATGTACGAACACCACGACGCCGTCCTGCACGCCGTGCGGGAGGGAGTCGTCATCGTCAGCGGCGACGGCCGGCTGCTGCTCGCGAACGACGAGGCCAAGCGGCTCCTGGGGCTGGGCCCCGACGGCGAGGGCAAGGCCGTCACGGAACTGGCAGGGCTCGACCCGGACACCACCGAGCTGCTGGCCTCCGGCCGCACGGCGACGGACGAGGTGCACACGGCGGGGAACCGGCTCCTCGTGGTGAACCAGCGGCCCACCGACGGCCCCGGCGGCCCCCTGGGCACGGTCGCGACCATTCGGGACTCCACGGAGCTCCAGGCGCTGACAGGCAAGGCGGACGTGGCCCGCAAGCGCCTCCAGCTCCTGTACGACGCCGGGGTGTGCATCGGTACCACGCTCGACGTCACCCGTACGGCCGAGGAGCTGGCCGAGGTCGCGGTCCCCCGGTTCTCGGACTTCGTGACCGTCGACCTCGCCGACCCGGTCCTGCAGGGCGAGGAGCCGAACGGGTCGACCTCGGCCGTGCGGCGCACCGCCGTCTCCGGCATCCGTGACGGCCAACCGCTCTACGAGCGCGGCACGCTGATCGCCTTCCTCCCGTCGACACCGCAGGCCATCGGGCTCGGCAGCGGACGGGCAGCGCTGGTGCCCGACCTGGCCGACGCGCCGGGCTGGCAGGCCCAGGACCCGGTGCGGACGCGGGACATCGTCGAGTACGGCATCCACTCGCTGATCACGGTGCCGCTGCAGGCCCGCGGTGTCATCCTGGGCGTGGCCAACTTCTGGCGCTCGGAGAAGCCCGAGCCGTTCGACGAGGACGACGTCTCGCTGGCCGAGGAGCTGGTCGCCCGCGCCGCCGTGTCCATCGACAACGCCCGCCGGTACACGCGCGAACACGCCCTGGCCGTGACGCTGCAGCGCAGCCTTCTGCCGCGTGCCCTGCCCGAGCAGAGCGCGGTCGAGGTGGCGCACCGCTACCTGCCCGCGCAGTCCGGGGTCGGCGGGGACTGGTTCGACGTGATTCCGCTGCCGGGCAGCCGTGTGGCGCTGGTGGTCGGCGACGTCGTCGGTCACGGGCTGCACGCGGCCGCGACGATGGGCCGGCTGCGCACGGCGGTGCACAACTTCTCCACCCTCGACCTGCCGCCGGACGAGCTCCTCGGCCATCTCGACGATCTGGTCGGGCGCATCGACCAGGACGAGCAGGGCGCAGACAGCGTCTCCGAGGGCGGGCCGTCGATGACGGGTGCCACCTGCCTCTACGCGGTCTACGACCCCGTCTCCCGCCGCTGTGCCATGGCCCGGGCCGGACATCCGCTGCCCGCGCTCGTCCACCCCGACGGCACGGTCGAGTTCCCCGAGCTCCCGGCCGGGCCGCCGCTGGGGCTGGGCGGCATGCCCTTCGAGACCGCGGAACTGGACATCGCCGAGGGCAGTCGGCTCGTCTTCTACACCGACGGCCTGATCGAGGACCGCAGCCGGGACATCGACGTCGGGATCGAACTGCTGCGCCGGACTCTCGCCCGCGCCGACCGCACACCGGAGGAGACCTGCCAGGACGTGCTGGGCGCCCTGCTGCCCGCCCGTCCGAAGGACGACGTGGCCCTGCTCATCGCCCGCACCCGGGTCCTCGGCCCCGACCGGGTCGCCGAGTGGGAGGTGCCGTCCGACCCCAGCGCGGTCTCGGGCGTGCGCGCCGAGGCCGTGCGGACCCTCGAGGACTGGGGCCTGTCCGAGGTGGCCTTCGGAACCGAGCTGATCCTCAGCGAGCTCCTCACCAACGCCATCCGCTACGGCTCTGGGCCGATCCGGGTACGGCTGATCCACGACCAGTGCCTGACCTGCGAGGTGGCCGACGGCAGCAGCACGTCCCCCCATCTGCGGTACGCGGCCACGACGGACGAGGGAGGCCGCGGACTGTTCCTGGTGGCCCAGATGGCCGAGCGCTGGGGCGTGCGCTACACCCCCGACGGAAAGATCATCTGGGCGGAGCAGTCCCTGCACGGCGCCCCGCCCCACATGGAGGCGGCGGCGCTGCTCGGCTTCACGGACAGCGAACTCCTCTGAGCCGGTGCGGCCGCCGCCGCGAGGGACAGACCCTCGTCGGCGTGCGGCGCCCGAGCACGGCCGGCTCGCCTCACCGGCTCGTCACAACCGCCTCGTCAGACCCGAGGAGCTCGCTGCCGCCCGGTCACTGCTCCGGCTTCGGAGGTGCGTAGAACGCCGTGGTCGCCTGCACCGCCGCGGCCACCACATCGGCCGGTGCACCCGACGCCCCGTACGCGGCACCCCATGCCTCGCTGCTTCGGGCCATGCACTCCCGGGCCTCGTCGGACGCCTCCCACTCCGACGGGTCGCCGATCGAGCCGCCCCGCAGATGCAGTCCGAGCCCGAGAACGCTCAGATCCCAGCCGACGCCGACCGCGCCGGGGCCGAACTGGTCCCACATCTCCGGCGGGACGACCGCGACATGCTCCAGCTCGAACACCGTCCGCTCGTCGCCCTCCGGCGTCAGCCGCACCTCCACCTCGCTGAACCCGGGGTTCTCGCCGAACAGCCAGCTCACCTTGAGCAGCTTGGGCGGCTCGCAGCGCAGGATCTCCCCGCTCGCGTTGCCCTCCAGCCGGTAGTGGCCGCCCAGTTCGAACTCGCCGCTGACCGGGAGGAACCAGCGCCTGATCCGCTCGGGATCGGTGCACGCGTCCCACACGTCCTCGGCCGTGGCGTCGTAGGTGCGGCGCAGCAGGACCGTGCGGGCCTCTCCCTCGGCCACCGGCCGCCGGCCGACCTCGCGGTGGATGTCGTTGATCTGGTCGACGATGTCGCTCATCACTGCTCTTCCCGGTTCTCGTCGTCGTTGCGTCTGCGGCGCTCGCGCCTGCCTCGCGCGAGCTCGGTACCGAGCGCGTCCAGCCGCTGCTCCCAGAAGCCGCGGAACCGGTCGAGCCAGGCGTCCACCTCACGCAGGGGCGCGGAGTCCACGGCGTAGAGCCGCCGGGTGCCCTCGGCACGCACCGACGCGAAGCCGGATTCGCGCAGGACGCGCAGGTGCTGGGACACGGCGGGCTGCGAGATCCCGAACTCGTCCCGGATGACGGAGCTGACCGTGCCCGATGACTGCTCGCCGTCGGCCAGCAGCTCCAATATCCGGCGCCGTACCGGATCCCCCAGTACATCGAAGGCGTGCACGGCCCGACTATGACATGTGCCGCTTATATAAGTCAACGCTTAACAATACGCTGCGCGCCCGGTGCCGCGGACCGCCCGCACACCCGGGCGGAGTACGTGCGGCAGCCCCGTCGCGCTCCCCGCGTTCCACTGGGGAGATGCCAGTGATTTCGGTCGTCGTCCCGTGCTTCGACGAGAGCGAGGTGCTCGGCGCCTTCCACAACGCGCTGACCGCCGCGCTGGAGCGGACCGGGGAGCGCTTCGAGATCTGCTACGTCGACGACGGCAGCACCGACGGCACCGTGGAGCGCCTGCGGGACCTGGCCGCGGCCGCTCCGCAGGTGCGCTACACCTCCTTCAGCCGGAACTTCGGCAAGGAGGCGGCCATGCTCGCCGGGATGCGCATGTCCCGGGGCGCCGTGGTCGTCCTCATGGACGCCGATCTGCAGCACCCGCCCGAGCTCGTCCCCCGCATGCTGCAGCTGCACCGGCACGGCTACGACCAGGTCGTCGCGCGCCGCGACCGCACGGGAGAGGGCATCGTGCGGACCGTGCTCAGCCACGCCTACTACCGCCTCGTGCGCCACTTCACGGACGTCGAGATCGAGGACGGCGCCGGCGACTTCCGGCTGCTGTCACGCCGCGCCGTGAACGCCGTGCTGTCCCTGCCCGAGGGCAATCGCTTCTCCAAGGGACTCTTCTCGTGGGTCGGCTTCGACACGGTCAGCTTCACGTACCCGAACGTCCGGCGTGCCGGTGGGCGCTCCAAGTGGGGCGGCCGACGACTGATCAACTACGGCATCGACGGACTGCTGTCCTTCAACAGCCGTCCCCTGCGCCTCGCGATCCACACCGGTCTCTGGCTGTTCCTGTCCGCCGTCCTCTACGCACTGTGGATCGTCGCCAACACCGTCCTGAACGGGGTCGAGACACCGGGATACGCGACCCTCATCACCGCCGTCGTCGCGCTCAGCGGAATCCAGCTCGCCACGCTCGGCGTCATCGGCGAGTACGTCGGGCGGATCCACCACGAGGCGAAGCGGCGACCGCACTATGTGGTGCGCGAGACGGACCGGTCGGGCCCCGCCCGCGGCACGGCCGGACTGCCGCCGTCGGCCGTCGCACGCGTGCGGCCGGAGCCGTGACGGCGCGTGACGGGACGCCCGCGGCCAGGACCAGGGTTTCCGGCCTGTGGCGGTTCACCCTCTTCCAGTTCGCCCTTTTCGCCGCGATCGGACTCGCCAACACCGGCGTGTACTTCGCCGTGTACGCCGTGCTGAACATCTGGCTGCCCTATCTGGCCGCCCACGCCGTGGGCTACGCGGTGAGCCTCACCGGCTCGTTCCTGCTCAACTCGTACATCACCCTCCGGACCAGGCCGACCTGGCGTGCCTTCGTCCGGTATCCCCTGTCGGGCCTGGCCAATCTCGTGGGGAGCGGGGTCCTGCTCCATCTCGCGGTGACGAGGCTGGGCATGGACGAGCATCTCGCCGCGCTGGCCGCGGGTGTGCTCGTCACCCCGCTCTCGTTCCTGCTCGCCCGATGGGCCATCACCTCCGGCACGAACGAGCGCGTCACGGAAGGCGCGTCGAGTAGGTGACCCGGTCCAGGCGGTAGTAGTCGGCGACACACCGCGCCGGCCACGGGAGGCGCCCCTGGGCGCGGAAGGGTTCGAGCATGCCGCTCACCGGCAGCGGGGTGTACGGGAGGACCGTCGCGCCGCCGGCGGCCCCGGCGCGCAGCCACGCGTCCTGCCGGTCCCACTGCTGCGCCCGGACGCGCATGTCCTGGCCCAGCTGGTGGAGCGGAACCGCGAACCCCACCACGGTGATGGCGTACACCACCGCGGCCGCTGCCGTCGCCACGCCCGCCCACCGCTCGGGCGTACGGGTACGCAGTGCACGCCCCAGGAAGGCGCCCGCCGCCACCAGGAGCAGGACGTACAGCAGGAGGTAGTCGTTCCAGGTCCGTTCGGCGGACACCACACGGGGGCCGAAGACGGGATAGGTGACGACGGTGCAGAGGTAACCGGAGACGAGGAAGGCGAGCGCGCCCGAGCACAGCAGCAACCGCCCGGCAGGGCGCAGGATCCCGGGTGCGGCAGGCCCGGGACCGGGCGTCCTCGGCCGCCACAGCAGCCCCAGCAGCACGCCGGCGGCGACGGCTCCCGCATACTGCCAGGTCGTCAGGACGGTCTCCAGGATGCGCACATAGGCCCGCGCTGCGGCGAGCAGGGTGTCGGGGGCGACCATGGAGGCGGTCTCGGCGCCGAACCGTTCGCGGCGCCGGCGCGATCCCGGCGAGGTCACCAGTACGGCCGTGCCGACGGCGACGCCCGCGATGCCGAGCAGGGCCCAGCGCCGGACGTGGGCCCGCATCCGCGCGGTGACGATGCGGCCGCTGAGCAGAAGGACCGCGCCGAGCACCACGAGCGCGACGACCGAGGTCTCCTCGGAGAGCGTGCCCACGAAGATCCCCGCCACCAGGACGACGGCCAGGGCGGCGATCCTGCCCCGGCGGCTCCGGGCGCGCAGCAGCGGAACGACCGCCGCGCAGGCGAGCACGGGGGCGAGCGTGTGCGAGACGGAGGCGGCGGGCCAGTAGTACGTCTTGTACGTGTTGGGCGTGGCGAGGAGGAACACCGCGGTGACCATGGCCGCCACGAGCAGCGGTACTCCACGCGGCGTCACCAGGCCCGCCCGGCGCAGCAGGAGCACGGTGAGGGACCAGAGCAGCGCGAGGACGAGGACCCCGCCGGCCAGGGCGAACCACTGGTGCCCGGCAACCGGGAACTGCGCGTAGAGCCCGACGAGCAGGCCGTTGCCGATCCGGCCGTTGTCGGTGACGTAGAACTTCCCGATCAGACCCCCGATTCCGTGGTCGCGCACGACGGGCAGGAAGCACCATTCGTCGGCGCTGGGCCTGACATGGCGTCCGAGCCAGGCGGCGTACGCCAGCAGCCCGAGAGGCAGCAGGGACATCGCCACGGTCCAGGACAGCAGCCGTGAACGCGGCACGGGGGGCCCGCCCCCATCCGGCGGGACGGTGACGCTCTTCGCGCCGACGGCCATGGTCGCACTGCCTCTCGGACACCCCCTTCACCGCCGGGCGCCCGGCGGGCCCTTCCCACTCGACGTCAGGTCGTCGCCGCCCGCAACCGGCGGCGGTCGGACGGAGCAACCGCGGCCTGCCGCGGAGCAGGGCGTGAACCGTGTCACTTCGGAACGATGTGATCGCCCGGCGCCGCCGCCTCTGCGACCGCATCGACGCCTACCACCGCTCCGGTGGACTTCTTGCCGCGCCGCAGCCGCCCCTCCAGCCAGGCGGCGAAGGTGGTGAGGGCGAAGTTCAGGACGACGAAGACCACGGCGACGACCGTGAAGCTGGCGATGGTGTTCGCCCCGTAGTTGGCGCTCATGGGCCGCACCGATGCCAGCAGCTCGGAGAAGCCGAGCAGCGCACCGCCGAGTGCCGTGTCCTTCACGATGACCACGAGCTGGCTGACGATCGCGGGCAGCATCGCCGTGACCGCCTGTGGCAGCAGTACGCACCGCATGGTCTGGCCCTTGCGCATGCCGATCGCCTTGGCCGCGTCCGTCTGGCCCCGGGGCAGGGACAGGATTCCCGCCCGTACGACCTCGGCGAGCACCGAGGCGTTGTAGAGGACGAGCCCGGTGACGACCGCGTAGAGCGGGCGGCTGTCGGGACTGACGTCGGTGAACTCGGAGTACGCCGCGTTGGCGAACAGCATCAGGATGAGCACAGGGATGGCGCGGAAGAACTCCACGAACGCGCCGGCGGCGGCGCACACCCACCTGTGGTCGGAGAGCCGGGCGATGCCGAAGAGCGCTCCGAGGGGCAGGGCGATGACCATGGCGAGGGAGGCGGCGATCAGGGTGTTCTCGAGCCCCGGCCAGATGTAGGTGCTCCAGATGCGCGGGTCGGTGAAGAACGGCTCCCATTTGGCCCAGTCCAGCTGGTTCTTGTCCGCGAGGCTCTGGACCACCCACCACAGCAGCGCGCCGAGGGCGACCAGGAAGGCGACCGTGTACAGGGCGTTGCGCCGCCTGGCGCGCGGCCCGGGGACGTCGTAGAGGACGGAGGTCATCGCCTCACCGCCACCTTCTTGCTCACCCAGCCGAGGAACAGCCCGGTGGGGAGGGTGAGGCAGAGGAAACCGACCGCGAAGATGGCGGAGATGAGGATGAGCTGGGCCTCGTTCTCGATCATCTCCCGCATCAGCAGGGCGGCCTCGGCGACCCCGATCGCGGCCGCCACGGTGGTGTTCTTGGTCAGCGCGATCAGCACATTGGCGAGCGGCCCCACCACCGAGCGGAAGGCCTGCGGAAGGACGATCAGCGTCAGCACCTGGGTGAAGCTCAGGCCGATGGCGCGCGCCGCCTCGACCTGGCCGACGGGCACCGTGTTGATGCCGGACCTCAGCGCCTCGCAGACGAACGCGGCGGTGTAGGCGATGAGTCCGAGCACGGCGAGCCGGAAGTTGATCCCCTCGAACGTGTCCGCGCCGAGGCTGACTCCGAGCGTCTGGAACAGGCCCAGCGAGGTGAAGAGGATGATGACCGTCAGCGGGATGTTCCGCACCACGTTGACGTACGCGGTGCCGAAGCCGCGCATCAGGGGCACGGGGCTGACCCGCATCGCGGCCAGCACGGTCCCCCAGACGAGTGCGCCGACGGAGGAGTAGAGCGTCAGCTGCACGGTCGCCCAGAAGGCCCCCAGCAGGTCGTAGCCCTCGAGGAAGTCGAACACGGTCCGATGCACCTGTCCAGTGGCCTCAGTTGACGATGACGCCGATCTTCGGCGGGGGCTCGTTCTTGTAGCCGGCCGGACCGAAGTTGGCCTCCACGGCCTTCTGCCAGGAGCCGTCGGCGACCATCTTCTCCAGAGCCGCGTCGATCTTGTTCTTGAGTTCGGTGTCGCCCTTCTGCACACCGATGCCGTAGTTCTCGTCGCTCAGCTTGAAGCCGCCCAGTTTGAACTTGCCCTTGAACTGGTCCTGCGCCGCGTAGCCGGCGAGGATCGAGTCGTCGGTGGTCAGGGCGTCGATGACCTTGTTCTCGAGACCGGTCAGGCACTCCGAGTAGCCGCCGTACTCCTGGAGCTGGGCCTGGGGCGCGAGTTTCGTCTTGACGTTCTGCGCCGATGTGGAGCCGGCGACCGAGCAGAGCTTCTTGTTGTTCAGGTCGGAGGGCTTGGTGATGGAGTTGTCGTCCGCCCGCACCAGGACGTCCTGGTGCGCCAGGAGGTACGGTCCCGCGAAGTCGACCTTCTTCTTCCGCTCGTCGTTGATGGAGTACGAGGCGACGATGAAGTCGACGTCGCCGCGCTGGAGCAGCGTCTCGCGGTCGGCGCTCTTGGCCTCCTTCCACACGATGTCGGCCGAGTCGTAGCCCAGTTGCCTGGCCACATAGGTCGCCACGTCGACGTCGAAGCCGGTGAAGTTGCCGTCCGGCGTCTTCAGGCCGATGCCCGGCTGGTCGTACTTGATGCCGATGGTGATCTTCTTCCCGTCGCTGTCCGCGCCGGTGTCGCCTCCCCCGTCCGATCCGCAGCCCGCGGCGGTCAGGGACAGCGCGAGCGCGACGGCGGCCGCCGCGGTGGCCTTCTGAAGCTTCATGGTGATCATCCTCAGTGGTGAAGGATCTTCGACAGGAAGTCCTTGGCACGGTCGCTGCGGGGGTTGGTGAAGAATGTGTCGGGCGTCGTCTCCTCCACGATCCGGCCGTCCGCCATGAAGACCACGCGGTTGGCGGCCGAACGGGCGAAGCCCATCTCGTGCGTGACGACGACCATGGTCATGCCGTCCCGGGCGAGCTGCTGCATGACCTCCAGCACCTCGTTGATCATCTCGGGGTCGAGCGCCGACGTGGGCTCGTCGAAGAGCATGATCTTCGGATCCATCGCCAGCGCCCTCGCGATGGCGACGCGCTGTTGCTGGCCGCCGGAGAGCTGGGCGGGGTACTTGGCGGCCTGGGAGGCGACACCCACCCGGTCGAGCAGGGAGCGGGCCCGCTTCTCCGCGGCCTTCTTCTCCGTCCTGCGGACCTTGATCTGTCCGAGCGTCACGTTCTGCAGCACGGTCTTGTGCGCGAAGAGGTTGAAGGACTGGAAGACCATGCCGACGTCCGCGCGCAGCCGGGCCAGCTCCTTGCCCTCGGCGGGCAGCGGCTTTCCGTCGATGAAGATCTCACCGGAGTCGATGGTCTCCAGCCGGTTGATGGCACGGCAGAGCGTGGACTTGCCGCCGCCGGAGGGACCGATCACGACGACGACCTCACCGCGGTCGATCCGCAGGTCGATGTCCCGGAGCACGTGCAGCGCGCCGAAGTGCTTGTTGACCTTGTGCAGCACGACCAGGGCACCGTCCGTGCCCGCCATGGCAGGGTTGTACGTCACTGTCGCTCCGCTCCTCGGCTTCATGCTCCGTCCTCGCCGGGTCGGCCGCACGCCGGAGGCTGTGCCGGTCGGCGGTCGCGAGGCGAGCCGCACCACCGTGTCGCCCGTCCTCGCCGGGTCGGCCGCACCCCGGAGGCTGTGCCGGTCGGCGGTCGCGATGCGGGCCGCACCGCGGTGTCGCCCGTCCTCGCCGGGTCGGCCGCACGCCGGAGGCTGTGCCGGTCGGCGGTCGCGAGGCGGGCCGCACCGCGGTGTCGCCGGGGCGGGGGCGGTCAGGGAAGCGGCTGCTGCGTCCAGATGGTCTTTCCGCTTGCGCTGCGGCGGGTGCCCCAGTGCTGGGTGAAGTGGGCCACGAGGTCCAGCCCCCGGCCGCCCTCGTCGTCGTCCTCGGCATGGCGCAGATGGGGGGCGGCGCTGCTGGTGTCGGAGACCTCGCAGGTCAGGGTCGTGTCGCGGATCAGCCGCAGCCCGACGGGACCAGAGGAGTAGCGGACGGCATTGGTGACCAGTTCACTGGCGATGAGCTCGGTGCTGAAGGCGAGATCCCGCAGGTCCCAGTCCGCCAGTCTGCCGCCGACCAGCCGACGGGCCGAGGCGGCGCTCGCCGGCTCGTTCGGCAGCGTCCAGGAACCGAGCCGGTCCGCGCCGAGTACGCGGGTGCGTGCCAGGAGCAGCAGGACGTCGTCGTCGGGGCGCTCGGTGAGCATCGCGGTCACCAGGGCGTCGCACAGCTCCCGCACGCTGCCGGTGGGGTCGCCCAACACCTCGCGGTAGAGATCGAGCCGGCCGTCGGTGCCGCCGTGGAGGAGTCCCGTGTTCTGGAGGGTGAGGATGCTGCCCTCGGGGAGCTCCAGCTCGGTGTTCGTGTACGAGGGCAGGCCACGCCCCAGGACCGGTCCCTGCGGGCAGTCGACGAATCCGACCGTGCCGTCGGGCCGGGCGAGTACGGGCGGAGGGTGGCCGGCCCGGGCGAGGACACAGCTGCGGGTGGCCGGGTTGTAGACGATGTAGAGGCACGTCGCGGTCAGGGGTGGCTGGCCGGGATCGTCCGCCGGGTACTCCTGTGCGAGGTCGCCGGTCACGTCGTGGAGTCGTTCGAGGAGTTCGTCGGGCTGCAGCTCCATGGCGGCGAAGGCACTCACCGCCGTGCGCAGCCGGCCCATGGTCGTCACCGTACGCATGCCGTGTCCTGACACATCGCCCGCCACGAGCGCGACACGCGCCCCGGACAGCGGAAGGACGTCGTACCAGACGCCGCTGGAGGCCACCGGCAGATAGGTGTACGCGGTCTCCACGGCCGTGTGCACGGGCAGCCGGGACGGCACGAGTGCGCGCTGGGTGAGGCGGGCGAGGGTGTGCTCGCGCGTGTACTGGCGGGCGTTGTCGACGCAGACCGCGGCCCGCGTGACGACGTCGCGGGCGAGCAGGAGATCGTCGTCCTCGAAGGGCGGGGAGCCTCGCGTGCGGTAGAAGGCCGTCATGCCGAGCAGCACACCGCGGGCGGTGAGCGGGATGGCCATGAGCGAGTGCGCGCCCGCTTCCCGCAGCAGTTCGGCCCTGGCCGGGTCCCGGACCAGCCATGCGTCATCGTTGTCGAGGTGGCGAACGAGCCGGGGCCGCAGATCGGACAGGGCCTGGGCGTAGGGGGTGCCGAAGCGCAGCACGTTGACGTCCCCGATCTCGTACAGGCCCGGCACCGCGATCGCGGCGGAGACCCGGAAGCCCGCCCGGCGCACGGTGACCTGGTCGAGCGGCGGCCCGGGGGCGGGGGCCTCGCCGTGCAGTACGGCGTCCAGGATGTCGACCACCGCCACATCGGCGAGCCCGCGCGTGGCGGCGTCGGCGAGTTCCTGTGCCGTACGGAAGACGTCCAGCGTGGTGCCGATGGTCTCACCGGCCCGGTAGACGGCCTCCAGGCGTCGCTCGGCGCGGTCCCGCTCGGTGACGTCGACCACCATGACGGCAACGCCGAGAGGGCGTCCTTCGGCGTTGTCGAAGCGGAACGCGGAGATGGACAGCGTCCATTCCTCGTCGCGGTTCGGCAGGCGTCCTCGGTACCGGAAGTCGTCGACGGGCCGGCCGGTGTCCAGCACCCCTCGGAGCATGCGCTCCGCATCGCCCGCGACGAATCCCAGGTCCCTCCAGGTACGGCCCAGTACATCGCTGGGATCCATGCCCTGCGCGCCGGGCGCGACAGTGCTGAACCGCACGATCCGCAGCTCCGGATCCAGCACGTGCAGCCCGATCCGGGAGTTGGTGAACAGTGCGTGCAGCAGGGCCGCACCGTATTCGGGGTCCATCCCGTGCGGGACCTCCTCTCTCGTACGGCGCCGGGCGCACACCCCGTGTCGTGCGGTGTCCGGCGCACACCTCGCCCTCCATTGACCCGCAGCGTGATGCGTCCCGCATCTCCTGCGAGTGGCGCGCCCGGCGTCGCGAGGTCAGGCGTTCGGGCGCAGGAATCGCCGCAGTTTCGCCAGGGTCCAGGTGTTGATGATGTCGTGCTTGGTCAGCCAGCCGCGCTGCGCCGTGCCCACTCCGTAGCGCATGTAGGGCAGGTGGGTGACGGAGTGGGAGTCCGAGTTCACGGCGAACTTCACCCCGTAACGCTTCGCGCGCAGGATGTCCTCGTCGCAGAGGTCGAGCCGCTCGGGATGGGCGTTGATCTCCAGAGCGGTGCCGGTTCTGGCACAGGCCTCGAAGACCGCGTCGAAATCGGCGTCGATGCCGGGGCGCTTGCCGATGCGGCGGGTGGTGGGGTGGCCGATGATCGCGACGTACGGGTTCTCGCAGGCGCGGACGAGGCGGCGGGTGAGCTTCTGCCGGCTCTGGTTGAAGTGCGAATGGATCGAGGCGACGCAGATGTCGAAGTCCGCGAGGAAGTCGTCGGGCCAGTCCACATCGCCCTCCGGCCCGATGTTGAGCTCCGTGCCGTGCAGCAGCCGCATCCCCCGGTGCTTCCGGTCGAGCGCGCGGACGCGTTCGCGCTGCGCGAGCATCTTCTCCTTGGTCATGCGCTGCATGGCGAGATCGGGTGCGTGGTCGGTGACCGCGTAGTAGGCGTATCCGCGCTCGGCGGCCGCGGCGATCATGTCCTCCAGCGGGGCGAGGCCGTCGGTGAGGTCGGTGTGGGTGTGCAGGTCGCCTCGGATGTCCTTCTCGGTGACCAGGTCCGGGAGTTCGCCGCGCAGCCCGGCGGCGATCTCACCGCGGTCCTCGCGCAGGGTCGGCGGGATCCACGGCAGTCCGAGGCGGTCGTAGATCCCCTCCTCGGTCCCGGAAGTGATCTTCTTGCCGCTCTTGGCGTCGAAGAGCCCGTACTCGGACAGTTTGAGCTTGTGCCGGACCGCGATCTCGCGGGTGCGGATGTTGTGCGCCTTGGAGCCGGTGAAGTACTGAAGCCCCGCGCCCCAGGAGTCGGGCGGCAGGACCCGCAGATCGACCTGGAGGCCCCGGGAGGTGCGGATGGAGGTCTTCTTCTCGCCGTGCGCGATGACTTCGGCCGTGTACGGGAGGCTCCCGAGCGCCTCCATGAAGGGCGCCGACTTCTCCGCGGCGACCAGGATGTCGATGTCCCCGATGGTCTCGCGCATGCGGCGCAGCGACCCGGCGTACGTGCATCCTTCGCAGCCCTCGATCCGGGACAGCTCGGCGACGATCTGCTCGGCGGAGTCCATCGCCGCGTTGAGGAGGATGCGGTTGCCGGCCTTCTGCATGAGGGCGATGCCGTGGAGGAGGTTCGCCTCGGTCTTCTCACCGAACCCCTTCAGATCGCGCAGCCTCTCCTCGTGGATGGCGTCGAGGAGCTGGTCCACGGAGGAGATCTCCAGCTCCTGGTAGAGCAGCATGGCCTTCTTCGGTCCGAGCATGGGGATCGTCATCAGCTCGCGGACGCCGGACGGGACGGACCGCCTGCGGTCCTCGACGGCGGAGATCTGCCCGGTCGTCAGGTACTCGACGACCTTGTCGGCGATGGACTTCCCGACGTTGGGGATCTCCTGCAGCCCCTTGGCGTCGAGTTTCGAGACGTCGGCGTGGTAGCCGCCGATGGCGCGGGCGGCCTTCTCGTAGGACCGGGCCCGGAAGGCGTCGCCACCGGTGATCGCGATGAGGTCGGCGTACTCCTGGAGGAGCGCCTCGATCTCTTCGTTCGCCCTGGGCATGACTCCAGCGTCACACGGTGTCCGGCAGCGCGCCCGGCTGGTGCGTACACGACATCCCCCGAGGTGGCCCGGGCAGGGGCAGCCTCGCGAAGCGGCAGGTCAGGGATCCGACTGCGTGAATCGGGAACACCTGATCGAGCCGTGGCGTTCTCGCTCGGAAGGCGTCCGTCGTCGACGTGCTCTGCCCGACAGCGCCCTGGCCACCCCTTCGGAGATCCATGTTCCGTTCGCGAACCTCCCCCTTCGCCCTGCGGCGTGGGGCGACCGCCACCGCCGCGCTCGCCGGTGCCGTCGTCGCCGTGCTCGTCGGCTGCTCCACCGGGAGCGGCGCCGGCGCGGCCGACAAGGCGGCGCCCGTGGGCACGGCACCACGGTCGGGCGTGACGACGGCGACACCCGCGGCTCCGCCGGCCGCCGCGCCGACCACGACGCCCACGACGCCCCCCGCTCCCGGCGAGACCGGCGCCCGGACGGAGCCGGCGTCGCTCTCCATCCCTTCGATCGGCATCGAGGGCTTGGGCGTGGTCCCGTACGAGGGGACGACCGACGACCTGCCGGGCACGCGGATCCAGAACGGCGGCGTCGCCGCCAGTCCGTACGGCGAGCACGGCGGCGTCGGCCCGGGCGAGGTCGGGAACTACCTGGTCACGGCCCACCGCCTCTCCGCCGGCGGGCCCCTGCGCGAGCTCCCGTCCGTCGGCGTCGGCGACAAGGTCCTGGTCACCTCCCGCGGCACGATCTACGAGTACACGGTCATCGAGAACCGCAAGACCTCCTTCCGCTCCGAGCGCTCGCTCGCCGAGCAGCGTGCGGCGGTCCCGGGCTCCCCGGGCAAGCAGCCCACCAAGGCGATGATCACGCTCTCGACCTGCGCCACACCGGAGGACAACGCGGCCGGGAACTACTGGCGCGACGACAGGGGCAACCCCGAGCACCGCATCGACCGGGTCGGCGTGCTCACCGCGGTGCGGGACTCGGCGGGCGCCGGCACCGCTCCGTAGAGCGCAGAGGCGCGCGCCGAGGTCACCGCGTCCCCGCGGCGCGCCGCCCCGGCAACAGCTCTCCGATCCGCCCCGGACGAGAGCGAGGCGCACGTGAACGGCTCGCCGACCCCGCGTACCGGTGACCGGCAGCGTTACAGGCACCATCCACGACTTCGTCGATGCTCGACGCCTTCGCGCGGGACGGAGGCGGCCGGGGCCGCCATCGCCCGGGTGCGCCCCGCGGCCCCACCCAGGAACGCGCTCGACGGCAGCGGCCGAGTCCTCCGAGTGACCGAGCGCCGGTGGCCGGCGGCCGTCAGGCGGCCGCGGCCAGCGTGTCCACCAGCCTGCGCCGGGCAGCACGCGCGGCAGGCAGCACCGAGAGCGCGACCGCCCCCAGCACGGCCGCGGCCGCCACCGCCAGCAGGAGCCCCGGGGACGGCGCATGGGCGATACCGGCGCCGATGCCGCTGGAGCGGCCCTCGGCGTCGATCAGCCAGTGCGCGAGGGGCACGCCCAGCGCCGCGCCCGCCACGGCGGCGGCCAACGCGGTGCAGCCGACGGCCGTCACCGTGACCGCCGTGATCTGGCGCGGGGACAGCCCGATCGCCTTCAACGCCAGCAGGTCGCGCTCGCCTTCGCGTACGGTCCCGCCGATCGCCGTCGACAGTTCGGTGAGGCCGATCAGGGCCAGCACGGCGATCAGCCCGACCACGACCCCGCGCATCGGCGAGAGCCGGTCCGCCGGGCTGGTGACCTCGTGGATGTCCAGTCGTCCGCGTGAGGCCTCCGCGAGCGCCGTGCGCACCTCGCCGGGATCCGCTCCCGGGCGCAGCTGGAGCCGGTAGAGCGTCGCGCGCAGCGCCGGGTCGTTCTCGCGCAGGGTGTCGAGCGAGGTGGAGACGGTCCGGCCGCCGTTCTCGGGCTCGATGCTGCGGCCGACGATGTGCAGGACCTGCGGGTGCCCGCCGACCGTCATCCGGACCCAGTCGCCGACGCGTACGCCGAGCAGGTCCAGCAGGCCCTGGCCCGCCACCGCCTCGTCCGGCCCATGGGGGGTCCGGCCCTCGACGACCGTGTACGGATAGGGCTGCTGCCGGGTGCCGAGCCCGCGCAGCGCGAGGGTGCCGGTCTGGCCGGGGACGAGGGCCGCGACCTCCACGCCCGGGTGGGCGGCGGCCACGCGGTCGTCGGCTTCGAGGAGGGCCTGCGCCTCGCGCGGGCCCAGGCTCGGGTCGGCCCGCGCGGTGAGGGCGGCTGCGAGGCCGAGCTCCTCGGGCCTGCTGTCGAAGCGGCCGATGGTCGTCCAGGCGCTGAGGGCCACGGTGATCAGCAGGAGCGGCAGGGCCAGACGGGCGACCGTGGCCGGGCCCTGCGGACCGCGCGCGAACGCCCGGTGGAAGCCGAGGACGAGCGCAGGCGGCACCCCTAGCCCCAGGGCGCGGCGGGCCGGGCCGCTCAGCGGTCCGCCCACGCCGGGCGCGGCCGGCAGCACCGGTACGGGCGGCACCCGGCCCGCCCGCCACGCGGCGAGACAGGTCGTGGCGCCGATGAACAGCACCGCGGCGACCGGCACGGCGAGCAGCGCTGCGGTGTGCGCGGGCAGTTCCTGCCACACGCCGACGGCCTCGCCGAGCCGGCCGGGCACACGGCTGCCGAGCGTTTCGATGAGCGTCGTGGCGACGACCGCGCCGAGCACGGCGAACGCGAGGTGCTGGACGAGGAAGACCCGTACGACCTGGCCCGGGGTGAAGCCGATGGCCTTCAGCACGGAGATGTCCCGCAGATGGCCCCGGACCCGGGTGCTGATCGCGCCGTACACGGCCAGCGCCGCGGCGAGCAGCGCACCGAGCCCGAAGAGTCCCAGCACCTGGCCGAGCAGCCGGGTGTCGCCCTGGGCCTCGGCGCGCGCCTCCTGCCAGTTGGACACGTCGGTGACGGCCCCGGCGCCGAGCCGGGTGACGGCGCGCTGCACGGCGTAGTCGGTGTCGTCGGGGTCGGCGAGGAGCAGCCCGACGACCTGCCCCGGGCGGTCGACGGTGCCCCGCACCGCCTGTACGGCGGAAGGCAGTGCCCAGACGGTGCCGGGGCGTTCGCCGGGGCGGTAGCGGGGCTCGGCGCTGTCCGCGATGCCGAGGACGGTGAAGGTGCGGCCGGTGCCGGGCAGGGTGAGGCTGTCGCCGGGCCCGGCGACCAGCGCCCGGGCGAGACTGCTCTCCAGGACGACGCCGTCGGGGGTGCCGGGGCCGAGCCACCGGCCGGACGTGAGCAGCGGGCGGCCGGTCGTCGGCGGCTCCTGACCCGCGCCCCGCAGTTCCGCGGTGGCCCGTGCACCGCGCGACTCCACGGTCGCGGTGGCGGTGCGGTACGGCCCCGACACGGCTCTGACACCGTCCAGGGCCGCGAGCCCGCCCAGGTCGGCGGCCGGTCCGGTGCGGATCCAGACGTGCGCCCCGTGGGACTGGGCGAAGACGCGCTGCCAGGGGTTGGTCGCGTAACCGAACAGCGCGGCGGCCAGAAGCAGCGCGGCGACGATTCCTGCGGTGGCGGAGACGAGGAACAGCGCTTCGCCGCGGTGCGTGCGCAGATCGGCGTGCGCCCAGCGCAGGGTGGCCCGCACGCGTCAGTCCTTCAGCTCGAGGACGCCGGCCAGACCGATGCCGCGGGCCGGCGTGCCGCCCAGCTCGGCGTCGTCGGCTATGCGCCCGTCGAAGAAGCTGATGACGCGGTCGGCGGCACTGGCGAGCCGTGCGTCATGGGTGACGAGCAGGATGGTCTGCCCGCGCTGGTGGAAGCGGGACAGCAGCCGCATCACCTCGCGCGTGCCCTTGCTGTCGAGGCTGCCCGCGGGCTCGTCGGCCAGCAGCAGCTGCGGATGGTTGACGAGCGCGCGCGCCAGCGCGACGCGCTGCTGCTCGCCTCCGGACAACTCGCCCGGCATGCTGCGCGCCTTGCCCTCCAGGCCCAGCTCGGCCAGCAGCTTCTCCCTCTCGGCGCGGGCCTGTCTGGGGCCGGTGCCGGCGAGGAGCGCGGGCAGCTCGACGTTGTCGGCGACCGTCAGGTTGGACACGAGGTTGAAGAACTGGAAGACGATGCCGATCCGGCGTCGGCGCTCCATCGCCCAGCGCGCCTCGCTGTACGCGTCGGTGCACTCGCCGTCCAGCCAGATGCTGCCGCTGTCCGGGCGCTGCAGCCCGCCGAGGAGATGCAGCAGGGTCGACTTCCCGGCACCCGAAGGGCCGCTGACGGCCACGAACTCGCCGTGCCGTACGGACAGATCCACCCCGCGCACGGCGTGGGCCGGCGCGCCCTCGCCGTGGTGGGTCTTGACGAGGCCCTCGGCCCGCAGCAGCGGAACGGGGCCGGAGTCGGCGTGGTCGGCGGGCTGGCTCATTCCGGCCCCTCCAGCTCCTCCTGGCAGCGCTCCAGCCAGTCGAGATCGGCCTGCAGATGCAGCATGGCTCCCTCGATCAGCAGGTGGGCGATGCGGTTCTCCCGGGCCTCGGTCGCGGACAGCTTGGACAGATTGCGCATGGTGTTGAGGTACTCGCGTCGCTGTTTGTTGATGAGGGCGATCTGGTCGGCGAGACCGGTCTGCGGTGCGAGCGCGAGCTTCATGAAGAACTCGTCGCGCACCCGCGGCTCGTCCGCCGTCTCCTCGAACCAGGCACGCAGCGCTTCCGTCCCCGCGCCGGTGAGTCGGTAGATCTTCTTGTTGGGCCTGTTGGACTGGGCGACCTCCTCGCCCTCGATCAGCCCCGACTTCTCCAGCCGGCCGAGCGTGACGTAGATCTGGCCGACGTTCGGCTGAGGGTACGCGGCACCCAGCAGTTGCTCAAGGTCCTGCTTGAGTTCATAGCCATGGGCCGGGCCCCTGGACAGGAGGGCCAGGAGAGGCAGGCGCACGCGCTCTCCTCCTCATCTGTCCGAAATCCGATAGGGGCCTAGTATCGCCCATGCCTAACGGGTATACATGCCCCTGACGTCGGACAAGGGTGCCCGGCGCCGATGTACTGGGAGGAACCTATGCGGTGGATACGTGCCGCGGGTAGGGGTCTCCTGGTCGCCGCCGTCGTCCTGAGCGGGTACGTCTCCTCGGGCGCGCAGACGGGCGACCGGCCGCCGGGAGCGGCGCACCACGGCGGGCGCGGCCCGATGACGCTGGCGACGGCGGGTGATCTCACCGGCTATCTCGGCCCGCTGCTCGAAGGCTGGAACCGCAGCCACCCCGGCGAGAAGGTCACCCTCGTCGAACTGCCGGACTCGGCCGACGAGACCCGCGCCCAGATGACCACCGAACTGCGGTCGGGAGGCGGCCGGTTCGACATCCTCAACATAGACGTCGCGTGGACCTCGGAGTTCGCCGCCGCGGGCTGGATAGCCCCGTTGGAGTCACGCCGGTTCGACCTCGACGGCCTGCTGCCTCCGGTCGTGGACACGGCGACGTACGACGGAAAGCTGTACGCCGTCCCGTATGTCACGAATGCCGGAATGCTCTACTACCGCAAGGACATCCTCGACCGGGAGGGCGAACGGCCGCCGCGCACCTGGGCGGAGCTCGAGCGCCAGGCGAGGACGATCGCCCCCGCGTACGGCATCGGCGGCTACGCAGGCCAGTTCCTCCCGTACGAGGGCCTCACCGTCAACGCCACCGAGGCGGTCTACTCGGCGGGCGGCACGATCCTCGGCGACGACGGACGGGTCACCCTGGATCCGGCCGCGGCCCGCACCGGGATCGGTTTCCTCGCCCGCGGGGTGCGGGACGGCTGGATCCCGAAGGAAGCGCTGACGTACAAGGAGGAGGAGTCCCGGCAGGCCTTCCAGGACGGCCGGCTGCTCTTCCTGCGCAACTGGCCCTACGCGTACGCCGGCGCCTCCGGCAAGGACTCCAAGGTCGCGGGGAAGTTCGGCGCGGTGCCGCTGCCGGGACCCGGGGGGCCGGGCACGAGCGTGCTCGGCGGATCGAATCTCGCGGTCAGCACGGGCGCACGGCACCCGGAGTCGGCGGGCGACCTGATCGCCTATCTCACCAGCGACCCCGTGCAGCGGAAGGTGCTCACGGAGGGCGCGCTGCCACCCGTGCGGGCGGGGGTGTACGAGGATCCCGAACTCGCGCGGGACTATCCGTATCTGCCGACGCTGCGCGAGAGCGTGCTGACGGCCGCGCCGCGCCCGAAGAGCGCGCGCTACGAGCAGGTGAGCCTGGCGGTTCAAGCGGTCGTGCACGACGCGATGGCGCAGCACCAGGAGCCCGATACCGCCGTGCGCAGGCTGACCAGAGAACTGGTCGCCGTCGCGTCGCGCCGCGGCTGAGCCCGGCAGCGCCGCCACCTCGAAGCCCGTCTCCTACCTACTCGTTAGGTATCTTCACGACGCCTCGAGGGGCGTTGAGGGACCAGAAAATACGGGCAATAGCCCCCAACTCCCCTATGTTTTACGCAGGACCGTTGACACCTTCTTGTCATACCTACTTAACATGCATGCATAACCGCTGGCCCAGCATCTCGGCCGCGGACACCCCTTCATGCAGAAACAGGTCAACGGGTGACGCTCACAGTTCCGGCCGGCGACGGCCTCTCATGCCGCGGCGCGGCTCTCCGCACGGACCACCACTGGTGGCGCGAAGCGGTGATCTATCAGGTGTACGTCCGCAGCTTCCTGGACAGCACCGGCGACGGCATCGGCGATCTCGCCGGGGTCCGCGCCGGGCTCCCGTACCTCAAGAAGCTCGGCGTCGACGGAATCTGGCTGAGCCCGTTCTACCCCTCGCCGCAGCACGACCACGGCTACGACGTCGCCGACTACTGCGACGTGGACCCGGTCTTCGGCGACCTCGCCGAGTTCGGCCGGCTGATCGCCGACGCGCACCGGCTCGGCATCAAGGTGCTCCTCGACATCGTCCCCAACCACTGCTCCAGCGAGCACGCGTGGTTCCGCGAGGCCCTCGCCACGGGGCGGGGCAGCGAGGCGCGCGCCCGGTTCCACTTCGCCGAGGGCCGCGGCCCCGGGGGTGACGTGCCGCCGAACAACTGGCACGCGATGTTCGGCGGGCCCGCCTGGAGCCGGGTCA
Source organism: Streptomyces sp. NPDC001970 (assembly GCF_053594115.1). Taxonomy (NCBI): domain Bacteria; kingdom Bacillati; phylum Actinomycetota; class Actinomycetes; order Kitasatosporales; family Streptomycetaceae; genus Streptomyces; species Streptomyces sp. NPDC001970. The sequence goes on along the minus strand of NZ_JBSFDW010000037.1, from coordinate 66,194 downwards.
CCGAGCCGGACGGCACCCCGGGCCAGTGGTACCTGCACATGTTCACGCCCGAACAGCCCGACCTGAACTGGCGCAACCCCGAGACCGCGGCCCACTTCGACCATGTCCTGCGCTTCTGGCTCGACCGCGGCGTCGACGGTTTCCGCATCGACGTGGCCGCCGGACTGTTCAAGCACCCGGAGCTCCCGGACTCCCCCGACCCGGAGGCCGACTCCCGCACCCGGGACTCGGTCAACCCGCTCGCCTGGAACCAGCCCGAGGTGCACGAGGTGTGGCGCCACTGGCGGGCGGTGTGCGAGGAGTACACGACACGGGACGGCCGAGAGCGGCTGCTGGTCGGTGAGGTGTCGGTGCCGACGGCACGCGAACACGCCCAGTACGTGCGCCCGGACGAGCTGCACCAGGCCTTCTTCTTCGACCTGCTCGGCGCCCCGTGGGACGCCGACATGTTCCGCAAGGTGATAGCCGAGGCGATGCAGGACATCGCGGGCACCGGGTCCACGGTCACCTGGGTCCTCAACAACCACGACCAGGTCAGGACCGTCACGCGGTACGGGGAGTCCGGCACCGAGGGCAGCGGACTCGGCGCGGCCCGGGCGCGGGCGGCTGCGCTGCTGATGCTGGCCCTGCCGGGTGCCGCGTACATCTACCAGGGCGAGGAGCTGGGCCTGCCGGAGGTCGTGGACCTGCCGGACGAGGTGCTCACCGACCCGATCTTCCGGCGCACGGGCAGCAGGGCACGCATCCGCGACGGCTGCCGGGTGCCGCTGCCGTGGTCGGGCCACGCGTCACCGTTCGGCTTCACCTCGGGGGCCGACGGCGCCAAGCCGTGGCTTCCGCAGCCGGGCTGGTTCGCCGAGCACGCCACCGACCGCGCGCTCGCCGACACCCGCTCGTTCTGGCACCTGTACCGCGACGGCCTGCAGTTGCGCCGCGGTCTGCCGCAGCTGGGCGAGGGCACCCTGCGCTGGCTCGACTCCGCACCCGGGGTCCTCGCCTTCGTCCGGGGCGACGGGCTCGTCTGCGCCGTCAACTTCGGCACCGCGCCCGTGCCCGCCCCGGTCTCCGGTGCCCCGCTGCTGTCCAGCGGGCCCTGCCCCACCGGCGTACTGCCCGGATCCACGGCCGCCTGGTGGATCAGCGACTGCACCGGCCCCTGACCCCGACACGGCTCCCCGAACTCCCGCAACCCCGCAATCCCGCTCCTTCCCTCCCGCCCCTTCCCCTGCTCCAGAAGGACATCAACGATGACGTCACAACGCATTCTGCTCGCAAGCTGCACGGCCCTGACCCTCGCCCTCGGCGCGACCGCCTGCGGCGGCGGCCCCGTCACCACCGCGAGCGGCGGCGACAAGTCGCTCGACGGCCAGACCATCACCGTCGCGGGCGTCTGGTCCGGCGCCGAGCAGAAGAACTTCCAGAAGGTCCTCGACGCCTTCACGGCCAAGACCGGGGCCAAGACCCAGTTCGTCTCCACCGGTGACAACGTCTCCACGGTCGTCGGCAGCAAGATCGAGGGCGGCAACGCCCCCGACGTGGTGATGGTCCCGCAGGTCGGCGTCCTCCAGCAGTTCGCCAAGCAGGGCTGGCTCAAGCCGCTCTCCAAGACCGCCGAGAAGGCCGCCGAGACCAACTTCGCGAGCGTGTGGAAGGCGTACGGCACCGTCGACAACACCTTCTACGGCCTGTACTTCAAGGCCGCCCACAAGTCGACCGTCTGGTACAGCCCCGACGCCCTCGACCAGGCGGGTGTGAAGGCGCCGAAGACGTACGCGGAGATGCTCGACGCCGGGCGGGCCGTCTCCGACTCCGGGCTGCCCGCCTTCGCGGTCGCCGGCGAGGACGGCTGGACCCTCACCGACTGGTTCGAGAACATCTACCTCTCGCAGGCCGGGCCCGAGAAGTACGACATGCTCGCCGCCCACACGCTCGAGTGGACCGACCCGAGCGTCGTCAAGGCGCTGACGACCCTCGGCGCGCTGTTCGCCGACAAGGAGCTGATCGCCGGCGGTCAGAAGGGCGCCCTGAGCACCGACTTCCCCGGCTCGGTCGAGAAGGTGTTCGGACCCGACCCGGAGGCCGGCCTCGTCTACGAGGGCGACTTCGTCGCCGGTGTCGCCAAGGACCAGTTCGGCAAGAAGATCGGCGAGGACGCCGCCTTCTTCCCGTTCCCCGCGGTCGACGGGGGCAAGGCACCCGTCGTCAGCGGCGGTGACGCCGCCGTCGTCCTCAAGGACGGCAAGAACCAGAAGGCGGCCATGGCGTTCCTGGAGTACCTCACGACTCCCGAGGCGGCCGCCGTCTGGGCCGAGGCCGGCGGCTTCCTGTCCCCGAACAAGACGCTCGACCTCGCCTCGTACGGCGACGACACCACCCGGCAGACGGCCAAGTCGCTGATCGAGGCCGGCGACTCCGTCCGCTTCGACATGTCCGACCAGGCACCCGCGGCGTTCGGCGGCACCAAGGGCGCGGGCGAGTGGAAGCTGCTCCAGGACTTCCTGCGCGACCCGTCGGACGCCAAGGCCACCGCGGCGAAGCTCGAGGCCGCGGCGGCCAAGGCGTACCAGGGCTGATCGGTCATGACCACCGCTGTCACCTCCTCCGCCCCGGAAGCGGCGGGACCTCCCCCGCTCTCCGGGGCCGCGGATCCCCGGCGCCGCGCGCAGCGGCGCCTGCGGATCATCGCCGTGGCCTTCGTCCTGCCGGCGCTGTTGCTGCTCGGTGCGCTCGTCGTCTACCCGGTGCTGTTCTCGGTCGGCCGGAGCTTCTTCGACGCCGGCGGCACCCGCTTCGTCGGCGGCGAGAACTACACCGAGATGTTCCGCGACCCGGCCACGCTCAAGGCCATCCGCAACAGCGCCATCTGGGTGGTCGTCGCCCCGACACTGCTCACCGGCCTCGGCCTGATCCTCGCCGTGCTGGTGGAGAAGGTCCGCTGGGCCACGGCGTTCAAGCTGCTGCTGTTCATGCCGATGGCGGTGTCCTTCCTCGCCGCGGGCATCATCTTCCGGCTCGCGTACGACGAGGACCCCGACAAGGGCGTGCTGAACGCGGCCGTCGTCGGAGTGCACGACGCCTTCGAGGGCACGTCCTCGTATCCGAACGCCCGCGCCCGGGAGGGTCAGGGCCTGACGAAGGCCGCGGACGGGTCGTACGCGACGGCCGAGGCGGTGTCCCCGGGAGGGCGCAGCATCAGCCTCGGCCTCGTCGGCGTACCGCCCAAGGAGCTGCCCGCCGAGGCGAGGCCCGCCCACGCGGCGGCCGCCCGGCAGGCGGCTGCGCGCGAGCTGCTCGGCGTCGTCTACCTGGACTTCACCCCGGGCGGCGGCGGTGAGCAGGGGAAGGCCGACAAGGCCGAGAGCGGCCTGCCGAGGATGACGGTCGAGGCGGTGCGCGACGGGAAGGCGATCGCCGCCGCGACGACCGCCGCCGACGGCTCCTTCCGCTTCACGGACCTGGACCCCGGCTCGTACACCGTGCGGCTGCCCGCGGCGAACTTCGCCCAGCCCTACGAGGGCGTCTCCTGGCTCGGGCCGGCGCTCGTCACTCCGGCGATCATCGGCGCCTATCTGTGGATCTGGACCGGCTTCGCGATGGTGCTGATCGGTGCGGGCCTGTCCTCGCTGCCGCGCGACACGCTGGAGGCGGCGCGGATGGACGGCGCCAACGAGTGGCAGGTGTTCCGCAGGATCACCGTGCCCCTGCTCGCGCCCATCCTGACCGTGGTCTTCGTGACCCTGGTGATCAATGTGATGAAGGTTTTCGACCTCGTCTACATCATCGCACCGGGGCCGGTGCAGGAGGACGCCACCGTGCTGGCCACCCAGATGTGGCTGGTCTCCTTCGGCGGCGGCAACAACCAGGGGCTGGGCAGCGCGCTCGGTGTGCTGCTCCTGCTGCTGGTGATCCCGGCCATGGTGTTCAACGTCCGCCGATTCCGCAGGAGTCAGTCATGAACCGGCTCGGCAGCTGGCTGGGCCATGGCCTGGTCCAGGCGTTCCTGGTGGTCATCGGGCTCGTGTGGATCACTCCGCTCGCCGGCCTCCTCCTCTCCTCGATGCGCTCGGCACAGGACAACGCGGGCAGCGGCTGGTGGACGACCCTGACGAGCCCGGGACAGCTGTCCTTCGACAACTACTCGGCGCTGCTCGGCAATGCCGGGATCACGCAGGCGTTCTGGAACACCGTGCTGATCTCGGTGCCGACGACCGCCCTGGTCATCGTCGTCGCGGCGCTCGCCGGATACGCCTTCGCCTGGCTGGAGTTTCCCGCCAGGGACTGGCTGTTCCTGCTGGTGGTGGCGCTGCTGGTGGTACCGGTCCAGGTCGGTCTGCTGCCGGTCGCGAAGCTCTTCGGCCAGTTGGGGCTGTTCGGCACGATCCCGGGCGTGGTGCTCTTCCATGTCGCCTACGGGTTGCCGTTCGCCATCTTCCTCCTGCGCAACTACTTCGCCGACATCCCGCGCGAAATGCTGGAGGCCGCGCGGATGGACGGGGGCAGCGAGTGGCGGATCTTCACCCGGCTGGTGCTGCCGGTGGGGCGGCCGGCGATCGCCAGTCTGGCGATCTTCCAGTTCCTGTGGGTGTGGAACGACATGCTCGTGGCCCTGCTGTTCGCGGACAGTTCGTCCCAGCCGCTCACGGTGGAACTGCAGTCGCAGGTCAGGCAGTTCGGCAGCAACATCGACGTCCTGGCGCCGGGTGCCTTTCTGTCCCTGATCGTGCCGGTGGTGGTCTTCTTCGCCTTCCAGCGGCACTTCGTCCAGGGGGTGATGGCGGGCTCGGTGAAGTAGCCGCCACGCCATGACAGCACGCCGCCCTGCCGGTCGCCCGCACGAGCGGGCGGACCGGCAGGGCGGCGTGGCGACGGTGGTCAGGAGCGGTGCAGCAGTGACCTCATGGCCGCCAGCAGCGTGGCCTCGGCATCGGGCACCGCGTCGGCCGACCGCCAGGCCACGAAGCCGTCCGGGCGTACGACCACGGCGCCGTCGGCCGTCGTGCCGTGCAGCTCGGCCCAGTCGACGCCCTTCTCGGGGACGAGATCGGCGTCCGGTCCCTCGCCGATCCGGTACGCCGGGAACGTGAGGGACAGCCGGTCGGCGACGTGCGCCGCGGCCTCGTACCAGGCCTGATCGCCGTCGGATCCGCACAGCAGGACGAACGTACGCTCGTACAGGTCCACGGTGGACACCTGCCGGACGCTGCCGGGCCGGTGCAGCCACATGTGCGGGGCGCGGCTTCCGGGCTCGCCGGTGATCTCCATCCGCAGGGGCATCACGGAGAGTTCGGGGTCGACGCCCAGGACCGCGCCGCGCGGGTAGCGGTAGCCCATGGCGACGGTGAGCATCCCGCTCTGCCTGCCGCCGGGCATGTCCGGGCCGGGGGCGTAGCCCGGGTGGCTGTGCTCCACCGAGCGGGCCGATGCGCGGGCGCTCGTGGCCTGGGCCACCGGCTTGCGCTCGGCCTCGTACGTGCCGAGGAGACCGGGCCCGGCGGAGCCGTCCAGCGCCAGGGCGAGCTTCCAGGCGAGGTTGTGCGCGTCCTGGATGCCGGTGTTGGAGCCGAACGCGCCGGTCGGCGACATCTCGTGGGCGGAGTCGCCCGCGAGGAAGACCCGGCCGTCGGCGTACCGTTCGGCGACCCGCTCGGCGGCGTGCCACGGGGCCTTGCCGGTGATCTCGACGTCGATGTCGGGGGCGCCGGTCGCCTTGCGGATGTGGGCGATGCAGCGCTCGTCGGTGAAGTCCTCCAGGGCCTCGCCGCGGTCGGGCTGCCACGGCGTGTGGAAGACCCAGTTCTCCACGTTGTCCACCGGCAGCAGGGCGCCGTCCGCCTCGGGGGCGGTGAGGTAGCACACGATGAAGCGCCGGCCGCCGACGACGTCCGCGAGCCTGCGCGAGCGGAACGTGATGCTCACGTTGTGGAACAGGTCGCCCGGGCCGGTCTGGCCGATGCCGAGCTTCTCGCGGATGGGGCTGCGGGGTCCGTCGGCCGCGACCAGATAGTCCGCGCGCACCGTGCGGCGCTGTCCGGTGTCACGGCTCTCGATGACGGCGGTGACGCCCCTGGCGTCCTGCTCGAAGGACTTGAGCTCGGTGGAGTACCGCAGGTCGCCGCCGTTCTTGCGGGCGCAGTCCAGCAGCACCGGCTCCAGGTCGTTCTGGCTGCACACGCACCACCCGGTCGGGCTGAACCGGGCCACCCCGCCGCCGGGGTCGATCTCCTTGAGCAGCCACTCGCCCTCGTCGCCCACGAGTGACGGCGTCTGGAGAATGCCGTGGTTGCCGGCGAGAAGGGACGCGGCGTCGTGGATGAGCGGTTCGGCACCGGCGACCCGGAACAGCTCCATGGTGCGCACGTTGTTGCCGCGTCCGCGGGGGTGTCTCGAGGTGCCGGCGTGCCGCTCGACGAGCATGTGCCCGACGCCGAGGCGACCCAGGAACAGCGATGTGGACAGACCCACCAGGGATCCGCCCACGATCAGGACCGGCACGCGGTCGTCGACGTGTTCTTCCATCAGTAGCTCCAGCTCCAGCCGCCGGTAAGGGGAATGGAGTTTCCATGCCCTTGCGGGAGGGCCTCGATCGCCCCTTCACCCGCTTGGTTCACACATCTCGCGCCACCCGTGGTACCGGCCGAAGATCGAAGCCGGACAGCCCCATCGTGTCAGCGGTGACAGGCCGTCCGATCCGTCGGATCTCTCACTCCGAACCGCGGAGAGCCGGCTCCGTGCCACACGAGTGGCGCGGCTTCACTGTCTCGAAGGAGATGTGTGGAACATGACTACGCTGTCCGAACGTATATCTCAGTCGGCCTTCGACGGCTCCAGGCTGCGGGTCGTCCTCCTGCTGGACCTCCACGACGGCGCCCAGCAGCGCTTTCTCGAGGCGTACGAGCACATGCGCAACCAGGTGGCGTCGGTCCCCGGGCACATCAGCGACCAGCTGTGCCAGTCGATCGAGAACCCCTCCCAGTGGCTGATCACCAGCGAATGGGAGAGTGCGCCGCCGTTCCTCGACTGGGTGAACAGTGAGGAGCATGTGGAGACGGTCCGGCCGCTGCACAACTGCGTGCGGGACACCCGGTCGCTGCGCTTCAGTGTTCTGCGCGAGACCGGCAGGCTCCACACCGTGGCCGCGCCGGTCAGCGGTGGCCTGCAGCCCTTCCCCCGAGTGGGTGACGGTGTGGTGCGCCACGCGCTCACCTTCACGGTCAAGCCCGGCAGCGAGCCGATCGTCGCGGAGATCCTCGCGGGCTACACCTCCCCGGATGCGAAGGTCGACGAGCACACGCGGCTGCGCCGCACCACGCTCTTCATGCACGGGAACCGGGTCGTACGCGCCGTGGAGGTGCAGGGCGACCTGCTCGCGGCGCTGCGCCACGTGGCCCGGCAGCCCGAGGTCCGGGCCGTCGAGGAGGCCATCAACCCTTACCTGGAGCAGGACCGGGACCTCAACGACCCGGATTCCGCACGGGTGTTCTTCACCCGGGCCGCGCTCCCGGCGGTGCACCACCTGGCCACCGCCGGCGAGGGGCACCCGGACGTCAAGCGGCACGCGCTGTTGTACCCGGCCAAGCCGGGCTGCGGCATGGCGCTGGCCCGGCTGCTCGCCCAGCAGGACGAGGCCGCGGCGGACGACCCGTCGGCGTGCGTCGACAGCAGCACCGTCTTCCAGCGTGACGACATCGTCGTACGGCTGGTCGACGTGCGCGGCTCCATCGACTCCGACCCACTGCTGGCACTCGGCGCGCACGGTCCGCGCAAGGCGGCCATGCTGGCGCGGCTGCTCGACGACGACGCGGTCGGCCGGGGCTCGCAGGCCTCGGAGGAGGACATGGCGCTCTTCCTCAAGAAGGCCGACATGCGCCTGATCACCGACCGCCGGGCCCCCTGAACCGCGACTTCCGGGGCCCCGAACCGCTCGTCCGGCGCCAGGCGGTGCGGTGCGCGCACACCGCACCACACGCACACCGCACCACGCGCACACCGCACCGCCGGCCCGCACGCCGGCACCACGCCACACGGCCACGTGGAGGAACCAGTCATGACCACACCCCATCGCATCGTCGACCTCAGCGAGACCCAGCCCAATCGCAGGCGCGGAGGCGATCTGCGCGCCATGCTCACGCCCACCGCGGTGGGCGCCACGAGCGGCTTCATGGGCCTGGCGATCGTGGAGCCCGGCGACCGCATCGGTGAGCACTACCACCCGTACTCCGAGGAGTTCGTGTACGTCGTCAGCGGCGCACTCGAAGTGGACCTGGACGACGAGACGTTCCCGATCCGGCCGGACCAGGGGCTGTTCATCCCCCCGTACGTACGGCACCGCTTCCGGAACGTGGGCAGCACCGAGGCCCGGATGGTCTTCCACCTGGGCCCGCTGGCACCCCGGCCGGAGCTCGGCCACGTCGACACCGAGGAGACCCCAGCCATGGAAGGCGCCGCACAGCACCGGCCGCCGGAACCGACAAGGACGGCTTCATGACCCGGCGAGTAGCCGTAACCGGCGTCGGCATAGTGGCGCCGGGAGGCGTGGGCATACCGGCGTTCTGGGACCTGCTGTCGAACGGCCGTACCGCGACGCGCGGCATCACGCTGTTCGACCCGACAGGGTTCCGCTCCCGCATCGCCGCCGAGTGCGACTTCGATGCGGCGGCCCACGGCCTCGGCTCCGAGCAGATCCAGCGCGCGGACCGGTACGTCCAGTTCGCGATGGTCGCCGCCGGGGAGGCCCTGCGCGACGCGGGGCTCGACCCGGAGCACGAGGACCCGTGGCGGATCGGGGTGTCCCTGGGCACCGCGGTGGGCGGCACCACCCGCCTGGAGCACGACTACGTGAAGGTCAGCAGTTCGGGCCGGCGCTGGGACGTGGACCACAGTGAGGCGGAGCCGCATCTGCACCGGGCGTTCTCGCCCAGCGCGCTCGCCTCCGAGGTGGCCGAACAGACCGGCGCCCACGGACCGGTGCAGACCGTATCCACGGGCTGCACGTCCGGTCTCGACGCGATCGGTTACGCGTTCCACGCGATCGAGGAGGGCCGGGTGGACGTCTGCATAGCGGGCGCGTCGGACTCTCCGATATCCCCGATCACGGTCGCCTGCTTCGACGCGATCAAGGCGACGTCCCCGAACAACGACGACCCGGCCCACGCCTCCCGCCCCTTCGACGCGAACCGCGACGGATTCGTGATGGGCGAGGGCGGAGCCGTACTCGTCCTGGAGGAGCTCGAACACGCGCGTGCCCGCGGCGCCCGGGTGTACTGCGAGATCGGCGGCTACGCCACCTTCGGCAACGCATACCACATGACCGGTCTCACCCGGGAGGGCCTGGAAATGGCCCGCGCGATCAACAGCGCACTCGACCACGCCCGTATCGACGGGTCGGACATCGACTACGTCAACGCGCACGGCTCGGGCACGCAGCAGAACGACCGGCACGAGACCGCCGCGGTCAAGGAGTCTCTCGGATCGCACGCGTACGAGGTGCCGATGAGTTCCATCAAGTCCATGGTGGGTCACTCGCTCGGCGCCATCGGGGCGATAGAGATCGTCGCCTGCGTGCTGGCCATGGCCAACCAGGTCGTGCCGCCGACGGCGAACTACGAAACCCCCGACCCCGAGTGCGATCTCGACTATGTGCCACGCACCGCGCGCACCCGCAAGCTGCGCAACGTGCTCTCGGTCGGCAGCGGCTTCGGCGGATTCCAGTCCGCCGTGGTCCTGACCCGGCCAGGAGGGAGGACACGATGAGTCCTCGGCAGGACCGGCGTCCAGCCGTCACCGGCATCGGTGTCGTCGCCCCCAACGGGGTCGGCACCGACGCCTTCTGGAAGTCCACTCGCGAGGGCGTCAGTGTCCTCGACCACATCACCCGAGAGGGCTGCGAGCATCTGCCGGTCCGTGTCGCCGGAGAGGTCCGCGGCTTCGCTCCCGAGTCACTGGTCGAGGAGCGCTATCTCGTCCAGACCGACCGGTTCACGCATTTCGCGATGGCCGCCGCCGACATGGCCCTGGCCGATGCGCGGATCGCCCCCGGCGACTTCAGTGACTCGCCCTTCGCCGTGGGCGTGGTCACCGCCGCGGGTTCGGGCGGCGGCGAGTTCGGGCAGCGTGAGCTGCAGCGGCTGTGGGGACAGGGCTCGCGCTATGTGGGCCCGTACCAGTCCATCGCCTGGTTCTACGCGGCGAGCACCGGCCAGATCTCGATCCGCGGCGGGTTCAAGGGCCCCTGCGGTGTCGTGGCCAGTGACGAGGCGGGCGGTCTGGACGCCTTCGCGCACGCCGCCCGGGTCATCGGGCGGGGCACCGACGCCGTCGTCATCGGCGCGGCGGAGGCACCGCTCGCGCCGTACTCGCTGGTCTGCCAGCTCGGCTACCGGGAGCTCAGCACGCTCGAGGAACCGGAGCTCGCGTACCGGCCCTTCACCTCGGAGGCCTGCGGTTTCGTGCCCGCCGAGGGCGGGGCGATGCTGGTCGTCGAGGACGAGGCGGCGGCGCACCGCCGTGGCGTTCCGGTGCGGGCCGTCGTGGCGGGCCACGCCGCGACGTTCACCGGGGCCTCCCGGTGGGAGCAGTCCCGCGAGGGGCTGGCCCACGCGATCCGCGGCGCCCTGGCGGACGCCGAGTGCGCCCCCGAGGAGATCGACGTCGTGTTCGCCGACGCGCTCGGCATCCCGGAGGCCGACCGGGCCGAGGCGCTGGCGATCGCCGACGCCCTGGGCCCGCACTGCACCCGTGTGCCGGTGACGGCACCCAAGACCGGTACGGGCCGGGCGTACTGCGGAGCACCGGTGCTGGACACGGCCGCCGCGGTGCTCGCCCTGCAGGACGGTCTCGTCCCGCCCACGCCCAATGTCTCCGACGTGTGCCACGACCTTGAGGTGGTGACCGGCAGGGCCCGCCCCGCCGAGCTGCGCACGGCCTTGGTGCTGAGCCGAGGACTCATGGGCTCGAACGCGGCGCTCGTGCTGCGGCACGGCGCCGACAACCCCTCGTGAGAAGGAGGATCTCTCATGACCACACAGATCACGAAACTGACCATCGAAGAGCTGGCAGCTCTGATGAAGAAAGGCGCCGGTATCACCGTCGACCCCGCGGAGATGGGCGGTCGGCCCGAGGCACGGTTCGACGAGTACGGCCTCGACTCGCTCGGTCTGCTGGGCATCGTGGGCGAGCTGGAGAACCGGTACGGCCGGGCCCTGCCCGCCGACGCCGACCGCTGCAAGACCCCCCGCGAGTTCCTCGACCTCGTCAACAACTCCCTCATGGCAGGAGCCTGAAGTGTCAGGGCACACCGAAAACCAGATCACCGTCAACGCGCCGCTCGATCTCGTCTGGGACATGACCAACGACATCGAGAACTGGCCCCGGCTGTTCAGCGAGTACGCGTCCGTCGAGATCCTGGAGCGCGCGAACGAGGCGACCACGTTCCGACTGACCATGCACCCCGACGAGAACGGGAAGGTGTGGAGCTGGGTGTCGGAGCGGGTGACCGACCGCACGGCGCTCACGGTCCGTGCCCGCCGCGTCGAGACGGGCCCCTTCCAGCACATGGACATCCGCTGGGAGTACCGGCAGACCCCGCAAGGCGTCCAGATGAAGTGGACGCAGGACTTCGCGATGAAGCCGGACGCCCCGGTCGACGACGACTGGATGACCGACAACATCAACCGGAACTCCCGCGTCCAGATGGAGCTCATCAGGGACAAGATCGAGCAGCGGGCCCGCGAGCGCGAGACCGTCGCGGTCGCCACCGACTGACCCCACCGACCGAAGGGACTCCCCCTGATGCACCAGGCTCTGATCGTCGCCCGTATGGCACCGGACTCGGCCTCGGACATCGCGAAGGTGTTCGCGGCCTCCGACCGGGGCGAACTGCCGGGCCTCGTCGGGGTGACCCGGCGTACGCTCTTCCAGTTCGGCGACGTGTACCTGCACCTGATCGAGGCCGACCGGCCGCCCGGACCCGCCGTCGCCAAGGTGGCTGACCACCCGGAGTTCCGGGACATCAGCGACAAACTCTCCGCGTTTGTGAGCGCCTACGACCCGCAGACGTGGCGGAGCCCGAAGGACGCGATGGCCCAGGAGTTCTATCGCTGGGAGCGCGGCGCGTGATCCGTCGCCCGGCATGACCGCCCACGACGAGTCGCCGGCCCCGCGCGAGGAACGCGGAGCCGGCGAGGGGGAAGAGGGAAGGGGATGGGGGAGACCCGCCCGTCAGGCGGGGGTGATGCTCTCGAACGCGTGCAGATACGCGTTGACGGGACGGACGTCGCCGACGATGAGGCCGGCTTCCGACATCCGGCCGACCATGCTCTCCGTGGTGTGCTTCGCGCCACCGACGTTGAGGAGCAGGAGCAGGTCCATCGAGGTGGTGAACTTCATCGACGGGGTGTCGTCGACGAGGTTCTCGATGACCACCACCCTGGATCCCGGCCGGGCCGCCTGGACGACGTTGCGCAGGGTCCTGCGCGTGCTCTCGTCGTCCCACTCCAGGATGTTCTTGATGATGTAGACGTCGGCATCGACGGGGATGGCCTCCCGGCAGTCGCCGGGGACGATCGTGACACGGTCGGCGAGCGAGCCGCCGTCGCGCAGCCGCGGGTCGGCGTTGGCCACCACGCGAGGGAGGTCGAGCAGGGTCCCGCGCATGTCGCTGTACTTCTCCAGCAGGCTTGCCAGGACGTGCCCCTGACCGCCGCCGATGTCGGCGACCGTCGACACCCCGGTGAGGTCGAGGAGTTCGGCGACGTCACGTGCCGACTGCATGCTGGACGTGGTCATCGCCTGGTTGAAGACATGGGCCGATTCGGGCGCGTCCTCGTGCAGGTACTGGAAGAACCCCTTGCCGTACAGCCGGTCGAAGACGCTCTTCCCCGACCGCACCGCCTCGTCGAGGAGCGGCCAGGCGTCCCAGGTCCAGGGCTCGGTGCACCAGAGGGAGATGTACTTCAGGCTCTGCGGGTCGTCCTCGCGCAGCATCCGGGACATCTCGGTGTGGGCGAAGCGGCCGTCGGCCCGCTCCTCGAAGATCCCGTAGCAGGACAGGGCGCGCAGCATCCGCCGCAGCGCCCGCGGGTCGGTCCGCACGGCGGCCGCCAGTTCCTCCGCGGTGGCCGGGGCTTCCCCGAGCGCGTCGGCGACGCCGAGCCTGGCCGCGGCGCGCACGGCGGCGGCGCAGGCCGCCCCGAACACGAGCTCCCGCAGCCGCATGGACGGCGGAGTGGCCGCCTCCTGCGGAGTGGTGGTGCTTACGGTCGTCATACCGCCTCGTTTCTCGTGGTGTGGGGGGAACCGGGCGTGCGGGCCCGCGTCAGCACATGCCCGCGGGCTCGGACACGCTGCAGAAGTTTCCGCCGAAGGCGTTGCCTGCGCCGGTGTCCCGGTTGGCGAGGTCGGGCGAGCTGTTGAGCGCCAGTACGTTGTTCCTGATGACGTTGCGGGTGTTGGGAGAGCCGACGATGCTCTTGAAGAGCACGATGCCGCCGGCGAAGGGCGACGTGCCGGAGTGGCCCCAGACCAGGTTGCGCTCGATGACCGTCTTCTCGACGCCGGTGAGGACGATCCCGGCGCCCTGGATCTGCGGCAGCCGGGCGGTCTTCGGGCAGAACTTGTTGTTCTGGCCGACATGGTTGCGCCGCACGGACAGGGCACCGGTCCGCGGCACGCCCTCGTCGCCGACGACGAACACGCCGGCGCAGTTGCCGAGGATGGCGTTGTGCTCGACGACGAGGTTCCTGAGCCGCCTGATGGTGACCCCGATCCTGTTGTGCTCGAGGCGGTTCCCGGTGACCAGGGCGCCCCGGGTGTCCTGAGCACCGGCCTCGGTGTCGGTCGTGTTCGACAGGAAGATGCCGGACTCGGCGTTGCCCCGGGCCGTGTTGCCCCGGAACTCCCCGCTGGTGGAACGCTCCTGGGCGATGCCCCAGTTGCCGTTCTGCTCGGAGGTCACGTCCAGCACGCGCAGCCGGTCGGTGCGCGAGGCCCAGATGCCGTTCTTCTTGAACGCCCGCACCGTCAGCGACTCGATCCGCACGTTGTCGACGTGCTTCGCGTCCGTCCCGGTCACACAGATCCCGTTGCCGGCCTTGGCACAGGCGCCCTGCCCCGCGACGGCGCCCGGCGCGATGACGGTCCGCGGTCCCGCCCCGCGCAGGACCAGGCCCGGCTTGGTGACCGTCACGCTTCCGTAGTAGATCCCGGGCGCGATGTCGACGACGGCGCCCGGCGCGGCGGCGTCCACCGCCGCCTGGATCGATTCCCCCGGACGGACGTCGTATGCGGCCGCGCCATGGGCGTGCGCGGGCGAGGCCTGGGTGGGCCCGGCGGCGCCCACCCCCGAGGCGACCAGGAGGGCAACGCATCCGAGGTACGTGATCTGTCGTTTCGTCATGAGCCGACGGTAGGACTCAAAAGAGACGAATCGCCACATACCATGCGGTACCGGCGTACGTGTCGTGGGCGGAGGCGGGCGGACGGCGCGACGCCCGCTTCGCTCACCAGTCCCCGTCCGCCACCGGTCGGCCGGGCTGTGGCGCTTCGCCGAGCGGCTTGATCTGGTGCGCACCGGGCGGCACCCACGGGCTGTCGTCGTCACCCAGCCAGTCGCCGACCGGCTTGACCCCGCTCAGCGGGTCCGCAGGCGCGAGATCCGTGCCGTTCTCGTCGTAGTAGTCGAACCAGGGCAGCCCCGCCCGCGTGTGCGCCGCGCGGTCGACGGGGGACGGCGGTGGCCCCTCACCGGTGATGCGCCGCCACTCGGGCGGGGTCCAGGTGGGCGAACACCCGGCCGGAAGGCTCGTCGGCCCAGTCGGAAAGGGGCCGGTCGTCCCGGTAGACCTCCTGCTTCATGGCACCGCCCGCACCCGGCCCCATCGCGGCGGCCACCAGGGGCGGCCCGCCCGGCGCGGGAGGCGCCGAGGGCGCGGCCATGGCCGCCGGGAATGCCGCCCCGTAGCCGCCGGGCGGTGCGGGCGGCGCACCGGACGCGGCCGCCGGCCCCCCAGGGCGGCGGCGCGTGGGCGGCTGCCCGCCTGGCGCGTTCCTCCCGCTCGGCACGGACGCGCTGCTCCTCGCACCAGGCGTGCAGTGCGGGCCCGGACAGTGCGTACGCCTGGAGCCGGATGCCGCCCCGGGTCTCCTCGCCCGTGACCTGACCCTCCACCGTGGCACCGAGCCCCAGCGGGACCGCGACGAACTGACGCACCGTCCCCCGGCCCGAGTTGATGCCGTCCAGCCACGGTTGCCGGGGCAGCACCACATGGTTCTGCGGCCGCCGGGCGAGCCTGCCGGTCCACCGCTCGCCGGAGACGGCGCACACCTTCCCGACGCCGACCTGGAGCGCGGCGGGTTCCTGGCTGCCCCCGAAGCTCAGCCACATCGCCTCCCGCAGATACACCGGCGGCATCACCCCGCCCCGTGCCGGCCAGTGCGGCGGCGCGGTGGCGGGGTAGTCCTCGACGCGCCTGACCGGGAAGTCACCGAGACCCGGAGGCAGCGCATGCGTCCCGGACTCGGGCAGGCGCAGGGTGCGAACGAAGCGGACGCGCACACCACTGCCCAGCAGCAGGCTGGTGCCGTCGATCCGCACGGCATTCGTGGCCATGGCGGACTCCTCCCTTTCTTCGGCTTCCTGTTCGCTGGTATCACGACCGGGCGCCCGTCGCGGATCCCGGGTCCGCCGCCCCCACCGGGACCGCGAACGACTCACGGTGTGCTGGTGATCCAGCGCTGGAGCGTCGCGTTCGTCCTGTCGTCGAGCAGGCAGAGAGCCTCGATGGCCTCGAGATCGCCGGGCAGCGGCGGAATCCCCGCAGTGGTGAGAGCGGCATGCAGGTCGAGGCGCCGCCTGTCCATCGGGCTCAGTTGCATGGGCACCCGCCTCTCCGGCTCCGGTGCGGCCAGCAGAAAGTCGCCGGCACCGGAACAGCGGTACGGGTCGGCCGTCGAACCCGTCTCCGGCGCTGTCGCCGTCACCGTCGACGCGGCCCGGTCGGTCGTCATCGTCGAGAATGCGGAATCCTGCCAAGCAGCCATGAGAGCCTCCTCGATTGGTGTCTCCGGCGGGTAGGAGTCGCGCACGGCCCGGTCCAGTTGCGGACGGGGCCGCTTACCACCCGGACGGCCGTACGGCGGCTCACCCGAGTTCGGCGCCGCGCAGCAGGAGTTGGGTGACATCGATAGCGGCGATGCCCATCGTGGCCAGGAACGGGACCCGTCCACCGGCCCTGCCGGAGGGGCGGGCCACGGCGACGAGGCACAGCAGCGCCGTGACCGCAGCCACCGCCCGGCCCGAGGCGGAGACCGGTCCCGCGGGCGCGAACACCAGGACGAAAGAGGCGGCGAGGACGAGGAAGGCCGCCACCGGCGCCGACCGTCTTCCGCCGAGCCGCTGCGGCAGGCCGTTCACGCCCGCCGCGAGGTCGTGGTCGATGTCCGGCAGCACGTTGGCGAAGTGGGCACCCGTACCGAGCAGCGCGGCGGCGGCCGTCAGCCACAGCGGCGGCCAGGGAGCCCCGGGCAGACCGAGCGTGACGAACGCGGGAAGCAGACCGAACGCGAGCGCATACGGAACCCAGGACGCGACCGTACGCTTCAGCCGGAGGTTGTACGCCCAGGCCGCAGCCACGCTCACGAGATGGACGCAGCCCGCAAGCAGTCCGCAGGCCAGCGACAGCGGTACGCAGACGGCCAGGGCCGCCCCCGCGGCCGTGGCCACCGCCCGGGGCGAGGTCCGACCCGTGGCGAGCGGCTTGTCCGCGCGCCGGGCCGTACGGTCACGCCCCAGGTCGACCCGGTCGTTGCACCAGCCGACCGACAACTGCCCGGCGGCCACCGCGCACACCGTCGTCGCACCGCCGAGGAGGTCGCGTCCGCCGACGGCTGCGACCAGCGCCGCGGTGAGGACGGTGACTGCCGCGGCGGGGGCGGGGTGGCACGCCGCGAGCAGGCCGCTCACCGACCGGCCCGGCGAGGCGCACGGCACCGTGGCCGGCGCAGCCGGGGCATCGGGGCTGTCGTGCGGGTCGCTGCGGGCTGTCCTGCTCGGCGTCACGACCCCACGCTAGGTCACGACGCGCCCGACATGTCCAATTTCATTATGTTGTGTCAGAACCTTTCTATGTTGGGGCGATGACACGTGTCCTGGCGGTGAGTACCGTGTTCCCGCCCCACCGCTATCCACAGGCGGACATCACGGATGCGCTCGCCCGTTGTCTGCCGTCGGGATCGGATTCCGGTCTGCTGCGCCGCGTCCACTCCTCCGTCCAGGTCGACACACGGCATCTCGCCCTCCCGCTCGACGACTACGGGCACCTGGGCGGCTTCGGCCGGTCCAACAACGCCTATCTCGAGGCGGCGTTCGACCTCGGCGTCAAGGCTCTCGAACTCGCGCTCGCCGAGGCCGGCATGACCGCCGACGAGATCGACCTGGTGGTGTCCACGTCCGTGACCGGTGTCGCCACGCCGTCCCTGGAGGCCCGGCTGGCCGCCACCGTCGGGC
Organism: Streptomyces sp. NPDC001970; assembly: GCF_053594115.1. NCBI lineage: Bacteria > Bacillati > Actinomycetota > Actinomycetes > Kitasatosporales > Streptomycetaceae > Streptomyces > Streptomyces sp. NPDC001970. Next base: position 48,694 of record NZ_JBSFDW010000037.1, on the reverse strand, counting down.
TGCGCCGCGACGTCAGGCGCGTCCCCCTCTTCGGCCTCGGCTGCGCCGGTGGTGCCGCGGGGGTTGCACGCGTCCACGACTATCTCACCGGCCGACCGGACCAGGTCGCGCTGCTGCTCTCCGCCGAGTTGTGCTCGCTCACGCTGCAGCCGTCGGACACCTCGATGGCGAACCTGGTGGCCGGCGCGCTCTTCGGTGACGGAGCCGCGGCTCTGCTGGCCGTCGGCAGGGACCATCCGCGTCACGGTGACGCATCCGGCCCCCTGGTCGTCGACAGCCGCAGCCGCCTGTATCCGGGCACGGAGCATCTCCTCGGCTGGGACGTCGGCGAGTGGGGCTTCCGCATGGTGCTCGGCAGCGACCTGCCCGACGTGATCAGGCTGAACGTGTGCGAGGAGATCACGTCCTTCCTGGGCGGGCACGATCTCAAGCCGCTGGACCTCGGGGCCTGGGTCTGCCACCCGGGTGGACCGAAGGTCCTCGACGTCCTGGCCGACGGCCTCGGACTGCCCTGGCAGGCCTTCGAGCGGAGCCGGCGCTCGCTGGCCCAGGCCGGCAACCTCTCCTCGGCGTCCGTCCTGCACGTGCTGCGCGACACCCTGACCGCCGGGCCGCCGGAACCCGGGTCCGCCGGGCTGCTGCTCGCGTTCGGGCCCGGCGTCTCCTCCGAACTCGTACTGCTGCGCTGGTGACGTCGCGCATGGATGCGTACGCGGCATTCCTCGTCCTCGTCCTGCTGGTCGCGGGGGAACGGCTGGCCGAGCTCGTCGTGGCACGCCGCAACTCCGTGTGGAGCCGGCTGCGCGGCGGCCGGGAGTACGGACGCGGCCACTACCCGGCAATGGTCGCCCTGCACACCGGGCTGCTGCTCGGGTGTGTCGTCGAACCATGGGCCGCGGACCGCCCGTTCATCCCCCGGCTCGGCTGGACGATGCTGGCGCTGGCCGTCGCCGCGCAGGCGCTGCGCTGGTGGTGCATCGCCGCCCTGGGCCCACGCTGGAACACCCGGGTCGTGGTGGTCCCGGATCTCCCGCTGGTCACGACCGGCCCGTACCGGTGGTCGTGGCTCAGACACCCCAACTACCTGGCCGTGGTCCTGGAAGGGCTGGCACTGCCGCTGGTGCACACGGCCTGGGTGACCGCGCTCTGCTTCACCGCGCTGAACCTGGCGCTGCTCACCGTACGGGTCCGCTGCGAGGAGGAGGCCCTGGCCGACGGCCGGACCGCGCGCATGGCGGGCGCGGTGCGGTGATCGATCTGCTCGTCGCCGGCGGCGGCCCGGCCGGTCTGGCCACGGCCATCCACGGCGCACTGTCCGGACTCGAGGTCGTCGTCGCCGAACCGCGCCCCACACCCGTCGACAAGGCGTGCGGCGAGGGCCTGATGCCGGGGGCCGTGCGGGCCCTGGGCGAGCTCGGCGTCACGGTCGCGGGCAGGCCCTTCAACGGCATCCGTTACGTGGAAGGCGTCACCGGACGCACGGCCGAGGCGCGCTTCCGTGAAGGCCGTGGACTCGGTGTGCGACGCACCGGTCTGCATGCGGCACTCGCCGAGCGAGCCGCCGAGCTGGGCGTGCGGACGGTGCCCCGGCGCCTCGGCCCGGTGCGGCAGGACGGGCGCGGCGTGACGGCCGGCGGGCTGACAGCCCGTTATCTCGTCGCCGCCGACGGTCTGCACTCCCCCACCCGGCGCGCGCTCGGACTGTGCGCGCCTTCTGATCCTCGCCGGGCCGCGCGCTACGGGCTGCGCCGCCACTACACCGTCGAGCCGTGGAGCGACCTCGTGGAGGTCCACTGGTCGGCGCGCTCGGAGGCGTACGTCACGCCCCTCGCACCCGGTCTCGTCGGCGTCGCCGTACTCACCTCGGACCGTGCACCGTTCGACGCGCAGCTGGCGCGCTTCCCGCTCCTGGCCGGGCGGCTGCCCTCTGCCCCGGGTAGCCCCGTGCGCGGCGCAGGGCCGCTGCGTCAGGGGGTGCGGTCGCGCGTCGCGGGCCGGGTGCTGCTGGTCGGCGATGCCGCGGGCTACACCGACGCGCTGACCGGTGAGGGCCTCACGCTCGCCCTGACCGCCGCCGGCGAGCTGGTCCGGTGTGTGCGGGCCGGACGCCCCGAGGCCTACGAACGGGCCTGGCTCCGGCTCTCCCGCAGCTACCGGCTCCTCACCGGCTCCCTGCTCTGGGCCCGCGAGCACCCGTTGCTCGCCCCGCACATCGTGCCGCTCGCCTCCCGGCTGCCCCGGGTGTTCCGGGAGGGCGTGAACCTGCTCGCCTGACGTCCGGATTTGCGGGCGCGCCCACCCCGGCGCAGGGTGGCACGGAGGACCTACGCAGGGATACGGAAGTTCGAAGGAGTCACCATGCCCCGGGGATCGAGCCCCAAGCGGGAGCGCCAGTACGAACACGTCGAGGAGAGCGCGGAGGAGCGCGGTGAGAGCCCGCGTCGGGCCAAGGAGATCGCCGCCCGTACGGTGAACAAGGAGCGGGCCCGCTCGGGCGAGTCCCGCACCGCGAGCAGGGCCTCCACCCAGGACATGTCCCCCTCGAAGCACGGCGGTCGGCGCTCGGGCAACGGATCCGAGGGCCCGACGTACGACCAGCTGTACGCGGAGGCCCGGCGCCGCGACATCCACGGCCGGTCTTCGATGAACAAGGCGGAACTCAAGCGGTCACTCGGCCACTGATCGGCGCGGACGAGGCCGCCGGTCTCGCTCGTACGGGGGACGGACGAGGGACGGACGAGTGATGGCGGCACGATCCGGGTAGCCGGGCGGCACGGACCGGAAGGCACGGAAAGGAGATCGCCATGAAGCGAGCCAGGCAGCACGGCAAGCCCGCTCCGCCGGCAGGCGAAGAGCTCAAGCGGGAGATCATGGACGCCGAGCTGGAGCTGACACCGCCCGGGCCTCGAGGGCTCCGCGGCGGGGCGGGCGAGGCCGTCACCACGGGGCTGCGAGCCCAGGAGAGCAGGCGCACCGAGGAAAGCGACCGGTAGCGGACGCCCTGGCGCGGGGCGCGCCGCGGTGGGAACCGTCGCTCCGGGGGGAGGCCGTGGCAGGGTCGCGGCCGCCCTCCGGACGGAGCCGCTCAGCCGGGGTGGACGTACCGGCCGATTCGTTCCCTCACCGTGAAGAGGACTCCATCCGGGTCACGCAGGGTGACCGATGAGCGCAGCGCGTCGGTGTCCACGGGCGGAACGACGCCACCGCCGAGCCGGGTGGCCGTGGCCACGGCTTCGTGGAGGTCGCTCACCCAGAAGTGGACGTCCCAGCGCGGTCGCACGTGGGGGTCGGGGGCCGCTTCGACCGCGCCGCCGTGCAGGCGTGCGACCTGCTCCCCCTCCTGTCGCAGGACGACGTACTCGTCCTCGTACGCGACCTGGCAGCTGCCTTCGCGGTCCGCGGCCCAGTCGAGGACCTCGGCGTAGAAGATGGCGGCGTCGAAGGCGTCCCTGGTGTGCAGCTCCAGCCAGGCCAGCGCCGTGTCGCGCCCCACGGTCCAGCCGCGGACCAGCTCCCCCTCCCAGACCCCGAAGATCGCTCCGTCGCGGTCCGCGGCGAGCACCGCGCGGCCGGTGCCGAAGGAGAGGGGCCCGACCGCGACGGTGGCACAGCGCTCACTGATCCGCGTGGCCGCCACGTCGGCGTCGGCGACCGCGAAGTAGGGAGTCCAGGCCACGGGAACAGCGTTCCCTGCCAGGACCCCGATGCCGGCCACCGGGGCGCCCTGGTGGTACGCGACGGAGAACTCCTCACCAGGCGGGCAGGTGCGAAATTCCCATCCGAAGACTGCGCTGTAGAAACGCTGCGCCGAACCGATGTCAGGGGCCACCAGGCTGACCCAGCACGGGGCGCCGACCAGCACGGCATTCGACGTCGACACGGCAGCCATCCCCATCCATCGCACTCGCAAAGCGGAACCGTCCCACGGTACCGCCGCCCCGGCCCGGTCCGGCCGAGCCACCCGGCGAGGTGGCCGGCGTCGTGTCTACATCCGCTCGACCGCCTCCTTGGCCTCCTTCAGACCGGCACCGGTGAGCTGTCGGTAGACCTTGATGGCCTCGATCTTCCTGCCTTCGCGCACGAGCCCGGCCACCCGGGCCAGTTCGGGGCCGGTGTCGCGGATGCCCAGGTGTTCCAGCACCAGATCGACCTTGCGCTCGATCGCGCCGATCCGGCGGTCCAGTCGGCTGATGCGGTTCTCAACGACCGCGCCCAGCAGGCCGATCAGCGGGATGAGGAGATACACGGCTATGTCCATGTTCCACGATCGTAGCGCCGTCCATGCCGCGCTCCGGTGCGTTCCGGGTCCAGCGAGGGATGTCGCCGAAGCCCGGATCCCCGGCGCTTCGGCACGCCGGGCCCGTGGCGAGGCGCCGCCCTGGACGTGCCACGGTCACCGCAGGGTGAGAACGGACCAGTGATGGTGAGGGGCCCACCCGTGGGAGCCCGGTCCGGCATAGCGTCTGGGGGGTCTCGGACGGCGGATCCTCCGGGCCCGCGACCTCCCGTACCGATGGTCGCCTTGCGCGCTGCGGCCCACCCCGCACGGGGCACAGGCCGCCTTCGTATGCTCGCGGGACGAGACCTGACGGGGGAAAGAGGCCAGGCTTCGTACGAGGGGCGCGCGCTACGGAAAGCCGGGCACCCCGTCCCAGCATATGGGGCCACTGTACGAAAGGGGCGGAGGCCGCCGGGATTCCCGGCGGCCTCGCAGCGAACCTTCGACTACCAAATCGCGAGGACAGTGATCACCCGCAATACACCCGCAGTTCGTTGGACGCCTTGATCCGGGTCTCGCCGCCGACCGTCCTTCCGGAGATAAGCGTCCGCCAGGTCTGGGTGCCCGTACCGCTGCAGTTCTGGCTGACGTAGGTGTCGTACCCCTGGTGGGCAGTGCCCGTCGCGTAGTCCTTCCAGTACAGGCCGGTCCAACGCTGGATGATCAGCCTTGCGGTCGACGTGCTCGCACAGTTGCTGAGACTGCCGTACCCGACGATGTAGTTGCCGCTCTTGTAGGTCCTGCCGATCTGCACATCACAGCTCGCGGCATGGGCAGTCGGAGCAAGGGCCAGACCGGAGAAGAGAAGTGCTCCGGTGGCCAGAACGGATGTGGCGAAACGATGCATGGTTGACTGTTCCTTTCCGTCGGATCTGTGCTCGAGCGGGGCACGGTGTATCGAAATCGATCCACACACCGCTACCGCTTGGGCCTCTTCGTGGTTCTGCGTGGTGGCCACCGCCGGCGGCCCCACGGATGGGTCTCAAGCCCAGTACTGCACGGGGGCAGTGTGCGGAGTTCCGGGAGTACACCAAGCCCCCGATCCCGGGCTCCCGGAACCCCGCTCCCCCTGTCCCGAATCCGCGGATCCCCACCGCGGCGGGCTGTGAAAGGACAGTGACATGCCTGGACTGTGGGGAACCTGAAGGTTCCTGAAGGCTCTTCAGGAACCTTCAGGTTCCCCACAGGACCGAGACGTCATCCTGGTGGGCATGCGGATACTGGTAGTCGAGGACGACTGGCGCATGGCGGAACTGCTGCGCCGGGGGCTGGCCGGTGAGGGCTACGCCGTCGATCTCGCGCACGACGGGCGGCAAGGGCTGGAGCTGGCGCTCGAGAACGACTATGACGCGCTCGTGCTGGACGTGATGCTGCCCCACCTGAACGGCTTCCGGCTGTGCGCACGCCTGCGTGAAGCCGGCTTATGGACGCCGGTGATGATGCTCACCGCCAAGGACGGCGAGTACGACCAGGCCGAAGGCCTGGACACCGGCGCGGACGACTACGTCACCAAGCCGTTTTCCTTCATCGCGCTGGCCGCGCGGCTGCGTGCCCTGATCCGCCGGGGCCGCCCTCAGCGGCCCGCCGTCCTGCGCATCGGGGACCTGGAGATCGACCCTGCTGCCCGCCGCTGCCGCCGGGGCAGCACCGACGTTGCGCTGACGGCCCGCGAGTTCGCCGTCCTGGAGTACCTCGTCCACCGCAACGGGGAGACCGTCTCCAAATGCGAGGTCCTCGAACACGTGTGGGACGACCGCTTCGACGGCGACGTCAACATCGTCGAGGTCTACATCAGCGCCCTGCGCCGCAAACTCGACAAACCATTTCAACGTAGCACTATCCGCACCATCCGCGGTGCCGGATACCGCCTGGACGCCGGCGAAGGGGGACACCAGTGAGATGGATTGTCCGCACGCTGTTGCTGCTGCGTCGGCTGGGGCCCGTCACCCTGCGCATGCGGCTGACCCTGCTGGCCGCAGTGATCGCCGTGGTCCCGCTGGCGGCGGCGGCCGCCGGTGTCGCGCTGGCGGCCCGGGGCGCGATCCTGCAGGAGGCCCGGCAGCGCAGTGCCGAACCAGAGCCGTGGTTCCGCGTGGTCGTGGAAGGAAATGGGCGCGTGGTCCATGACGGCAAGCCCGTGTCGGAGTGCGGCTCAACCTCCCCGATGCCGCTCGACGGCCAACAGGTGAGTTTCTGCCTGTTCCCTTACGACCTGAGTCTCGCCGGTCCGTCGCTGCCGGGGCGGCCGTCGGTGCACGACTCGCTGAGCAGCCAAGGTGATCTGTCCCTGAAGCCCTGGACCGATCCGGCCGACGGCCCGACGCCGGTTCGCAGGCCCAACGCCTACGCCAACCTCGACGGCTTCGTCGTTCTGATCTACTCGGCAGAGGCCGCGCAGGCCCGGCTGAACGTCATTGTGTGGTCGGTGGTCGGCGGCGCGTTGGCACTGACCGGACTGATCGCCGGCAGTACCTGGATAGCCGTCGGCCGCGTGCTGCGGCCTGTCGAGGCGATCCGTGCCGAGTTCGCCGAGCTCAGTGTCCATCACCTCGACGGGCGGGTGTCCGTTCCCCGGGCCGGCAACGAGATCGCCCGCCTTGCCGCCACGATGAATGCCACCCTGGACCGTCTGCAGACCGCCGTCGAGCGTCAGCGGCAATTCGTCGCCGACGCCTCCCACGAACTGCGAACCCCGCTCGCCTGCCTGCGCACCGAACTCGAACTCGCCCACAACCGCCCCGACACCGCCGACTGGCCGCAAGTGGTCCACGACGCTCTCGGCGACGCGATACATCTGCAGAACCTCGCGAGCGACTTGCTGTTCCTGGCACGACTTGACGCTGAGGACGCCGGCCAAGGGCGATACGAGACGGTGGACATCACCGACGTCGTCCGTGAGGAGACCGCCCGGCGCCACCCGCGCCGGCACCTCACCATCGACGTGCGGGTCGGGCCCCATCCCCTCACCGTGCGCGGGCAGCCATTGCTGCTGTCCCGAGTGCTGGGCAACCTACTCGACAACGCCGAACGTCATGCGACCAGCACCGTCACTGTCCGCCTGACTCGCGATGCCGACGGCGGCGAAGTTGTTCTCGACGTCGAAGACGACGGCCCGGGCATCCCTCCCGAGCATCACCAAAGGATTTTCGAGCGTTTCACCCGCCTCGACGACGCCCGCACCCGTGACGCCGGCGGCGCGGGACTCGGCCTCGCCATAGCCCACCGCATCACCACCACACACAACGGCACCCTCAAGATCACTCCAAGCATCCGCGGAGCGCGCTTCACGCTTCGCCTTCCTGCCTCCCTTCCCTGACGCGGTCCGCAATGACACGTCGGCGATTTTGCCCACCGGGCGCGGGGGTCAGCCGGTCAGCTGTGGGGGCGGCATCTGCGGGCGGGGACCATCCCCGCGGGCGCGCGGAGCAGCAGCCATTTCGGTCTCCTCTGCAGACCTGGTGGGGACCATCCCCGCAGACGCGGGGAACAGGCCACGGCCTATCCGTGGGTCCTGGCCGCCCTGGGACCACCCCCGCGGGCGCGGGGAGCAGAGGGAGGCGTCTGCCGTTCGATGGCCTTGATGGGACCATCCCCGCGGGCGGGGGGAACCCGACGAATACCGTTCCCGAGGTGATGGAATGCGCTGAGTGAGACTGCCGGGCTGGAAGCCGCCACGTATGCGTTAGCGCCAGCATCATCGTGTGATGTGATGTCTCCTGCCGCTCAGGGCGGGCGCGCGGGCACAACGCGACGGATACGGGGACGGGACAGCTGGACGGGGGCGCCATGTCGAGCGGGCAGGACACTCCCGTGACGGCCTCCGGTACCCAACAGCTGCTGACGCGCGCCTTGACTCGAGAGTCAGGCCGAGCCCGGCAGGTACTGACTGCCGGGGGATGGCGCCCCACCGATGCGGACGCCGACGCGGCGGCCCGGGTCCTGGCCCGCCTCACCGCCCCACTCCCCGCCCGCGGAGCCGGCAGCGCACGGGCGCGGGCCACGGACCGGGACCGACGGCTCCAGCGGATCTGGCGCACCACAGTCCATCACCTCGATGCAGGTGCCGTCAGTGCGCCGGCCGCCGCCCTTCTGGCCGCTGTCGCTCGCGCCCTCCTGCCTTGGTACGCCGCCCCGAACCCGCCGGCCGCTGCGGCGGCTCCGCGCTACCTGGTTCCCCAGGACACGGCGGGCGGCTTGCCGGTCCCGCCGGCCGAGGCGGGCGAAGCACTGCTCCCCGACCTGACCGCGCTGTTCGCCGCCCTGGCCGCCCCGGGCCCGTCCGGGACCGCTGCGCTCACGCCCCGGGCCGTGCCGTGGGAGGTCCGGTACGCGGGTCGGTTCCGGCATTACGGTAGGCCCGCCCCCGGCGTGTGGACGGCCGACACCGTCCACTGCCCCGGGTGCGCGAGTGCGGACGGTCCTTGGACAGTGGCCTGCGACTGGCGCCTGATCACACTGGGCTGCCCGTGCGGGCTGGTGACCAGCGAGCACGGCCTCACCTTCTCCGAAGTCTGGCTCCTCCTGCCGGACTCGTGAGCGAGCGTCGCCATCAACCTGCCCGGGAAAACCAAGGCGCTTCACTTAGTCGATCGAACACACGCCGGCCGGTTGAAGCGCTCCTTACCTTGTTGGCGGGTTGATTCCGGTCAGCAGGGCTACCCGGCTCTCCGGCGCCATTACCGTCAGCCACTGATCCAGTCGTTCCCACGACCGCTGAGACGACCCCTCTGGCGACACCCGATCCCCCAAATCCACTTCGTGACAGACAGACCGAGATGATCTCAGCCTCCACTGACACGCGGGATGAGGGGCCCGGAGTTGCCAGGTGACCTGCCGCTTCTCGGGCCGTTCGGTGGGGTTCTTGGGGCGTTTGTTCGGTCGGTAGCTGGGGCCGTCAGCCGGTGAACAGGACGTCGGTGTCGCGCAGCGCCTCGGCGACCTCGGGCCGGGAGAAGTCGCCGACGGCGAAGTCCGGCACCGGATCGGCGATCCGGCGCAGCGCGTCACGGGTGCGGGCGGCGAGCGGCCGCGGCTCCAGGGCGGGGTCCATGGCGAGCATCAGCCCTGGTCCTTCTACGGCGGCGAGGTCTCCCCTACGCCGACTACGCCCGCGACCTCGTCCCCCGAATACAGGGTCGACGCCCCCGACTGCAACGACGACCTGCAGTTGCTGCGCTGGGGCTCCAGCCCGCTGCTCGATTCCGCCGACGCCCTCGGCATCGACGACCCGCTGGCGCCGCGCCGGCGGGGACCTGGTCCCGTACCCGGTGGACGGAAACGGCCTGATGATCGGCGCGGGAGTGCCCTTCGACCGGTCGCACCGGCACTACTCCCATCTGCTCGTGATCTACCCGCTGTACGTCGAGATCACCTGGGAGGACCCGGACAGGCGCGCCCTCATCAAGGCCTCCCTCCACCACCGGATCGGCTTCGTGGGCGCGCTGCGGGGCTAAAGCTTCACCGGGGCGGCCTCCATCTGCGCCCAGATGCGACGGGGTGACGCCGCCCTGGACCACCTCACCCGGCTCCTCGACCGCTTCGTGAAGGCCAACACCCTGTACGAGGAGTCCGGCCCGGTCATAGAGACCCTGCTCTCCGCGGCCCAGTCCCTGCACGACATGGTCTGCCAGAGGCTGGGGCGGGGTGATCCGGGTCTTCCCCGCGACCCCCGGCGCCTGGCAGGACCTCACGGTGCACGACTTCCGCACCCAGGGCGCCTTCCTGCTCAGCGCCGTACGCCGGGGCGGCCGGACCCGCTGGGTCCGGCTGTACAGCGAGGCCGGAGAGCCGTGCGTTGTCGAGACGGACCTGACGGGGCGGCCGGCCGTGGTGGACGGCCGGGGGCGGCCGCTGCCCTGGACCGACCTGGGCGGCGGCAGGATCGGCATGTCGCTCGAGCGCGGGGGTGAGGCCCTGATCCACCCCGATGGGGAGATGCCGGACCTCGCCGTCGCGGCCGTCCGGCACCCCGACCCGGGCACGCGCTGGGGTCTCGCCGCCTGAACGGGCGGGCCGGCGCACACCCTGCGCCGGCCCATGGCCTCAGCCCCTACCCTCCCAGTAGGGTCTTCGCCGACCCGCTGCTTCCCACACAGAGCTCGCCGCCGTCCGTTCCTGACTCGCCCCCAGGGTCCAAGGCGCGACAGCATGGAGGTGGGTCGGTCGACGGTGGCTGCCCGGGCAGGGAGGTGGTTACGGACTGTGACCAGGCCAGGCTTTGCGTTCTGCGGGGCCGAGCTGGCCGCTGTCTACGTCCTCGCCGAAGGCGGCAAAGAGCTTCATCTCGCCGAGCTGGCCGGAGGCAGGGGCGTGCTGTACGGGCTGCCGGCGATCCTTGCCGTGGAGGGCCACTCCCCTGCCGCGGAGGCCTTCCGCGTCGGCACGCCGCTGTGGCTGAGTCCCGATGAGCTCGCCGCGTACGTGGAGAGCGATCCCCACCACTTCGCGGGCCGGGTTCTCCGGCAGAGCTCGGCGACCGAGGCCAAGATCTCGCTGGGCGCCCTGCCGCTGGGGCACGGCCCCAAGGAGCTGGGCTGCCTGATCGTCGCCGGAGAGGTCCCTGACGGGTTCAGCCTCGACCGCCGCAGCCTTCTGGAGCTCTACGCCGATCAGGTGGCCGCGGGGCTCGAATCGGTGGCCGCGCTCCCGGAGCGGGCAGTGGCGACACCACGGCCGCCGCTCGGGCACTCACTGATGCCGGTCCAGGGCGGCGCCTTCATCCTCGAGCTGCGCACCGGCCGTATGGAGGCGCACGCGGACGTGCTGGATCTGCTCGGCATTCCTCCTGAGGACTTCGACGGGCGTGTGGAGAGCCTGCTCGCCTGCGCCGTACCGGACGACATGCCCGCGCTGATGGCGATCGTGGAGCCGGACCGGCTGTCCGCCGACGGGCAGCAGCTGGCGTTCCGCATCCGCCGGCCCAATGGCGAGCTGCGGTGGCTGGGACTGCGGTGTCGCGTGGGGCTGGACGCCGACGGCGAGCCGGAGCGCGTGCTCGGCGTGGTCGCCGACGCCTCCTACCTGCGCCCCAGCGCCGACGAGGTCTCCGTCGTGCAGCGGCTGTCCGCCAGGCTGGCCGGTGCCACGACCATCCGTGACGTCAGCCAGGTGGTGGTCGCCTCGCTGCGCGAGCCGCTCAACGCCAGCCGTGTCGCGGTCGCGGAGCTGGAGGGCGACCGGCTCGTGGTCACCTTCCTGGACCCCCCTGAGCCCGACGCCTGGCCGGTGTGGCGGTCCGAATGGCGGTCCGAATGGCCGGAAAGCTCCACCCACGACCTGCCCACCCTGCAGAGTGCGCTGCGCGAAGGCCATGTGAGCCTGTGGCCCCCGGGGGCGAACCTCGAACCCGGCCTCGCGGGCATCGGACCCGGTGGTCTCGCGGTGCTGCCGCTGCCGGCCGACGGCCGGATGGTCGGGGTGTGCATGGTCGGCTGGGACGACGAGCACCTGTTCGGGCCCGAGGAGCGGTCGCTGCTGACCGCGACGGCCGCTCTCGTCGGGCAGGCCCTGACGCGCGCCCATGCGCTCAACGCCGGTCACGAACTGGCCAGGATGCTCCAGCGCAGCCTGCTGCCCCGCAAGCTCCCGGAGCTGCCCGGAGGAGAGGCCGTGGCGCGGTATCTGCCGGCGACGGTGGGGCTCGCCGTGGGCGGCGACTGGTACGACGTCATACCGCTCGGCGACGCCCACGTGGCCCTCGTGATCGGGGACGTGCAGGGCCACAGCGCCGGAGCCGCCACCATCATGGGCCAGATGCGCACGGCCGTCAGGGCCTACGCGGTGGAGGGCCATCCGCCCGATGTCGTGGTCTCCCGCGCCAATCTGCTGCTCGTCGGCATGGAGACCGATCTGTTCGCCACCTGCCTCTACGTGGACCTGGACATGGAGGAGGGCATCGCCCGGCTCGTACGGGCCGGGCATCTGCCTCCGGTCGTCCGCCACCCCGACGGCACCACCCAGGAGCTGGCGGTCGAGGGCGGGCCCCCGCTGGGCGTGCTCGCCAACGCGGAGTTCCCCATGACCGAGGCCGGTCTGGTACCCGGCACCATCCTCGCGCTGCTGACGGACGGTCTGGTGGAGTCGTCGACCCTCCACCTGGAGGACGGCCTGCGCCGCGTGCGCGACGTGCTCAGCGCGGTCGACCCGAGCGATTCCGGACGGGTGGCCGACGAGCTGCTCGGCGGCGTGCCGCGGCGCGACGACGACGTGGCGTTGCTGCTGCTGCGCTACGACGGCACGCGCATCCGGCCGATGCGGACCCACTGGACGGTGTGGCGGCTGCCCAACGCCGTTCAGCACGCCCGCCGCTTCACCGCGCGCACGCTGCGCTCGTGGCACGTGGTGGACGAACTCGACGCCGCCCTGCTCGTGGTGTCCGAACTGGTCACGAACGCCATCGCGCACACGCAGGGAGAGGTGCGGCTGGACCTGACCCTGTCCGCGGACCGCCTGCGGATCGCCGCGAACGACACGTCGCCCCGCACTCCCGTCAAGCCGGCGGACGTCGACTGGGAGTCGACCGGTGGCCGCGGCCTGCTCATCGTCGAGGCGACGGCGGCGTCCTGGGGTTCCGTGCCGCTCAGTGGCGGCAAGCAAGTGTGGGCCGAGATCCCGCTGGCGGCACGAGAACGGCAGTCGAGGTGAACGGCACTCGAGGTGAACGGCGGGCCGGCGAGGAGGCACCCGGCGACCGGACGCGTACCTGGGCAGGCTCCCGCGCCGCTCCCGACACGGACCGCTTCATCGAAGCCCTGCGCTGCCTCCCTTCCCCGCTGACCGGCGGCACCGGTACGGACACCGCGCCCCGGCTGAGGCTCCCGGCCCGTCCCGGCTCACGGCGCGCGAGGCCTTCCTCAGCCCGTCACGTGTCGTACCGGCCGCCGAAGCCGTCGGCATGATCTCGGCGCACACCCTGGCGGCCTATCCGCCTGGTCCGAACGTGCTGCCGGGCGAGGTCGTCACGGCCGAAGTGGTCGACTTCCTCCAGCACACCGCCGCGGCTCCGAGCGGTCATGTACGTGGCGCGCTCGATCCGGCCGTTTCTCGTTTTCGCGTCCTCGGTCCCGACGCCTGGTTCTCACACCGAACAGGCTCGAAGCGCACCCCGACGCCGGAGGCGCAAACGCCGGACGGGCCGGAGGTGCACCCCGCACCGCAGGCGGGCCTCGTTGTTCATCCTCACGCGCCGGACAGGCGGGAAGTGCAGCCCGGCACCGGAGGGTCGCGCCGGGACGGGCTCCGAAGGGAGCCCCACTCCCCGCGCCCGCCAGGGCGTATGGGGAAGTTCGGGGCGCGGGGGCCGGGGCAGAGCCCTGAGGATCCAGCCTCGCTGGGGGGCGCCCCACGCCCGCCAGGGCGTAGGGGAGTATGAGGCGCGGGGTCCGACGGCGGAGCCCCGGCTCGGGAAGGGGCGGGGCGGGGACAAAGCCCGCCGCGGGCGCCACCGGGCGCCGCTCCTGCCAGACGCGGGTGCAGCCCACGTACACCGTCGAGTTCGCGTCCGGCGTTGCGTTGGCGTCGGCCAGGCGCCGCGCAGACGTAGGACACGCGGCCGCGATGCGGCACAGGAGTCCAACAGCAGAAGCGGAGGGTCCACGTCCGCCACGGCGTCACTCCGACGCCGCGCCGGTCTCCGCGTCACCCTCGAGACGGGCCAGCCGCTCGGCGTCGCAGGTCCGGGGGCAGGTGGCGCACGCCTCGGCCGGGCGGATCGTGTAGTACAGGCAGCAGCCGAGGCGCGTACGGGTCGGGTACGACTGGCCGTCACGGCCCGCGAGGCGGCGGAAGTCCGCGCCACCCGGGAACGGCCCCACGGGCCCCGGCAGCACCTCACCGGCCGCCCGTACGCCCTGCTCCTCCTGCCCGAGCATCCGGCCGAGGTACCAGATGCCGGAGACCAGATCGTCTCCCACCATGCCCCACAGCGCCCGTGGCCCGCGCCGCACCCGGGGGCCGATCGCGGCCAGCAGCGGCCGTACGTGGTCGGCGACCGCCGCGCGCAGCTCGGCCCGCAGCGCGTCCTCGTGCGCCAGCGCGCGTGCGCCGGGCAGTGCGGCGGCCGGATCGTCGGGCAGGCACGCGAACCCGCCGGGCACGACGGCGAACTCCCCCGTCGTCAGGCTGACCCTGACGTCCTGCGGACGGATCCGCGGCACGCGCCGTTCGAGGTACCAGGGGCCGCTCATCAGGAGACAGACGGACCAGAGGTAGTCGTGCAGCGCGCGGGAGGCGACGACGTCGGGCCGGGCGGTGTGCGTGTACCGGTCCTGGATGCTCAGTGCCTCGGAGTCGAGATAGGCGTCGAGGAGGTCCGGACGGAACGCCAGTTCCGCCCCGTCGGCCCACCCTTGGCCGGCCGGCGTGCCCGGCTCCGCGATGTCCGCCCGCCACGGCCGGCAGATCGCGGTGAGCCGTCGATAGCTCGAGGCGAGCAGGGCAGGGCAGCTGACGGCGGGTCCGGCCGATGGGCATGCCGGGGCCAGGGTCACGGGGCGCTCCTGAACAACAGCGAACACGAGAGAGGTAAGGCTCACCTTAACCACACGAAGATCCATCCGAGTCAACCGGGGTCGTGTCGCGGCGAATTGACAGGGTTAGGTGTGCCTAACCTAGGCTCTCGCCTCGTGTTCCCCGACGTCTGGGGCCACGCGACTCCCTGCACGGAAGTGATCCCTCATGCAGCTGTACCTGCTTGCCCTGAACCCGACCGACTCGGTCACCGAGGGATTCCTCCCCGCCGCCCTGCGGCTCGGCCTCGCTGTCACCGTGCTCACCGACCAGCCCGAGGCGCACCGGGCCGTCGTCGTGGACCTCGAGGTCGGGGGCGAGGTCGAGGTCGAGGTCGAGGTCCTGAAGTGCGACGTGCGCGACTTCCGCGCCGTGATCGCCCGGATCTCGGCCCACCGTGCCCCGGACGCGGTCTTCAGCAACAGCGACCATCTGCAGACCCAGACCGCCCTGGCCGCGGACTACTTCGGCCTGCCCACCAAGAGCTGGCGGGCCGCGCTGCGCACCAAGGACAAGGCGGAGATGCGCCGTCGTCTGGCCGCCGCCGGTGCCGACGCCGTCCGGTCGGTGGAACTCTCCTCCGGCCAGGACCCGTCCGCGGTCACCGCCGCCCTCGGCATGCCGTACCCGTGTGTGGTCAAGCCGCGTGAGGGGGTGGCGAGCGAGGACGTCGTCCTCGTCGAGGGACCTCAGGAGCTCGTGCGGCGCTGCGAGGAGATCCAGGCGCGCCGGCCGGGGGCGGCGCTGGTCGTCGAGGAGTACCTCCCCGGTGAGCTGTACACCCTGGAGACGCTCGGCGACGGCCGTGTCCGTCATGTGCTGGGCGGGTTCCGTACCGAGCTGTCCCCTCCCCCGCACTTCGTCGAGGAGCGGCTGACGTACGTACCGGTCCACCCCGAGCCCGTGGTGGACCAGGTCCTTTCCCAGCTGGACGCGCTCGGAGTCGGGTTCGGCGCCTGCCACACCGAGTTCGTGGTGCACGAAGGGCGCGCACGGATCATCGAGGTCAACTACCGCGCCATCGGCGACCAGTGCGATCTGCTGCTCGCCCAGCTGCTGGACATCCCGCTTTTCGAGCACGTCCTCCGTACCCATCTCGGTGAGCCGCTGCCGCCGGACCTGGGTGTGCGCACGAACGTCGCGGCGCGGCTCGACTATCCGTGCGCGGACCGGGCCGGGACTCTGACCTCGGGACCCGGCGCAACCGATCTGGAGTACGGCGACGTGAAGCTGACGTACCGGCCGCTGCGCGGGATCGGCGAGCGCCACGAGCTCCACCGCACCAACCGCGACTTCCTGGGAGTCGTCCGCGCCACCGGCACGGACCAGGTGCGGGTGGACCGGGCCGTGGCCGAGTTCCTGGCCGCGCAGCGCTGGGAGATCACCCCGTGACGCTGCCGGCTGCCGGAGCCGCCGGCACGACGGAGGCGGACCTGCTCCTTCGTGTGCTGAGCGCCCTGCTGCGCGAGGACGTGGTGGGACTGCGCACCCGCAGTGCTCTCGTGGAGCGCCCCGACGGGACATGGCTACGGCTGGAGACCCCCGGGGCGGACGCGTTGCTGCTGCCCGTGCGCGAGGACGGCTTCCAGTGCGAGTGGGCCGCCCGCGAGCCCCTGCTGCGCCGGGAGTCGGCGGGACCCTCCGGGACGGACCTGACCACCTGCGACGATGTCCTCACCGCGCTGCGGGCACTCGCCCCTCCCGAGGACCGCGCAGGCTTCGACGCGTTCGCCGACGAGTGCCGCCAGACCCGTACCACCCTCCAGCTGCACATCGATTCGGCGGACGAGGTCCATGCCAGGCTGGCGGCGCGGAACGGCGCCGACCCGGCGTACTGGACGGGGCTCTCGGGCGGACTGGCCCATGACACCCTCGCCGCCCGGCTCGACCACCCCGTGTATCCGACCGCACGCGGCCGCTCCGGGCTCACGGCCGGTGGGCTGCGGGCGTACGCGCCCGAGTTCCATCCCCTTTTCGCCCTGCGCTGGCTCGCCCTGCCCAGGGACGCGGTCACCGTGGTCACCGGCCAGGGTCCGATCCCCGCACCGCTGCCCTCGGCGCTCGGGCTCCCCGGACTCGACGACAGCCATCTCGCCCTCCCCGTCCATCCGCTGACCGTGGCCGGACCTCTGCACGAGGCCGTGCGCGCCGCCGGGCTCGGCGGCCGCGCCGTCCTGGCACGGAGTCCGCACCTCGACGTCGTGCCGACCCTGTCCATGCGGACGGTGGCACTCGCCGACGACCCCGGGGTCCATCTCAAGGTACCGCTGGCCACCTCCACCCTGGGCAGGCTCAACCGGCGCACCATCAAGCCCGGCACCCTCGTCGACGGCGCGGCGGCCCAGCACCTGCTGCAGTCGGTGACCGCCCGCGAGCCCCGCTTCCGGGACAACGTTCTGCACGCCGACGAGACGTCGTACGCCCATGCCGGGCACGAGCTTCTCGCCGTGCTCGTACGCCGCTTCCCCGCCGGACTGGACGATGCCGTCGTCGTACCGATGGCCGGGCTGCTGAGCCGGGCACCCGGTGGCCGGCTGGTCGTCGACCATCTCGCCGACCGCTTCTTCGGCGGCGACCCGCTCGCCCTCCTCGACGCCGTGCTCACGCTGCTGTTCGACTGGCAGACCACACTCTTCGCGTACGGGATCGCCCTGGAGTCCCACCAGCAGAACGTGTCGCTGGTGCTGGACGAACGAGCCGGCCGGCCGCGACTGCGACTGCTGCTCAAGGACAACGACGGCCCGCGCGTCAACCGCGTCCGGCTGCGCGAGGCCCTCGGAGCCGACGCTCCGTACCCGTCGTCGTTCGAGGATGCACGGATATGCGGTGACAGCGACGATCCGGTCGTCGACCTGTTCACCACCATCACCGTCCATCTGTGCGCGGGGGCCTACGCGTTCGGGCTCGCCCGGCTGGGCCGAGTCCCGCTGGAGCGGCTGCTCGGGCTCGTACGGGAGCGGCTCGCCGAGGCGGTGGAGCGCCTCGGCACCCGGCCGGGAGAGCCCGGTGCCGTCCTGCGCGCACACGTCCTCGATGCGCCGCGGCTGCCCGTCAAGGCGATGGTCTCCGCGGGAACCCTGCTCACCAAGGAACGCTCAGGAGCGTCCGACATCAACAAGCACTACACATCCGGTCCCAACTATCTGCTGCGGGGAGTGTGACCGGCGATGACGTCCACTCGTCCCTCTCCATCCTCTCGATCATCCCGGCCTTCCGGGTCCTCTGCCGATCTCCCGGACCGGCTCCCGGACCGGCTCCCGGCTCAGGTCCCGGCCGAGCGCTCCGCCACGGCCGGGCTGCCCACCGCCGACGAGGCCGTGGTCCACACGCTGCTCAACTGCCTGCTCCGTGAGGTGTCGGGACCCGAGCACCAGACCGCCGTCATCGACGGCCATCTGCTGCTGCGCCTGCCCCGACGCGGGGTCCTGCTCCGGGTGGCCCTGCGCCGGCGATCGCTCCTCGGCGCGCACCGTTTCTCCGGCCCGGTCGCCGAGGAGACGGCCGACGGCTGGACCGAACTCGGCTGGCGGCGCCTCGCGGAGCACATCCATGAGGAGCTCTCCCTCCGCACCGGTACGGCGAACGACGAGTTCCTGGTCCAGATCGCCGCCAGCCGTCGGGGAGTTGCCGCTGCCCTCGCCGCGCGCGGGGCGGCGGCGGACGGGGCAGCCGTGAAGGGAGCGGCCGTGCAGGGGGCGGCCGTGAAAGGGACCGCCTCGGACGCGCCGGCGGTCCGCGTGGGGGACGCGGATCCGCTCACCGTCTACCTCGCCTCCGAGCAGTCCCTCGCCCTCGGCCACCGCTTCCACCCCACGCCGAAGGCCCGCGGCGGCGACCCCGCCGCCTGGTCCGCGTACGCGCCCGAGGCCGCAGCCTCCTTCCCGCTGCGGCTGCTCGCCGTCCGCGACCACCTGATCGCCGAGGAGTCGGCCGAACCCGGCGCCGCCCGGCCGCTGGACCGGCTGGGACCGGTGCCCGAGGGATACCGGCTGCTGCCCGCACACCCGTGGCAGTACACGCTGCTGCAGGACCACCCGGCCCTGCGGGACGCCCTCCGCCGGGGCGATGTCCTCGATCTCGGCCCGGGCGGAACGCCCTTCACCGCCACTGCTTCGGTGCGCACCCTGTACGACGGTGACACCTTCCTGAAGTTCAGCCTGAATGTGCGCATCACCAACTGTCTCCGCAAGAACGCGCGTTACGAGCTCGGCGGCGCGGTCGCCCTCACCCGCCTGCTCCGCCCCGTACTCGCCGATCTGGCCGCCCGCTTCCCGGGCACCGGCCTGCTCCGCGAGCCCGCCTACCGCAGCCTCGCCCTGCCCGGTCCCGACGGCAGCCCCGTCCTGGCCCTCCTCGAGGGCTTCGGCGTGATCGTGCGCGAAGGGCTCGCCCGCCACCTTCGTACCGGGGTCACCCCGCTCCTCGCCGCGGCCGTCGCCGACGAGTACCCCACCGGGCCCGGCCATCTCTCCCGTCTGCTGGCCGGCGCGGACGCCGGCGCGGCTCTGTCGTGGTGGCGCGCGTACCTGGAGCTGCTCGTTCCGCCCGTCCTGGCTGCGTACTTCGACCACGGTGTGGTCCTCGAGCCCCATCTGCAGAACGTGCTCGTCTGCGTGGACGCCGACCGCAGGCCCGCCCGGGTCCTCTTCCGCGACCTGGAGGGCACCAAGCTCCTCCCCGCACACCATGCCGGCACGCTCGCGGCTCTTCCCGACGAGGTCGCGGGCTCGTTGACCTACGACGCCGGGCGCGGCTGGGACCGGGTGGTGTACTGCCTGGTCGTGAACCACGTCGCCGAGATGCTGGCCGCCCTCGCCGATCTGCATCCGGGGTCCGAACCCGCGCTGTGGTCCGAGGTCCACCGCACGCTCCGGAGGCACGCGGGCGAGCACGGCTGCCCGCCCCGCCTGGGCGCCCTGCTCGCGGGTGAGCCACTGCCCGCCAAGGCCAATCTGCTCACCCGCTGGGCGCGCACGGCCGACCGCGAGGCGCGCTATGTGCGCCTGCCCTCGCCGCTGGCCTCGGCCGTGTTGTCCGGCGCGAGCCGCACCCACAGCGCCGACAGCACCCACAGCGCCGACAACTCCGACAACTCCGACAGCATGGCCGAATTCGACGACATCGACGCCTGGAACGCCCGTTGACCACCACCGTCCTCACTCCTCCGGTCCGCGAACGGGCGCTGTCCCTCGCGTCCGGTGAGCTGCCCGCCTATCTGTACGACCTGGCCGCGCTGCGCGAGCACGCCGCGTCCGTCCGGTCGGCGCTGCCGGAGCGCGTCGAGCTGTACTACGCCGCCAAGGCCAACCCCGAGCCGGAGATCCTGACCGCGCTCGCGCCGTTCGTGGACGGCTTCGAGGTCTCGTCGGGCGGCGAACTCGCCCATGTCGCCAGGGCCGTTCCCGGTCGTCCGCTGGCGTTCGGCGGCCCCGGGAAGACTCCCGACGAGACGGCGGCGGCGCTTGCTGCGGGTGTGGAGCGGTTCCATGTGGAGAGCGCTCACGAACTGCGCATGCTGGCGGACCTCGCCTCCCGCGTGGTGCCCGGGGCGCGGATCGCGGTCCTGCTCCGCTTCAACCTGCCGCTCGCCGACGGCACGTTGAAGGCGAGCGCGCTGTCCATGGGCGGCCGGCCGACGCCCTTCGGCCTCGACCCGTCCGAGGCCGACGCCATGATCCGCCTGGTCACGGGCGGCAGCCATCCGCACCTTGAGCTGCGGGGCATTCACGCCCATCTCGCCAGCGGTCTCGGCGCCCCGGCGCAGCTCGCCGTCGCCGAGTCCGTCGTGACCTGGGCGGTGCGCCTCGCCGACCGCCATGGCATCACGCTGCAGGAGGTGAACGTCGGTGGCGGAATGACCGTGGACTACGACGATCCCGGCGCCCTGTTCGACTGGGCGGCCTACGGTGCGGGCCTCGCCCGCCTCACGGCCGCCCACCCCGGGCTGCTGCTGCGAATCGAGCCGGGCCGGGCCCTGACCGCGTACTGCGGCTGGTACGCCACCGAGGTCCTGGACGTGAAGCGGAGTCTGGGCGAGGAGTTCGCCGTCGTACGCGGGGGCACGCACCATCTGCGCACGCCCGTGACGAAGGGCCACGACCAGCCCTGCGCGCTTCTGCCCGTGGACACCTGGCCCCATCCCTGGCCGCGGGCCGCGTCCCGGCAGGATCTGATCACGCTGACGGGCCAGCTCTGCACCCCCAAGGACGTCCTCGCCCGCCGTGTCCCTGCGAGGGGGTTGCGGGCCGGGGACCGCGTGGTGTTCGCGCTCGCGGGTGCGTACGCGTGGAACATCTCGCACCACGACTTTCTGATGCATCCCCGGCCCGGCTTCCACTTCCTGGGTGGTGCCGTCAGCGGTTGAAGTGGCTGAAGCCCACCTCGAACCCCTCGACGGAGAGGACCCGCTGGCCTTCTCTCCGTGCGGTCTCCTCACGGATCTGGCCGGCTCTCTCCTCACTGGCCTCCATCGACGGTTCGTCCTCCCAGAGAGTCATGGACACCGCCTTTCCGGTGGACCGGTCGACGAGGTAGTAGACGCCGACGAAGCCGGGCACGTCCTGGATCTGTTTGACAACCGCTTCCGAAGTCGCCGACAGGTCGCCCTCGGCCGGCACGGGTGATCCCTGATAGGTGCTCAGTCTCGCGAACATCGCAGCACCCCTTCCCTCGACGACCATCGGCCGGACGGCCGACGGCCCCAGACCAGCGTGCCCCGGCGCGCCGGGGGGCGCATGCCGGGGCGGGAAAGCTGCTGGTCAGCGGGCCCGAGCGCGCTGGTTCGGCCCCGGACCGCTGCCCCGGAAATCGGCCCCGGGATCACCCGAGTTGCCCGCGGGCGGATGCGTGCGGCTCTCCGACGGATACAATCGGGCGGGTGATTATCGAACGTGCGTACGCCCACCTCTCCTCGTACGACGCGGACGCATGGCCCTGGTCGGTGCCGTGCGTCAGGCAACTCCTGGGCGAGGGGCTGCTGTTCACGGCGCCCGTGACCTTCCTGGTCGGCGAGAACGGCTCCGGGAAGTCGACGCTGGTCGAGGCCCTGGCGGAAGGGTTCGGGCTGGACTCCTACGGTGGCTCGCACGACTGGAAGTACGCCTCGCACCGCAGCAAGTCGGTGCTGGGCGAGCGCATCCGCTTCGACTCCGCACCACGCGGGCGCCGCATGGTCGGCAGCTGGTCGGCGCGCAAGGGCTTCTTCCTGCGGGCGGAGACCGCCATGGACGCCCTGGACCGCGAGGGCTTCGCGCCGGACACGGTCAGCCACGGTGAAGGGTTCCTGGCGGCGTTCCGCGGGAAATTCCTGCAGACCGGGCTCTATGTGATGGACGAGCCCGAAGCGGCGCTCTCCTTCTCGTCCTGTCTCGAGCTGATCGGCCACATGGACCAGTTGGCGAAGAACGGCAGCCAGATCGTCTGCGCGACCCACTCACCGCTGCTGACCGCCCTGCCCGGTGCGGACGTCATCGAGGTGGGCGAGCACGGCATGCGCCGGGTCGAGTGGCGCGACCTCGGCCTCGTGGACCACTGGCGGCGGTACCTCGCCGACCCGCAGGCCTATCTGCGGCACGTGCTGGGGCCGCTCGGTGCCGACGAGGAGTCCTCCGGATCCTCCGGGGCCTGATCCGCCTCCCGCGTACGGTCCCTGGTCAGTGGCCTGCGAGGAGCTTCACGGCGACGACCCCTACGCCGATCGCGGTGTCCAGCAGACCGGAGATCAGTGCACTGACCGGCCCGTTGCCCATCCTCAGACCGGTCCGCCAGCCCCACAGGAACAGGGTGGCCACCTCCACGCCGGCACCGATCAGCAGGGCGGTGACCAGGCCCATGGCCCCGAGCGCCGACAGGGCGATCAGCACCAGCGGCCCGACGGCGGTGAGCAGCAAGGGACTGGAGACGTGCAGCGCCGTCCGGATCTCCCGCCGGGTGGCGCCGCGCCCGCTCACCGCTCGGTGCGACTGCTCGTCTGCGACGAGCGTGGCCAGCCAGATCCCGAGCGCCGTCACGGCCACGGTGAGTGCCGCCTCGACGTGGTCGGGTTCGTCCGTCTCGGCGAGTGCGACCACGACGGCGGTCAGAGTGATGGTCGCGTAGATCCGTTCCTTGAGCCGTGCGGCTGCGGTGTCACCGGCCCGAGCCGCCGTTGCGGCGGTGCTCGGCTGCGAGGTCATATGTGCGCCCTTCCGCGGCGATGCCACTGTGCCGGAGCGTCCACTCCAGCGAGCCCGACCACCCACTCCAGTGACACAACGTAGCCGACCGGACACAGGGATGCCGTCGTCGGCAGGACGGCTTCTCACGGTGCCCCCCGGTGCCACTCCACTCCTGCGGCATCAACGTGTGTGCCGTCGACTCCGCCGTCGGGGAATCGGAGGGACGATCACGGACGCCGGTCGCCCGCATGCCGACTTCCACCTCGTGCGCATCGGCGTGAAGGGAACGAAGACGCGGATGCGTCTGCGCCGCCCCGACGACGGGGCGTCGCTCACCACGGTGGCGCCGGATTCACGGACGGTGGGCGCCGGCGCCATGGGAACGGTGCCGGCCGCCGTCGCCGTCGCGCACATGGCGTACCGGCAGGGAACACCGGGGTCGCCGCCGTCCGCTCCGCTCCGCTCACCACTGCACCGAAACGATCAGGGCGGAGGGCGGCAACCCCCACCCGACGGACCGTGATCCGGGACCCTGCGGCCGGCGCGCCGGGCCCCGCGCGGCAGGGCCGCAGGTGGCAGGTGGCTCACACCCCGTACGCTCCGCTCGCCGACCGCAGCGGCTCGGATAGGGTGTTTTGATAGGAAATGCACCCGGTCAAACGCGTCGCCCGGGAGCGGCCGTCGGGCACAGCGCCCCGGGGTTAGGTCGTTGCGTTGGACACACACAAGCCGACGAGCGATGTGCCGGACCAGCCCTTGTCGGTGGTCGGGTACGCGGGAGTGCTCAGCGAGCTGCTTCCCATCGCGCTGTGGAGGGTCGACGCGCAGGGGCGCATCGCGGAGTGGTCGCTCGCCGCCCAGGACCTGCTCGGCTGGTCACCGGACCAGGTGCTGGGCAGGGACGCGCTCGCGGTTCTGGTGCCCGAGGCCAACTGGCAGCTGGCCGAGGAGCTGAAGGAGCAGGTCCTGGCCGGCGAGGCGGTCGTCGGAGCCCTCCCGGCGCGGCACCGCGACGGGCACCCGGTGCACATGGAGATGTGGATCTGCCCGGCTCCCGGTGCGCAGGGAGACAAGGGGATGCTCATCATCGCCGTGGAGACCTCCGTGGTGATGCGTATGCGGGATTCGCTGGCCGCCCTGGAGGGCCTGTTCACCCAGTCCCCCATCGGTCTGGCCATGGTGGACCCCGATCTGCGGTTCATCCGGGTCAACGACGCGCTGGCACGGATGAACCGGGTGCCTGCCGCCGAGCACGTCGGCAAGCGCCCCACGGAGGTCGCGCCGGGCGTCAACGCCACGGCGCTGGAGGCGGTGATGCGGCAGGTCATGGAGGGCGGTGAGGCCGTGGTCGACGTACGCCGCACGAGTCGTCCCCGTTCCGGTCCCGGATCCCGATCCGGTATCGCCCCGGAGCCCGATTCCGACCGGACCTGGTCCTGCTCGTGCGCGCCGCTCGTCGACCGCACCGGGAGGCAGCTGGGGCTGATCGCCTCCCTGATCGACATCACCGACCGACAGCAGGCGCAGACCGCCGCCGAAGAGGCGCGGTGGCGCTTCGCCCTGCTGGCCGAGGCGGGCACCCGGATCGGAACCACCCTGGACCTGCGGCAGACGGCCGAGGAGGTGGTGCAGGTGCTGGTACCCCGGGTGGCCGACTCGGCCGATGTGCAGGTGCTGGCGGAGGTGCTCGATCCCGACGAGGCCACCGCCTGCGCACAGGGCGTGGTGCGCCGTCTGGCGGCCACCTTCCCCGATCCGTCCGCACCCACCGCACAGCTCGTGGCCGGCCAGACCTTCCAGGTCCCCCTCGGCTCCGTGTACGAGCGGGTCATCGCCGAAGGGCTGCCGATGAACCTCTCCCTGGCGGACCTTCCGGCCCTGATGCCCGGGCCGCACGCCGAGCCGCTGCGCGAGTACCTGGGTGCCCGCATGAGCTGCGGGCGACTGGTTCCGCTCGTCGCCCGCGGCAAGGTGCTCGGCGCCGTGGTGCTGGCGCGCACCCGCGGCCGCGAGCCGTTCGACGAGCAGGACTTCGTGCTCATCGACGAGCTCGTCGCCCGCGCGGCGCTGTACATCGACAACGCGCGCATGTACACCGGCCAGCGCGCCGCGGCCCTGACCCTGCAGCGCAGCCTGTCGGACAATCTACTGCCCGACGTGACCGGCCTGGAACTCACCGGACGCTACCTCCCCGCCAGCGACCACGAGGTCGGCGGCGACTGGTTCGATGCCATCGCCCTGCCCGGCGGCCGCACCGGGCTGGTCATCGGTGACGTGATGGGGCACGGGATCCATGCGGCAGCCGTCATGGGTCAGCTGCGCACAGCGGTCCGCACGCTGGCACGTCACGACGTCCCCCCGGACCGGATGCTGCACTCCCTCGACGCCGCCGTGGCCGACCTGGGCGAGAACGAAATGGCGACGTGCGTCTACGCGGTCCACGACCCGGCCGCCGGCCGCTGTCTGCTCGCCAGGGCCGGCCATCCGCCCCCGGCCGTCGCCGACGCCCGCGGGACGATCGCCTTCCTCGACGGCCCCTCGGGAACACCGCTGGGAGCGGGCGGTCAGGACTTCCGGACCGAGCAGGTGCTGCTGCCCCCCGGCAGTCTGCTGGCGCTGTACACCGACGGCCTCATCGAGACACGTCACCGGGACCTCGACCAGGGCATGCACGAACTCGCCCAGGCGCTGCGGCACCTCGACCGCCCGCTGGAGGAGATCTGCGAAGGCGTCCTCGACAGATTGCTGCCCGCCACGGCGCGGGACGACGTGGCCGTCCTGCTCGCCAGAGCACTGCCCCTTCCGGGCTCGGTCACGACCCATCCCGGGCGGCGGGATCCGCACGATCCCGCCCGGAACGCGCAAGGGCAACGGTGGTAACCATGGGCGCACCCCTGACGGCGTTCCACGAGAGCCCGGACGACCCGTTCGCGGTGCGGCTGGCGGCCTCGGCGGTGCTGGACGACCGCGGGAACCTCGTCGGCTGGAGCGAGCGGGCCGAGGCGCTGTTCGGCTACCCGCCCGAGGAGGCGCTCGGGCGTCCGGCGTGCGGTTTCCTGGTCCATCCCCGCGACCGCGACGTCGTCATGGACGCGGTGGCCGCCTGCAGGCACGACCGCGGGTGGTTCGGAGTCGTCCCCGTGCGGCACCGCGACGGCCACCGGATCGCGGTGGGCTGCCGGGCCCGGGTGCTCACGAAGGGCGGCTCCCGGGGCATGCACGACTCGTACCACGAGTGGTTTCTCGTCGCCGCGCCCGCCGAAGAGGTGATCCAGTGGGAGACGGACCGCTCCGTACTCGACGGGGTGTTCAGCCGCTGCCCGATCGGCGTGGCCGTCCACGCGCCGGACCTGACCATCCTGCGGGTGAACCGGGCGCTCGCCCGTTTCAGCGGGCTCCCGGTCGAGCAGCACCGCGGACTGCGCATCGGCGACTTCCTGATCCCGGAGGACACGGAAACGGTGGAGCGGGAACTGCGGAAGGTACTGGAGACGGGCCGGTCCTCGGTCTTCGCCGAGCAGCACTGCCGTACGCGACACGGTCCCGTCCAGGACCTGTTCGTCTCGGTGTCGGCGTTCCGGATGGAGGACGCCTCCGGACGGATCCTCGGCGTGACCGAGACGATCGTGGACGTGACCGAGCGCCATCGGGCGAGGCGTCGGCTCGCCCTGCTCAACAAGGCCAGCGCCCACATCGGGACCACGCTGGACGTGGGGAGAACCGCAAGGGAGCTGACCGAGGTGGCGGTCCCGGACCTGGCCGAATGTGTCTCCGTGGATCTGCAGGAGCCGGTGATCCGCGGTGAGGAGCCGGTGCAGGGGCCGTTCACCACGGTGCAGCGGGCGGCGGTCCTCAGCATCCTGCCGGACGGCGGGAGGGCGATGTATCCGGTGGGCCGCACGATCGACATCCCGCCGGAGAGCACGCAGGCGCGAAGCCTGGCCGCACGACGTCCGGTCCTCGACACAGAGCTCGAAAGCATCGTCAGGTGGCTGGTCGGCGACCCGGAGCGGGCCGTGCGCGTCCGGAGCCTCGGTACTCCTTCGCTGATGGTGGTACCGCTGATCGCGCGGGGACTCGGGCTCGGCATCCTGAGTCTGTGGCGGTGGCACCGGACCGAGCCGTTCGAGGAGGACGACCTCAGGCTCGCAGAGGAGTTCGCGTCCCGTGCCGCGGTCTGCATCGACAACGCACGCCGCTACACCCAGCAGCAGTTGGCGGCCCTCACGCTGCAGCACAGCCTGCTCCCGCACGAGGTGCCGGGGCACCCCGCGGTCGAAGTCGCCCACCGCTACGTGCCGGCCGACGCCACGACGGGCGTCGGCGGTGACTGGTTCGACGTCATCCCGCTCTCCGGGCTGCGTGTCGCGCTCGTGGTCGGCGATGTGGTCGGTCGCGGCATCCACGCCGCCGCCACCATGGGCCGGCTGCGCACCGCCGTGCACACCCTGGCCAATCTCGACCTCGCGCCGGACGAGGTCCTCTCTCACCTCGACGATCTCGTGGACCGTCTGGCCGCCGAGCAGGAGCCCGCCCACGGGGCGGGGGAGCCCGACGGGTCCGGCCCACGCCGTCCCCAGATCGTGGGCGCGACCTGTCTGTACGCGGTGTACGACCCGGTCTCGCGGAACTGCGCCCTGGCCCGCGCCGGGCATCCGCCGCCGGTCGTGGTGACCCCGGACGGAGAGGTGCACCTCCTCGACGTGCCCGCGGGTCCGCCGCTGGGTCTGGGCGGGCTGCCGTTCGAGACCGCGGAGCTGGAGCTGGCGGAAGGCAGCCTCCTGGCCCTCTACACCGACGGACTCATCCAGGCCCGCAAGCGGGACGTCGACGAGAGCCTGGCGGATCTGTGCGGCGCACTGGCCATGCCTGCGGACTCGTTGGAGGACGTCTGCAGGACGGTCGAGGGCAGGTTGCTGCACGACCGGCCGACCGATGACGTCGCCGACGACGTGGCCCTGCTCCTCGCCCGAACGCGCGTGCTGG
Organism: Streptomyces sp. NPDC001970; assembly: GCF_053594115.1. Classification (NCBI taxonomy): domain Bacteria; kingdom Bacillati; phylum Actinomycetota; class Actinomycetes; order Kitasatosporales; family Streptomycetaceae; genus Streptomyces; species Streptomyces sp. NPDC001970. Next base: position 20,767 of record NZ_JBSFDW010000037.1, on the reverse strand, counting down.
CGACCGAGAAGGTGGCCGTGTGGGAGCTGCCCGTGGAGGCCACCGCCGCTGCCGAGGCCCGGACGCTGGCGGCCGCCCAACTGGCCGAGTGGGGACTGGAGGAGCTGGTCTTCACCACCGAACTGATCGTCAGTGAGCTCGTCACCAACGCCATCCGGTACGGCGGCGGCCCGATCGGTCTGCGGCTCGTCCGCGACCGCCGGCTGATCTGCGAGGTGTCCGACACCAGCAGCACCTCCCCGCACCTGCGCCGGGCCCGGACCACGGACGAGGGCGGCCGCGGGCTCTTCCTGGTGGCACAGCTCACCGAGCGCTGGGGCACCCGGTACACGCGCGACGGCAAGACCATCTGGGCCGAACAGCCCCTGGACCCCACGTAGTAGGTCCCGGTCCCGTCCCGACGACCGGACGGGAGCCGACGGGACCGAAGTCGTCATATGGCAGCCGACCGGTCGGAAAGCCGATCCGGCGGGAGCCGATCCGGCGGGATCAGTCGCCACTCCCCCGTATCAGCGCCTCTCCCACACTCGTGCGCGCATAGAGCACCACCCGCCCCGTGCGGTGGGCGCGCACGAGGCCCGCCGCACGCAGTGCCGTGAGGTGCTGGGACACGCCTCCCGGGGAGTGGTTGATGCGGCGGGCCAGGTCTGTGGTGGAGGCGGGGGCGGCCAGCTCGGCAAGCAGCAGGGCGCGGGTGCGGCCGAGCACGCCGGACAGGGCGTCGGAGCACGGCTGCGCACGCTGCTCCCACAGCGTGCCGACGCCGCGTGGCGGGTAGCGCAGAGTGGGCTGCCAGTCCGGGCTGCCGAGCGTCGAGAAGATCCGCGGCCAGGTGAAGGCCGAGGGCACGAGCAGCAGCCCCCGGCCGTCCAGCCGGCGCACCCCGCCGGTGCAGCCGTGGTTCATCTGCAGGGTGCCCGACTCCCAGGCCAGCTGCGGGTCGAGGTCGTCGAAGAGGCGCCGCGCGCCGCCCTCGGCGAAGTGCCCGGCGCGGTGCAGGATGTCGCCCTCGAAGAGGGTGAGGATGCGCGGCCAGTACGGCGCGAGCGCCACCTCCCAGTACGCGCTGATCACGTCCGCGAGCCGGCCGAGTCCGCGCTCCGGATCCTCGCGCAGCGCGGCGACAGCCGCCTCGGCGCCGGGAGAGGTCGTACGGAGCAGAGCGTGCGATGTGGCCCGCAGCGCGGCGAGTTCCACGTCGAGCGAGGGCTGCGGGGTGGTCGGAGGCGGCACCAGGAACCCGGGGATGCCCACGGTCGGCACGGCGATCAGTCCGAACAGCGGCGCAAGGTCCAGCTTCGCCGCCGCGAGCCGCGGGCGCACCTGCTCGGCCCAGCGCCGGTGCATGCCCTGCAGGTCGGCGCCCTTGAGCACCCGCACGCTCGCCACCACCTCCCACAGCGGGGAGACGGCGAAGCGCGTGCGGGCCACGTCCTCGGCGGAGAACTCGATTTCCACCAGCATTCGGCCGAGGCTAAATCATTGGTACGCGGCGTGCGCCCCCGGCACCGTACCGATCATGCTTACGGAGAACCCCTGGCGGACACCCGGCTTCCGCACCCTGTTCACGGCCACCGCGCTCAGCCAGCTGGGTACCAACATCGGTTACGTCGCCGTCCCGTTGATCGCCGTCTCCGCTCTCCACGCGAGCCCGGCCCAGGTGGGGCTGCTGGCCACCCTCAGCACGGTGGCCTTCCTCGTCATCGGCCTGCCGGCGGGGGCATGGGTGGACCGGATGCGCCATCGCCGGGTGCTGATCGCCGCGGAGCTGGCAAGGGCCGGGCTCTTCGCCTCCGTGCCGGTGGCCTGGTCGCTGGACGCACTGACGCTCGGCCAGTTGTACGCGGTCGTCCTGCTGAACGGCTGCGCCACGGTCTTCTTCGACGTGGGCTCGCAGAGCGTGCTGCCGCAGCTGGTCGGCCGCGAAGGGCTGGTGCGGGCGAACGCCGCGGTGGTGAGCCTCCAGGCGGCGGGCAATGTGGCCGGCAGGGGCGCGGGCGGCGGGCTCGTGCAGCTGCTGACGGCACCGGTGGCCGTGGTGAGCGTGGGCGTGCTCCACCTCGCCTCGGCGCTTCGGCTCGGCGGGGTCGGCCGGGCGCAGCCGGCGTCGGCGGGGTCCGGGCCCGCGCGGCCGCCGGCCGGCCTGAGGGCACAGATCGCCGAGGGGCTGCGTCATGTCCTCGGCAACAGGGAGCTGCGGGCGCTCGCGCTCACCGCGTCCCTGAACAACCTCGGCGCGCAGCTCGTCAACACCCTGCTTCCTCTGCTGTTCACCCGTGAACTGGGGCTGTCCGCCGGCGTGCTGGGCCTGTACTGGGCGTTCGGCGGGGTCGGCATCTTCCTCGGCGCGCGCTGCGCCCGCCCCGTCGCCCGCCGACTGGGTCACGGCCGCGCGCTGGGCCTGGTCGGTCTCTGCATGGCTCCGGTGGCGCTGGTCATCCCGCTCGTCGACCGGGGCCCGTGGCTCTGGCTCGCGGCGGCCGGCTGGCTGCTCGCCACCTTCAAGATGGGCATCGACAACGTGCTCGGGGTCAGCCTGCGCCAGGGCCTGACGCCCGATCCGCTCCTCGGCCGTATGAACGCGACCTTCCGTTTCATGCTCACCGGTGCGCTGGCCGTCGGCTCGGCCCTGGCCGGCCTGATCGGTGAGTTCGCCGGAGTGCGCACCGCGCTGTGGGTGGGCGGCGGCTGTCTGACGCTGGCCTTTCTGCCCGTCTTCCTCTCCCCGGTACGCACGCGGCGCGAGCTGCCGCGGCAGCCGGCCGCAGTGCCCGGTGTCGGCGGTGCGGCAAAGGCTCAGGCCTGAGGCGTCGTCGCCTCCGGGTGCACGTCGAGGCGGAGGGCCCCCGACACCCGAACGCGGGCACTGAAGTGCTCATGCGACGCAGGCCGGGCCGGGCGAGCGTCACGGGCTTCCTTCCGCGCTGTTGCCGGTCGTGGCCGACGCGTTGCGGTGGCGTGAAATCGTCGGTGTCCGGAGCGCGGGCTTCGGCCGGTCCTGAGCCTGTCGCGGCGCGCAGCCGTCCTGACAGGTGAAGCCGCAGGTCAGGGACGGTTCGACAGCCCTCGGATGAGCACCGCACGGTCGGCGGCGCCGGCCCCGATTCCACCAGTGGCGACCCACCGGACCGGCCTCCGACCGCCCTTGACCGGTGCGGCGGGCCGCTGCCACGCTCCGGGCCATGTCCGCGACGAGCATTCCCGTTGTGCGGCTCCACGACCTGTGCCGACGCCCTGCGTCGGAGGCGTGTACGAGCCGCTGTACGGCCATGCCGCGCGTCTGAGCACCGCGCCCCGCCGGTCCGGCTTCACCTGCTGCGTACTGCGTACTGCGGAACGCTCCCGGACCGCATGACTCCCCTGTGAACGAATCCATCCCCCTTCCTGCAGCACCCCCTTCCCGTCGCCCCGGGCAGCGCCCGAACAGGCCGCCACGGAGGGGTTGAGAGAGGAGCACACCATGACTTCAGCGATCACCACCGGCGTCCGCACCACCCGGGAGCCGACCGTGGAGAAGGTCGGAGGCCGGCTCGGCGCCGTGATCTCCGGGGTCCGCCTCGGCCCCGACCTCGCTGCCGAGACGGTCGCGGCCGTGCGGGCCGCGCTGCTCGCCCACAAGGTCGTCTTCTTCCGCGGCCAGGACCACCTCGACGAGGAGAGCCACGAGGGGTTCGCCCGCCTGCTGGGCACGCCGGTCGCCCACCCCACCGTGCCGTCCGCCGACGGGCGTTACTCCCTGGGCATCGACTCCGACCACGGCGGGCGCGCCAACCAGTGGCACACCGACGTCACGTTCGTGCCCGCCTACCCGGCGTTCTCCATCCTGCGGGCCGTGACGATCCCGCCCTACGGAGGCGACACCCTGTGGGCCAACACGGCCACCGCGTACGAGAATCTCCCCGCTCCCCTGCGCACGCTCGCCGACAGCCTGCGCGCCGTGCACTCCAACGACTACGACTACGTGGCGCTGCGCCCCGACGCGCTGCCCGAGGCGCTCGCCCAGTACCGCGAGGTCTTCACGTCCACCACGTTCCGCACCGAGCACCCGGTCGTCCGGGTGCACCCGGAGACCGGCGAACGCACCCTGCTGCTCGGCAACTTCGTGCAGCGCATCAGCGGTCTTCCCGGCACCGACTCGCGGGCCCTCGTGGACCTCTTCCAGTCGCACATCGAGCGCCCTGAGAACACCGTGCGCTGGCAGTGGCGGGAAGGCGACGTCGCCATCTGGGACAACCGTGCCACCCAGCACTACGGCGTGGACGACTCCGACGACCACGAGCGCAAGCTGCGCCGCGTGACCATCGACGGCGATGTCCCGGTCGGGACCGACGGCCGCGCCTCGCAGCTGCTGGAGCCGGACAGCGTGCCGGAGCCGGCCTTCGGCGTCCCGTCGGGCGCGTCGCACGGCGCCTGACCGGACGCGGACCGGTGCCGCGGCACCGGCCCTCCGCGATCCGCTCCAACCACACACCGAACGCCCGTTGAAGGAGACCGCGTTGTCCAGGCTGCTCGCCATTTCCGGAAGCCCGTCCGCCACCTCACGCACCGCCCTGGTGCTGGAGCACATCGTCCGGCGGCTGTCGCGCGCCGGTCTCGACGCAGCACACCTGGCCGTACGGGACCTTCCGCCGGCGGAGCTGCTGGCGGGCCGGACCGACCACGCCGCGCTGCGCCGGGCGCTGCACGACGTGGAGGCCGCCGACGGCCTCATCATCGCCACACCGGTCTACAAGGCCTCGTACACAGGCCTGCTCAAGGCGTTCCTGGACCTGCTGCCGCAGGCCGGGCTCGCCGGCAAGACGGTGCTGCCCCTCGCGACCGGCGGCAGTCCGGCTCACGTCCTGACCATCGACTACGCCCTGCGCCCGGTGCTGTCCGCCCTCGGTGCGCGGCATGTCGTCGCCGGGCGGTTCCTCCTCGACACGGCGATCGAGCTCCGGCCCGGCGGCGGCGTCCGTGTCCAGCCCGAGGCGGAGGGGGAACTGTTCCGGGCGGTCGAGGACTTCGTCGACGCGCTGCCCGCCGCATCCTCCCTCGGCGCCGATTCCGCCCTCAGCGCCGCCTCCTAGCACGGCACGAACTGCCGTGCTCCCGCCCCGCCTCGAAAAGGGAACCACCCATGCCCACGTTGACAGCGACATCCCGACGCCAGTTCCTCACCCTGCTCGGCATCTCGGCGGCCGCGGTGAGCTGCGGCCGGGCGACCGCCGGGGACGCCGCCGGCTCGGCTCGGACGAAAACCCTGCGATACCAGGGAGCGGCAGGCCAGGTCACACTGCCGGAACTGGCCGAGGACCTCGGATTCCTCGGGGACGTGACACTCCAGTGGATCGGCAACACGATCAGCGGCCCGCAGGACATCCAGTCGGCCGCCACCGGCCAGACCGACTTCGGCGGGGCGTTCAACGGCGCGGTCGTCAAACTGGCCGCGAGCAAGGCCCCCATCAAGGCCGTCGTCAGCTATTACGGATCCGACCGCCACGCGTACAGCGGCTACTACGTCCTGGACGACAGCCCGATCCGTTCGGCCCGTGATCTGATCGGCAAGAAGGTCGGGATGAACACGCTCGGGGCCCATGCCGAGGCGATGCTCACAATCTATCTGCAGCGCAACGGACTGTCCCCTGCGGACATCGACAAGGTCGAGCCGCTCGTGGTGCCGCCCGTCAACACCGAGCAGTCGCTGCGCCGGCGGCAGATCGACGTCGCCGTCCTCGGCGGCATCCTGCGCGACAGGGCCCTGGCGACCGGGGGCATCCGCCCGCTGTTCACCGACCATCAGCTGCTCGGCGCCTTCAGCGCGGGGACGTACGTCATGACCGACCGCTTCATCAAACGCAACCCCGACACGGCCCGGACCTTCGTCACCGCCGTGGCCAGGGCGATCGAGTGGTCCCGCACCACTCCGCGCGAGGAGGTGGTGGCCCGGATGACGGAGATCGTGAACAAGCGGGGCCGCAACGAGGACACGGCATCGCTGAAGTACTGGCGCTCCTACGGCGTCGCCGAGACGGCAGGACGGATCACGGACGAGCAGTTCCAGCTGTGGATCGACTGGCTGGGCGAGCGCGGCGACATCGCCAAGGGCCGGATCACGGCGTCCGACCTCTACACCAACGAGTTCAACGCGTACGGCAAGGGAAGCGGGAGCTGAGGGCATGAGCGGGTCCACCACACCGAAGATCGTCTTCGAGCGCGTGCACAAGACGTTTCCCGTCAAGGACCGTACGGGCGCACGGCAGACCACCGGGTTCACCGCGCTCGACGGCATCGACCTGCGGATCGGGGCCGGCGAGTTCGTGGTCGTCGTCGGCCCCAGCGGCTGCGGCAAGTCGACGCTGCTGGATCTCCTGGGCGGCCTGGCTCCGGTCACGTCCGGGCGGATCCTGCTGGACGGTGTGCCGGTCACCGGACCCGGCGTCGACCGGGGCATCGTCTTCCAGCAGTACGCGCTGCTGCCCTGGCGCACGGCACAGGGCAACGTCGAGTTCGGGCTGGAGGCGACGGGCGTGCCGCGCCGGGAGCGCGCGGAGCGGGCCAGGGCCCATCTGGATCTCGTGGGCCTGTCCGGCTTCGAGGACCGGCATCCGCACGAGCTGTCGGGCGGCATGCGTCAGCGGGTCGCCATCGCCCGCAGTCTCGCGTACGACCCCGATGTGCTGCTGATGGACGAGCCGTTCGCGGCCCTGGACGCCCAGACCAGGGAGTCCCTGCAGGACGAGCTGCTGCGGATCTGGCAGCGCACCGGCAAGACGGTCGTGTTCATCACCCATGGCATCGAGGAGGCCGTCTACCTGGGTCAGCGGGTGGCGGTCCTGACCTCCCGGCCGGGGCGCGTCAAGGAGGTCGTACCCATCTCGTTCGCCTCCCGCGGCGCGACGGACGATCTGCGGTCGAGCCCGGAGTTCGCGCACTACCGGCACCGGATCTGGGAGCTGCTGCACGACGAGGTGGCCAGGGCCCAGCAGTTGGAGAAGGAAGGCGCTGCCGTATGAGTCCCGTGAGTCCCGTGAGTCCCGCAGCCGACACGCGTACGGCGGCGCGAGGTGCCACCGCAACCGCTGTCACCACCGCGCCCCCTGCCACCACCGCAACGACCGCGCCGGAGAAGGCCGCGGAGCGGCCGTCCGACGTCAACGCTGTGTCACCAGGCGGATCGGGGCACCGCGCCGGCCGGATCCCCCGTCCCCTGCGCCGACCGCTCCGGCTGCTGCTGTCCGCCGCCACCAGGTCGGCCGCGGTCGTGGCGCTGCTCCTCATGTGGGAGACCGCGCCCAGGCTCGGTCTCGTCGACGCGACCTTTCTCCCGCCGTTCAGCGACGTGGCCGTCGCCTGGTGGGAGCTGCTGTCCGACGGGCAGCTCGCCGACGACGTACGGGCCAGCCTGGTGCGCTCGTTCAGCGGATTCGGCCTGGCGGTCGCCGTCGCCGTACCGCTGGGGCTGCTGATCGGCTGGTACCGGCCGGTGGCGGATCTGCTGGGGCCGCTGCTGGAGGTGTTCCGCAACACCGCGGCGCTGGCTCTGCTGCCGGTCTTCGTCCTGCTGCTGGGAATCGGGGAGACCTCCAAGATCTCCATCGTGGTGTACGCGTGCACCTGGCCGATCCTGCTCAACACGATCAGCGCGGTCCGCAACGCCGATCCGACGCTGGTGAAGCTGGCGAGGTCGATGGATCTGTCCGCGCCACGGATGTTCCAGAAGGTGATCCTGCCGTCATCCGTGCCCGCGATCTTCACCGGCATCCGGCTTGCCGGGGCGGTGTCCATCCTGGTGCTGGTGGCCGCCGAGATGATCGGCGCCAAGGCGGGGCTCGGCTATCTGATCAACGCCTCGCAGTACAACTTCGCGATCCCGCAGATGTACGCGGGCATCATCACGATCTCCGCGATCGGAGTGATCTTCAACCAGGTACTGGTGGCCCTCGAACGGCGGCTCAGCTCCTGGCGGGTGCCGGCCTCGGGCTGATCCCGTGCCGCCCCGGCTCCGGACCGACTCCGGGGCCTCACCTCCCCACCCCCTTCCGTCTCCGCTCCTACCGAGGAATCCCATGCCGTCACACCCACGCCACCTGCATCTCAACGCCTTCCTGATGAACACCGGTCACCACGACGCCGCCTGGCGGCACCCCCGTACCCAGCCCGAACGGGTCACCGACCTGCGTTACTTCCAGGAGCTCGCGCGCACCGCCGAGCGCGGCAAACTCGACTCGATCTTCCTGGCCGACGGCCTCGCCCTGTGGGGCAAGGTCCGGCACAACGCGCTCGGCGGCTTCGAACCGCTCACCCTGCTGTCGGCGCTGGCCGCCGTGACCGAGCACGTGGGCCTGATCGCCACCGTCTCCACCACCTTCAACGAGCCCTTCCACACCGCCCGCAAGTTCGCCTCCCTGGACCATCTCAGCGGCGGACGGGCAGGCTGGAACATCGTCACCTCCGGCACCGTCGACGAGGCCCGCAACTTCGGGCAGGAGGAGCACCTGGAGCACAGCCTGCGCTACCGGCGGGCGCGCGAGTTCGTCGAGGTGGCGACGAAGCTGTGGGACAGCTGGGAGGACGACGCCGTCGTGCTCGACCGGGCGGGCGGCATCTACGCGGACACCGACAAGGTGCGGCGGATCGACCACCGCGGCGAGTACTTCGGCGTACGAGGGCCGCTGAACGTGCCGCGCGCGCCGCAGGGCCATCCGCTGCTGGTGCAGGCCGGCTCATCCGAGGACGGCAAGGAGTTCGCCGCGGAGTACGCCGAGGCCGTTTTCACCGCCCAGCAGAGCCTCGCCGACGGCCAGGCCTTCTACAAGGACCTCAAGTCCCGGCTGACCAGGTACGGCCGGGCCGAGGACGAGTTGAAGATCCTTCCCGGGATCTGCCCGGTGATCGGCTCCACGGAGGCCGAGGCCCGCGCCCTGGAGGCGGAGCTGACCGAGCTCCAGGTACCGGAGTACGGGCTCGCGCAGCTCTCCGGCATGCTAGGCGTGGACCTCGGCGGGCTGCCGCTGGACGGCCCGCTGCCCGAGCTGCCCGACGAGCGGGACATCAACGGCAACAAGAGCCGCTTCACCCTGGTCGCCGAGCTCGCGCGCCGCGACGGCCTGACCCTCCGGCAGCTCATCGCCCGGCTCGGCGGCGGCCGTGGCCATCGTGTCTTCGCGGGCACACCGGAGCAGATCGCCGACCAGTTGGAGGAGTGGTTCACACAGGGCGCCGCCGACGGCTTCAACATCATGCCGCCGCTGCTGCCGAGCGGGCTCGTGCACTTCGTGGACCAGGTGGTGCCGGAGCTGCAGCGCCGGCGCCTCTTCCGTACCGACTACACCGGACGCACCCTGCGCGAGCACTACGGCCTGGCCAGGCCCGCGAACCGGTTCAGCAGGACACCGGCCGGCGTGCGGGGTCGCGCCGGTTGACCGGGGTGACGGTCGTCCGGTTGACCGGGGCATGGGTCGTCCGGTTCACGCCCGGCCCAGGCGGGCGGCGTGCCGGCCCAGCTGGACCCGTGTGCCGACCCCTGCCTCGGCCATGAGGTCTCCGATACGGCGCTGGTACGTGCGACGCGAAATGCCCAGCCGGCCGGCCCCCGTGTGGTCGGTCAGCCCGGTGAGCATCAGGGTCAGGAGGCGGAGATCGAGTTCGTCGATGTCGCCGGTCGGGGTCTCGCTGACGCCTTCGCCCGCCGCGTTCGGAGACAGCGGGTACACGCGTTCCCACGCGGCCTCGAAGTACGCGATCAACACGTCCAGCAGACCACTGGGATGCACCGCGATCGAGGCCGGGGCGGTGTTCCGGCCGGCGGAGAGCGGGACCACGGCGAGGTGCGCCGCCGTAGCGGAGTCACCGTCGCGTCACGGCACACATGGGACACGCCGCTGTCTCCGCCGCGGCGCCATGGCTGCGGACGCTCACCGGTTCGGTGCGGCCCGGTTTCCGCAGAAGGCCGGCCCTGTTCCTCCTCGCGGGCCGGGCGGCCTCAGGTCGAGGTCCCCCACGGCGTCAGTCCCCAGCGGAGCACGTGCCGGGAACCGGGGGCGAGGGCGGCGACCGCCGTGCCGCTGCGGAAGGCGTCGGGAGGGCAGGACATGGCCTCGACGGCGACGCTGCGGCGGCGTTCGGCCTCCGGAAGCGTGTCCCCGGTGAACACCTGCACGTACTCGGCGCCTTCACCGAGCCACAGCTCGACGCCGTGCTGCCCGGAGGGATGCGCCAGCCGGACGGCGACCCGGCCGGAGGAGTCCCGGTCGAGCCCCGCGAACGCCGTGTCCAGGGCCAGGTCGCCGATGGGCCTGGCGGTACGGAAGTCATAGGCCGTGCCCTCGACCGGCTCGCTGCCGACCGGCAGGCCCCGCTCGTCGGTGCGCAGCCACTGTCGTGCGGGCACGGTCAGCACCGCCTCGTCCACCAGGTCGGTGCCGACCGTGAGGTAGGGGTGCTGACCCGCTCCGTACGGCGCCACGGTCTCCCCGAGGTTCGCCGCGGTGACGGTGACGGCGAGTCCTCCGGGGCCGAGCCGGTACTCGGCGGTGATGCGGAGCAGGAAGGGGTAGCCGGGCTGGGGGAAGAGCGTGGTGCCCGCACGCACCACGTCCTCACCGTGCTCCAGCAGGTTCCAGGGGGTCCAGCGGAGCAGGCCGTGGATGGCGTTGTTCCTCGTCGGCTCCGTCAGGGGGAGTTGGAGGTCCAGGCCGTTCCAGGTGTAGCGGCCGCCGCCCACTCTGTTGGGCCAGGGTACGAGGAGTTGGCCGCGGCCGCCGGTGATCGGTGTGTCGGCGTCGAAACCGGCCAGCACGGGCCGCCCGCCCACCGAGTAGTGCCGCAGGGCGCTTCCCAGCTGTGCCACGACGGCCGTTTGGGGGCCATGGCGCAGTTCCCACTGCTCGCCGGTGGCGTATGCCGCGGCCTGGCGCAGGAGCGGGACGACGGCTTCGACGACGGCCTCCGGCGGCCGGTCCACCGGCACCACCCACACATCTTCGTCGGGGGTGGGCTCCTCGAGGTCGGCGAACTGGCTGTCCAGCAGTTCGGCGGGGAAGAAGTGTCCTTGCCTGGCGGCCATGCGGGAGCGCAGGAGTTCCCGCGAACCCTTCAGGTACACCACGCGTGTGCGGGGGCGGCCGGTGAGCAGGTAGTCCCGGTAGGCGCGTTTGAGCGCGGAGCATGTCACCACGACGGGGCGCCGCGCGGCGACCGCCTCGTCGATCCGCCCGGCAATGGTGTGGAGCCACGGCAGGCGGTCCTCGTCGGTCAGGGGCACGCCGGCAGCCATCTTGGCCCGGTTCGGCGGGGGATGGAGGTCGTCCCCCTCCAGGAACGACCACCGGAGCCGGTCCGCGAGCATGCGCCCGACGGTGGACTTTCCCGATCCCGACACACCGACGACGAGAAGCGCGAGGGGTGGCGTCACGGCGTTCGGTGTCAGGTCCCCGACGGGCGGGGAGCCGCGCAGAGCGCCCAGATGATGAAGGCGTCGATCGCGATGAGGACGAGTGCCCAGAACGGCGTGTAGGGCAGCCACATGAAGTTCGCGAGCATGGCCAGTCCGGCGAGCACGACACCGACGGCCCTCGCCCAGGTGGCGCCCTTGAACAGCGCGAGCCCCGCGACGATGAGGACGATCCCGAGTATGAGATGGATCCAGCCCCAGCTCGTCAGGTTGAACCTGAAGACGTAGTTGCGGGTGGCGAAGAACACATCGTCGTTGGCGATGGCCGATATGCCCGCGAAGAGGGCCATGAATCCGCCGAAGACCATCAGGACCGCGGCGAACACCATCCACCCCGTCGCGAAGCCGTTCCCCCGGGGAGTGGGCGCTGCGCCGCCTTGTGCGCTGCCTTGTTGGCTTCCGCTCACATGACTGGCCATGGTCGCTCCTTCCGCGCGTCCCGCCGGTTGCCGGCGGGACGCGAGCGGACGTTCGGATACCTCCAATCTCGGCCACGGCGGCGCGGATCGCACCTCGAGCACCGCCCTGACGCACCGAACGTAATCAGCCGGCTTCGAAGGGCAGCGCCGCAATCACCTTGCTCAGCGCGGGCGGCGGCGCCGGGTCACCGGTCACGACCTCACGGCCGCCGTGGATGATCGCGTACACGCGTCCGTCCAGGACCGGCTCGCCCATGGAGATCCGGGGCAGATGCGGGAAGTCGGCGTCCGCCAGCGCCGTGCGGAGCGCGGCGAGTTCGACCGGTTCCATGCGGCCGGACGCCACGGTCCTGCCGCGGATCAAGCGGGTGTACGAGCCGTCACCGCTCACGACGACACTTTCGTGGCGGCCGTCGATGCCGCCCGTCAGGGTCGCGGCGACCAGTTGTTCCTCCTTGCCGGTGAGCGCGGCGGTGGGCGAAGGTGACGCCGACGGCGGCTCGGACGACGGAGGCCGGGACGGAGGCGGCGGCGGGGACGCGGTCGTCGGCGGACTGCTCGCGGTGCCGTGCCCTTCGTCCGTCGCCGCGTCCGTCCAACTGCACCCCGACAGCAACAGAACCGCTGTCAGCAGCCCGGTGGCGCCCGGCCCACGTCTCATGCCCCCACCCTGCTTCCCCTGCACCGCATCGACGGCACGCGCCGCGCCCGCAACGCGCAGTTTCCGCAACGAGGATGCCCGAGCATGCGTTCGTGCAGGAAGCGATTCGGCAAGCGCCGTCAGCCGGAGACGTGGGCGATCAGTTTGGCCATGTTCCCGGTGAAGGCCGAGGAGGTGATCCCGAGTGCGCTCTCCTGCGGCCGGTAGGGCGGCTCCCCCGGCACGTCGAGCGGGTTGTAGGGCGATGTGTCGTACGTGTCGCCGACATGCTTGCTCATGTAGGCCGTGCCGTCGTACGGAGTTGCGGGAGCCGGTCCCCGGTAGGGGTTGGTGGCGTTGCCGATGCGGGTCAGCCAGTGGTCCTTGGTGCCGAGGTCGTCGACCAGGGCGCTCGCCTCGGCTTCGGTCACCGGGGGCAGGGGCAGGGGGGCGTCCCGGAACAGGTCGGTCAGGTCGAGATCACGGATGCTGAAGTACGGGGGCAGCTCGCGGAGCCGGCCGGGTGTGAGCGGGGACCGGGCGCGCAGGTCGGCGACCTCGGCGGGGCTCAGCGACATGAGCTCGTCGTACGTGGCCTTGAGCCCCGCGATGTCGATCGAGCGCCCGCCGGAGTAGTGGCTCAGGGTGTTCCGGTGGTCGTGGTCGCAGTAGTAGGCACCGTTGCGGATGTTGGATCCGAACCGGTGGACGAAGCGGGCCCGGTTGGTGCCCAGTTCGACGAACGTCGGATGCGTGGAGCTCATCAGCCGCGGGTTCTCCTCCTTCTGCCGGCTGGTGAGGGCGCAGCTCTCGAGCCAGGCGATGGCCTCGGGCACGCGGCGGAGGTACGCGTGGTCGCCGGTCAGCCGGAAGTAGTGGAACAGCTGGCGCACATTGGCCTGGGTGGTGTGCGTGGTCAGGGCCCGGGGCTCGTAGGACCGGGCCCCGGCGGGTGCGCCCGCGGGGCGGCCGCCCACGCGGTACGCGAGGTGCTGGAGTCCCCATCCGGCCTGCGGACCGGGCTGCTGCAGCCGGTGCAGGCAGGCCAACGCGCGCAGTACGGGCCGGTTCAGGTCCCGTCGACCGAGCGTCGAGGCGCACATGAGCAGGAACTTGATGTTCTCGCCCAGCACGTCGTCGTTGAAGGTGACGTGGCGGGTGTAGTCGCCGTCCTCCATGCCGTGGCCGACGTCGGGCGCGAGCCAGGAGGGCCGGTCGGCGGGCCAGGGCATCTCGTCGACCGCGCCCGAGAACGCCGGGAACCGCTGCGGCCAGCCGCCGTCCGCGGGGCCGCCGCGCAGCTGGGCCTTGAGCATGAAGTCGATGACGCGGTTCAGCGAGGCCTTGAACCTCGGGTGCCGGCGCTCGATGTACAGGCGCAGGATCAGCTGTGCGGCGGTGGAGGTGCCCGCGTCGTCGAAGGTGGCGTTGCCGTAGTAGTGCTGGAACTCCTCGAGGCGCCATCCGTTGGCCCCGATGGTGTCGTACCACCGGCGCAGTGAGGCCTCGCCGGCGAAGTCGTGGATGTAGTTCCAGCCGCCGACGGGCAGTTGGGCGTCGGCGAGGGCGAGACCGGTGCGCTCTGCCGCGCGGTAGAACGCCTCGTCGCCGGTGGCGTGGTAGGCGTCGAGCATGCTGTGGCCGACGGTCGGGGTGCCGGGCGGCTGGACCCAGCACATGGTGCGCCGAGCCTCCATCTCGCCCCAGGTGGTGGAGAGATCGGGCAGGTAGCTCCACACGTACGCACCCCGGTACGACACGTGCTCGTCCATGAAGACGGCCGCGCGCCTCATGGCGGCCGGGACGGTGCCGGTGCCGGCACTCGCGGGGCCCGCCTGCTGCAGCTCCGCGGCCTGCGCCCGGCCGGACTGCAGGCCGCCGGCCAGGGAGGCGAGGAGGGGCGCTGCGGCGAGCCGGGCGAAAGAGCGGCGGGACATGGCGGTGCCGGTCGGTCCGGCGGATCCAGCGGTTCCGGTAGGTCTCAAGGAGGTCGCCTCCAGGCATGACGGAACGGTTCGCGGGGGGTGGGATCGGCGTCGGGCTCAGGCCTATCACCCGTCGTTCGCGAGACTCAAGAGTTCGCACAGATGAATCTTGTTCAGATACCTGATCCATACGAACCGTAAGGCCGGTCCAAGGCGACTTTGGTTCATGTACCTGAACTGCGAGGGGCTCCGGAGCGCACCGTCCGAACCCGGCCCGACCTGCCGCGCGGCGGCCACTACGATGCCGACGGGCCGGCCCCGGAGACCCCGAGGCTGCGAGGACGCAGGACAGCCGAGGGCGGGAGCGAGCGGATGGACGGTGACGTCGGCCGGGGGCGCGTGCTGGTCGTGGACGACGATCCGGCGATCCGGCGTTCGCTGGAGCGAGGGCTCCGGCTGGCCGGTTTCGCCGTCTCGCTCGCCGAAGGAGGAGGACCCGCCCTGGCCCACGTACGGCGCCGGCCGGCCGATGTCCTCGTACTGGACATATCCATGCCGGACATCGACGGCATCCAGGTGTGCCGAACCCTGCGTGACGACGGCAACGACGTGCCCGTCCTGATGCTGTCCGCGCTGGATGAGACGGCGGACCGGATCGCGGGACTGCAGGCAGGTGGCGACGACTATCTGGTCAAGCCGTTCGCGTTGCAGGAGCTGGTGCTACGACTGGAGGCGCTGCTCCGCCGGCGGCCGGCGAGGGACACGGACGTGGTGCGTGTCGGTCCGCTCGTGCTCGATCCGGCTGCCCGCGAGGCCCGCCTGGGCGGGGAGCTGCTGTCGCTGACCCGGCGGGAGTTCGAGCTGCTGGAGGTCCTCGCGCGCAATGCGGGAATCGTGCTCACCAGGGACCAGCTGCTCGACCGCGTCTGGGGATACGACTTCGGGGTGCGCACGGACGCCGTCGACACCTTCGTCAGTTATCTGCGGCGCAAGCTGGAGAGCGGCGACCGCCCACGGTGCCTCCACACGGTGCGGGGAGTCGGCTTCGTCCTGCGCTGGGACGACAGGGGGCAGAGCGCATGAAACTGTCCACCCGTATCGCGCTCGCAGTCGGCATCACCGTGCCGCTGCTGGTCCTCGCGGCCGGCTGGGTGATTCTCCAGCTGGTCGCGCGCGATCTGCACGCGGAGCAGGACGCCCATCTGCGGGAGCGGGCGGCACTGGTCGCGGCGGATGCCCGCCGGCTGCTGCGGGTCACGGCGGCCGACCGGCCCTCGGCGGTCGAGCAGGCGCGTGAGCGGCAGCTGTACGCCTCCGCGCTGGACGTCGGCATCCGGTTGACCGGGCCCCAGGGAACCGTGTCGGGCGGCCCTCAGCCCAGCGCTTCCCTACCCCTCCCGGCCGGCGCACCCGGGCCGGTCACCGTGGAGGACGGGAACGACAGCTGGCGCGTCCTGTCGGTCCGCGTACGCGGCGCCCGGCCGGGTGTGGACGGCACGCTGTGGCTGTTCTCACCCGACACCGCGAGCCGGGCCCAGCTGAAACTCGTCCGCAGGCGCGTGGTGACCGTGGCCCTGCTGGCCGCTCCCGTGGCCGGGCTGCTGGGCCTGGCTGTCGCCTCCCGCGCGGCCCGCCCGCTGCGCCGGCTGCAGCAGCGCACCAGCGGACTCGACCCGACGGCCGATGCGGCGAGGCTCGAGCACGCTCCGACCGGTGTCACCGAGGTCGACGACCTCGCCAGGACCCTGCA
Source organism: Streptomyces sp. NPDC001970 (assembly GCF_053594115.1). Taxonomy (NCBI): domain Bacteria; kingdom Bacillati; phylum Actinomycetota; class Actinomycetes; order Kitasatosporales; family Streptomycetaceae; genus Streptomyces; species Streptomyces sp. NPDC001970. The sequence continues at coordinate 4,599 of NZ_JBSFDW010000037.1, read as the reverse complement.
GACGGTGCTCGCCCGGTACGACGAGCAGGCCGCCAGAACCACGGGCGCCCTGGCCACCGCACGGTCGTTCGCCGCCGCCGCGGCGCACGAGTTGCGCACCCCCCTGATGAGTATGCAGACGAACCTGGAGATCCTCACCGAGCACCCGGACCTCGGAGCGCAGGAACGGACGGAGGTACTGGCGGACCTGCACAGCGAGCACACGCGGATGCTGGGCCTGCTGGTGATGCTGCGCGAACTCGGACGGGGCGACCTGGTCGAGGCCGACGCCTTCGGCCCGGTGGACCTCGCGGAGGTGATCGACGCCGCGGTCGCCGATGCCCGGCGCAGGCATCCCGAGGCGGAGATCGTGATCCTGGAGGTGCCGCGACCGAGCGTGCACGGATGGGAGCCCGGGCTGCGTACGCTCGTCGACAACCTCCTGGCCAATGCCCTCGTCCACGGGCGGAGCGCCGACGGTCGGGCGCGCATCGAGCTGGGGCTGAGAGCGGGCGGGAGCCCTTCGCAACCGGTCGCCGTCCTGACGGTGGACGACCGCGGCCCCGGCATCCCGCCCTCGCGGCGCGAGGCGGTGTTCCACCGCTTCACGCGCGGACCGGACAGCCCGGGCTCCGGACTCGGCCTCACCCTCGTCGCACAGCAGACGGCCCTGCACCGCGGCAGCGTCCGGGTTCAGGACCGGCCGTCGGGCGACGGCACCCGGCTCGAGGTCAGGCTCCCGGTGCGCGGGGAAACCGTGCCGTCGCTGCCGGCCGATCGGGACTGGCTGATCGGAATGGCTCAGCACCCACAAGGTTTCCACAAAATCGGGTCCTAACTTCTGGCCGGGCGGCGGGCACACGGGCTTCGCCGCCGTTCAGAAGGGAGACCGCCATGACGACCGCAAAGACCGCCGCTCTGGCCTTCACCGCCGTCGCGGCCCTGCTCGCCACCACGGGAGCGGCCTCGGCCGACACCGGGACACCGTCGCCGGCGAGCACGCCGACCGGTGACGGAGCGAAGGCGCTGTGCAAGCGGGTGCCGAAGATCGAGAAGCGGCTGGAGCGGGCCCTGGACCGGCTGGGCGGCGACGCGACGCAGCGCGGTTCCATCAGCCGGCTGGAGAAGCGCGTCGAGAACGCCGGGAAGGCCGGTCACACCGAGATCGAGACCTACCTCAATGGCAAGCTCACCTCCCGCCGTGCGCTCGTCCCGACGCTCGAGAAGCGCCGGAAGGACCTGGCCGCGGTGAAGTCCTGGTGCGAGGCGAACAGCGACGGGGCCGGAAAGTGACGGCCGTCCGGCGCACCGCCATCGCCGTGGCGACTGCCGCCGTCTGTCTCACCGGCCTCATGGGCATCACCGCCTGCGAGCAGGGCGGCGGCGGAAAGAGCAGCGGGCCGGCCGGTGACTCGGCGACCACCGATCCGGCCGAGGTCGCGGAGATGCAGGAACTGGTGGATGCCGCGGAATCGGCCGCCGCCGCTGCGGAATCCGCAGCGCGCGATGACGACTGAGAAATCGGATTCAGGAAATTCCCCTCAGGGGATAAGTCGGGACCGCGTGTTCGAGGATCGTCGCAAACTTTGCACTAATTTTCCTGCCGAGGTCGACAGCGGCGGGGAATAGGGGTCCCGAATTCGACGTTGATCATGGTTGTGTGCATTCTGGTCGGCTCACGCCCGGGTTACTGCCGGGTCGGCCCCACGCCGCCGGACGCCCTCTGCCGAGGCGTCGTCCGGCCCAGCGGGCGCCCCGGCGCGGGCGACAGCCACCCCATCCCCCGAACGATCGAGTCCGAGTGGCAACCCGACGGTGGACGGCGGAGACTGGAGATCGTCGTTTTGTGACCCAACAAGGGCTCACGACCTCGCGGCTTCGGGATTGCCGGCTCCGCCCGCCGCCGGAGCGCGAGGACACCGGATGCCGGCCCTGCCGGACGACGGTGGCCGACATCTCCTCAAGGAGCTCGCATGGCGGAAAAATCTGTCGAGGTGGTGACGCCGGGGCCGGATGAACCCGCGATTGCGGATCGCGGGTATGCGGGCCCTGCGACGAGCACCGAGAAGAATCTTGCCGAGGTGCTGGCTGACGTCGTGGCTGTGAAGCGAGTATCGGTCAACAGCGACTTCTTCGAGGACCTGTGTGCTAACTCCCTGGTAATGGCCCAATTCTGTGCACGGGTCAGGAAGCGGGACGACCTGCCGTCGGTGTCGATCAAGGACATCTATCACCACCCGACGATCCGGAGCCTGGCGACGGCGCTCGTCGACACGGCCGCCACGTCCGTGGATTCACAGGTGCCGACGCCTGCCGAGGAAGTGCCACCGGGCAGCACCGTGCGGTTCGTCCTCTGCGGAGCGGCGCAGTTCGCGATTTTTCTCGGCTATTGCTCCCTCGCCGGAGTTGTCGCCGACCAGGGCTACGAGTGGGTGTCCGAAGCGAATGGTCTGGTCGACACCTACCTGCGGGCGGTTGTTTTCGGCGGCACCGGCTTCGTGGCCATGTGCGTCTTCCCGATCGCGGCCAAATGGGTACTCATCGGCCGGTGGCAGACTCGTGAATTCCCGGTCTGGGGTCTCACCTATCTGCGCTTCTGGACCGTCAAGGTACTCATCCACGCCAACCCGATGATCTTCTTCCCCGGAAATCCGCTGTACGTCCTGTACCTGCGGGCTCTCGGGGCGCGGATCGGCAAGGGTGTCACGATCCTCTCCCGCACCACTCCTGTCTGTACCGATCTGCTCACGATCGGCGCCGGCACGGTGATCCGCAAAGAGGCGCACTTCCTGTGCTACCGGGCGCACGCCGGACGTATCCAGACCGACCGGGTCACCCTCGGCCGGGATGTCTTCATCGGCGAGAAGACCGTGCTCGACATCCACTCGTCGATGGGCGACGGTTCCCAACTCGGCCACACGTCCGCGCTGTACAGCGGTCAGACGGTGCCGGCCGGTCAGCGCTGGCACGGTTCCCCGGCCCAGTCCGCGGACGTCGACTACGTGCGGGTCGCACCCGCGCAGTGCGGCACGCTGCGGCGGGCGGGCTACGGCCTGGTGACCGTGCTCCAGCTGTTCGTCTTCTACCTGCCGCTGACCATCGGGGGCGCCTACATGGTGCTGACCGAGATTCCGGCCCTCAAAAGGGTACTGGGCCCGGGAATGGTGGAATTCACGGCGGCCGGAATCTACGTGGACGCGCTGGCCCTGTCCTTCGTCCTGTTCTTCGGCTCCCTCGTTCTGGGCCTCGTCGTGTTGCTCACCGCTCCGCGCCTCATGCATCTGGCGATCAAGCCGGACAAGGCCTATCCGCTGTACGGCCTGCAGTACTCGCTGCACCGGGCGATTTCCCGTATGACCAACGTCAAGATCTTCATATGGCTCTTCGGTGACAGTTCCTACATCGTCCATTATTTGCAGGCTCTCGGATACGACTTGTCCCGGGTCGAGCAGACCGGATCAAATTTCGGTTCCAGGGTTCTGCAGGAGTCTCCGTATCTGAGTGCGGTCGGCAGCGGGACGATGGTGGCCGACGGGCTGTCCATCATGAATGCCGACTTCTCGAGCACGTCCTTCCGGGTTTCTCGGACATCGATCGGTCCGCACAATTTCCTCGGGAACAACATTGCCTATCCTTCGGGAGGCAGGACCGGCGAGAACTGTCTGCTCGCCACGAAGGTGATGATTCCGCTCGACGGCGACGTCCGCGAGGGTGTGGGCCTGCTCGGCTCGCCATGCTTCGAGATTCCCCGATCGGTGGAGCGCGACTCCCGTTTCGACCATCTCAGGTCAGAGGGTGAACTGCACCGTCACCTCGCCGCCAAGAACCGTTACAACATCCGCACGATGGGATTCTGGCTGTTCGTGCGCTGGATGCACGTCTTCGGACTCACACTCCTCGGCCTCGCCACCGTCGATATGTACGGAGTATTCGGGCTGCTGATGATTGCCTTCTACCTGGCAATCGCCCTTGCATTCACCGCGGTCTACTTCACCCTGGTGGAGCGCCTCATCACGGGGTTCCGCCGGCTCGAACCGCAGTTGTGCTCCATCTACGATCCGTACTTCTGGTGGCACGAGCGCCTCTGGAAGGTCCCTGACGAATACCTCGCCGCATTCAACGGAACTCCGTTCAAGAATCTCGTCTGGCGAATGCTGGGAGTCCGGCTCGGCAAGCGGGTCTTCGACGACGGATGCGCCCTGACGGAACGGACGCTCACCACGATCGGGGACGACTGCACCCTGAATCTGTCGAGCAAGGTCCAGTGCCACTCGCAGGAGGACGGCACGTTCAAGTCCGCGTACAGCACGATCGGTACCGGCTGCACCCTCGGCGTACAGGCACACGTCCATTACGGCGTGACCATGGGCGACGGTTCGGTACTCGCCGCGGACTCCTTCCTCATGAAGGGCGAGGAAATGCCTCAGCACGCACGGTGGGGCGGAAACCCGGCCACGGAATTGCGAGATGCCCCCTATCAGCCTGCGATAGCAGAGCGGTGAGAAAGGGGTGGATCCGATGGGAGCGCATGTGAGCGGTTTGGATGCCGGTCGGGAGTTCTGGCGGGGTGTGCTGTTGGGTGGTGGTTTCGCGCCGGTCCCGCGGTGGGTGGTTGATCCG
>NZ_JBSFDW010000036.1:78215-93661 GCF_053594115.1 Streptomyces sp. NPDC001970 | reverse complement strand
GCCAGGAACGGGGCGCCGCGATCTGCGCCCGCACCGGCTCGGACAGCTCGTACCACCGCCGGTAGGTCTCATCAATGACGCCCTCGGCCTCACTGTCGGCGCCCAGCATCCAGCAGGCGACATCGAGCAGATGCCGCCGCTCATCGAGCAGCTCCGCGATCGGCACCCCGTCATCGGTCTGTTCCATACGGCATCCTCCCTCTGGTATGGCACCACACAACGCAGCCGCCCCGCAGTCATCCAGATGACTGGTCTGTGCACGAAGGCAGAGGCAGACCCGGCGCCTCGTCGGCAGGATGCTTCTTTCCACGTCTCGGTGCTTGGGGAAGGCGGTGCGGCAGGTGACGATGAAGTCCTCGTGTATCACGTCTTTTCTTTCTCCGTGCTTCTGACCATCAGACCGGACAGACGTAAAACTTGTGACAGTGGCCGACCAAGGTGTACCGCAGGTCACGTCCGCTCGAACTGCGGCTACGCGGGGCCACCGTCCTGATCTCAGAGCTGCTCCGTCGACGTCGACGCCTGTCGAAGCTCCACACCTGGGCTGGGGCTCATGGGCACCGATCGGATATCGGATGCCCCCAGCCGGGCCGGTCCGCAGGCCGTTCGCGGGGCCAGTGAAGAGCTCCTGGGCCGGTGAGTTCATGGACGTGGTCCTGCTTCGCCCCACTGTTTGGCGATCTCTGGAGGGCTGTGCTCGACCGTAGATGGCCAGGACGCAGCGGATGCAGTGGGTCATCACGAGAGCGCAGGGCATGTGTCACACACACGCCGACCACTCGGTCTCACGTGCGAGGGATCGTAGTGCTGTTTCATGCGGCCCCAGGAAAGATCGCGATCTCATGTGCACGCAGAGACTTCTGAACAGACCGGTCCATGAGCAGACAACCGACCTTCGTGCACTGGTGTGACGGCCGAATTGAATCGGCTTGCTCGGGAAGGGAAACGACATCTTTTCCCACCGGATTCCCACCGCAATCATCCGGTCTTCAGATTGTTTCACACCTATTCAACGAGGAGGCCTTCTGTGGATTGGCGTGAAATGGCGGTCTGTCGAGGCAGAGACCCTGACCTGTTCTTCCCCGTGGGTAACAGCAACAGTGGTGCCACACTGATGCAGGTAGATGAGGCGAAGGCCGTGTGTCGTCGCTGCCCCGTTGTGGAGCAGTGTCTCAACTGGGCTGTCAAGGCTGTTTCAGTGGACGGAATATGGGGCGGCACTACAGAAGGTGAACGCCGCGCCATGAGGCAACGCCTGGTGCGCCGGTCCGATAACAAAACGGGAAATGCGGCGCGCCCATTACGGCACCCCTCTGATGGACTCGATTCAGCGAAACATCATGTGGCGATGCGGTGGGTGATGCCGCGCTCGAGTAACCATTGCCGCAGGTGGGAGTAGTCGTAACCCTTGTCGGCGTGGAGCTTGTCCGGCTTGCGGCCTCGGCGGCCTTGGGGGAGCGGATCGGCGCTATGCCCCTTACCAGGGGGATCAGCGCCTGGCTGTCGTGCCCGTTCGCCCCCGAGATTCCGACGGACAGGGGCAGACCGGTCCGCTCGGTGACCAAGTGGATCTTCGATCCGTACATGCCCCGGTCGACAGGACTCGGGCCTGTCAGGCGCCCGTCTTCAGAGCCCTCATGTGCACCGAATCGATCGCGCAGCGGGACCGGTCCAACTCGCCGCGGGAGCAGAGCTCGTCGAGGACCAGGCGGTGGAGCTTGGCCCACACTCCGGCCTTCGTCCACTGGGAGAAGCGCCCATGGGCCGGCGCTCCCGACGGCCCCGATGAGGCTGAAGGCAACTGCCGCCATGTGCAGCCGACGTCGCCACGAACACGATCGCGCCGGCACCTCCCGGTCGCCGTGCCGACGGCGGCCACCATCCTGAGGCCGCGACGGCGCCTCCGGCACCACCCGCTGGAACCACTCCCAGAACTCGTCCGGACCCAGCCGCTCGACGATCCCCACCACGACCGACAGCCTACTGAGTCAACCAAATGAGAAGACGTCTAGGAAACCGGGTTCCTTCGCGGTGCAATGGTGGCATTGGGCAGTGCCGGCGCGGGGAGACGATCTCCGTCGTACCCCTCGACCCGGCCGAACCTGTCAGATCCGCTCTGCCAGGCGTCCCGGGCCTGGACGATGTCCTCGTGCGTACGGCCGATGAAGTTCCACCACATGACGATTTCCTCCTGGAACGGCGGCCCACCCAGCAGTACCACCCGCGCCTGCTGCGGGGATGCGTTGGTCAGGGTGAGCGCCGTAAGTCCGGATGCGGCGTAGCCGAGTTCGGCAGCTCCGAGAGATGTTCCGTTCATGTGCACCTTGCCGCTGTCAACGATGACACCGTGCTCGAACTCCTCGTTGACGGGGAGATGCACCGTGGCGTCCGGCTCGATCGAAAGTTCCGCGCCGAGCAGAGGAGTGAAGGTGGGAACAGGGGATGTGTCACCCGCGAGAGAGCCAAGGAACACTCGGGCCTCGCCGCCGTCCAGGGGCACAAGGCCCGGTACGTAGTGCTGGAAGTTCCGCGCTGTAAGGCGATGCGCCTGGGGGAGAGCAACCCATAGCTGCAGGCCGTGCAACAGCGTTGTCCGTTGCGTTGACACCTCGGAGTGGCTGATTCCGAAGCCGCCCGTCATGAGGTTCAGTTCACCGGGCCTGATGAATGCATGGTTGCCGAGGCTGTCGCGATGCTCGATCTCGCCGCTGAACAGCCAGCTCACCGTCTGCAATCCGGTGTGTGGGTGGGGCGCCACCCTCATGCCGCCGGTCAGAGCCACATCGTCAGGGCCGTAGCGATCAGCGAGGCACCAGGCGCCGATAAGCGTTCGTGCTCGCTGAGGCAATGTGCGTCGCACGGTCATGGCGCGCGGGCCCCCGAGTGGTACCTTCCGCGCGGTGAGGATCTCGATGTCCTGCTTAGGGAGGTCCTCGCTTGCATACGCCAGCTCGGCGGGGTGTGTCTCCATATTGCTCACAGGATGCATCCTCTTCTCGTGACGTTTCGGTCGAAACGGTGTGCTGACGGTAGGCCGGTTGGGGAGACGACCGAACGGATGCAAGAGCCCGACTCCACGTGACGTTCTCAGCAGTGGCTCTCCAGGCCGAAGTGTCACGGGACTGTCTCACCCATGACATGCTCGGCTCTCGGCGGGAGCGGCAGGGGCATCAGATCCGGCGACGGCACTGTGGCCGAAACACTCTGTGCAGGCTCGGCTCACCGACCACACCGCTCCCACCATACAGGTGACGGAAGACTCCCCATCACGGTATGTCACACCTTCACTGGGTGGCTGGTCATAAGAGGGACAGCGGTTCACGAACCCTGCCCTAGGAGTACAGCCGTGAACAGTTCAATCCTCGAGCGTGCCGCGCAGGATCCCGGCTGCAGTGCATCAGGCCGCCTCCGCCCTGCTTGAGATACAGCTGTAGGGGAGGTACGTACGAGCGAGTCAACTCCCCGGCCTCCTGCATCGCGGAGGAGCAATGGCCCACACGCGGGGGGACACGGCTTTGCACCGTGTCAGCGTGTCGCGTGCGCACAACGTCACGCGGTGCATCGAAAAGGTGTCGTAGAGCCTGTCGCCCGAGGCCGTACGAGGGTGCGGGATTCCCGAGCACGGACTGCACCGATTACCTGGACCCGTCGCGGACAGCACCCTGCTGCACTGGTCTGAAATTCTCACTCGCGATCGTGGACTCACATTGAGGCCGAATATTCAGGGCCTGCAAAGTCGTTAGACGCAACGCGCGAGTAATTCAGGAATGAGTGGTTAATGATGGGCAAGGAGACCCAACCGGCCGATTCACAGAAAGGGCGCAGAGGGGAAAAGGTAGCCGATTGGACCGATGGCCGATTGGGTTCCTACAACCTGGCCAAGGCCAGCATACGAAGGGTGTTCCCGGACCACTGGTCTTTCATGCTGGGGGAAATCTGTCTCTACAGTTTCATCATCCTTGTCCTCACCGGTGTGTACCTGACTTTCTACTTCCACCCGTCATCGGAACTGCTGCAATACCAGGGCAGCTATGTTCCGTTGCAGGGTCAGCTCGTGTCGGAAGCATTCAACTCGACCATGCACATATCCTTCGATGTCCGTGGCGGTCTACTGATCCGACAGGCCCACCACTGGGCAGCGCTGATCTTCGTCGCCGGCGTGTTCGTGCATATGATGCGTGTCTTCTTCACGGGTGCATTCCGCAAGCCGCGTGAGCTCAACTGGGTGTTCGGCTACCTGCTGCTGATCCTGGGCATGTTCGGGGGCTTGACCGGATACGACCTACCAGACGATCTTCTTTCTGGTACTGGGCTTGCAGTCGTGAACGGAACAATCCTCTCTGTGCCCGTTGCAGGCACCTACCTATCAATGTTCCTTTTTGGTGGCGATTTCCCAGGGAATGACCTGGTGGCCCGCTTCAACACCATCCACGTTCTGCTGATCCCGGCCATCATGGTGGCACTGATTGTCGTCCACCTGGCCTTGTCCATCCACCACAGGCACACCCAGTACCCCGGGCCTGGACGCTCGAACAAGAACTTCGTCGGCTTGCCGCTTCGGGTGTACGCCGTGAAATCGGCCGGATATTTCTTCCTGGTCGCCGGTCTCATCTTCTTCATCGCGTCGATCGCGCAGATCAACCCCATCTGGAAGTACGGTCCTTATCGCGCCGATCAGGTTTCGGCGGGGTCGCAGCCCGACTGGTACATGGGCGTAGCTGACGGTCTACTACGAGTCATGCCCGGCTGGGAGATCAATTTCTGGGGCCATACCCTTGCTCTCGATAACCTCATCCCGTTGTTGGTGGGCGCCGGCCTCTTCCTCGCATTGGGCGCATACCCCTTTATCGAGTCTTGGGTCACTGGTGATGATCGCGAGCATCACCTCCTCGACAGCCCACGCAACCGGCCGGTGCGCACGGGGCTCGGTGCCGCGTGGCTGAGTGTGTACCTCGTGGCGTTGCTCGGCGCGGCGAACGATCTGATCGCCACTCAACTTCATGTCTCGGTCAATGCCGTGACGTGGGCGGTCCGCATCGGTCTCTTCGTTGTGCCTGTGGTCGTCTACGTCATAGCGAAGCGCTGGGCTCTCGGCCTCCAGCGGCGCGACCGCGACAGAGTACTGCACGGCCGCGAGACCGGCGTCATCAGACGTCTGCCTCACGGTGAGTTCATTGAGGTGCACGAACCGCTCAGCCAAGAACGACTGCACACCCTGACGGCGCACGAGCAGTACAAGCCCCTCGCCCCCGTTCCGGCGGGAAGCGAGGCGAGCGTGAAGGGCAAGCCCACTCGGGCTCAGCGGCTGCGAGCCAGGCTCAGCCGGAGCTTTTACGGGGAGGGCACACAGGTCCCCAAGCCCACCGTCCAAGAGTACAAGGAGATCACCGGCCGGCACCGACGGTGACATCCCGTGGTCGGACGGTGCGCTGGGTGTCTTGATGCCCTTTCCCCCTTGTGCGGTTCTCGTCGTCCTGCCGGTCGTGGCGAAACGACAGGGCGTTGAGCTCGTGACAGTGCCAGAGATGCAGAAGGAGGCTGGGGCCTCGGTCGGGGAGCGCCATCGGGAATCACCGTTCGTCGCGGTGTTCATGGTGGCGCGGTTGTGGTCCAGGACGGGGCGGCGGCTGGGCCTGGTCCGGGAGGGGAGGAGCGCCGGGGGTTTGGCAGTGTCCGCGGACGGTGTGACGACTGCGCGAAGGACCCGGCGGGGCGAGGCGCATGCGGTGCTCGTGACGGGGGGACCACCGCGGTGGCCGACTTCCCGACGTACCGGCAGACCTGTACCCCGGCCCGGGAGCGCCGGCCGCAAGTGAACGCCGCTTCGGGGCGGAGCGGGTCGGGGTTGTCGCCCGTGGCGACCGACAGCCGGCCGGCGACATCGGGGCCGACGCCGTTCAGTTCATAAGGGCAGGATTGGTCTCTTCGGTGAGCGGGGCGATCAGCTTGTCGAGCTCGTCGATCCCCTGGCCGAGGTCGCGGTGGCGGCGGGCGAGGGACCGCAAAGCGATCTTCGTCCCGGTCATGGATCCCCGGCCTGATCCAGGACGGGGCGGAAGGTCGCGCGGATGGCCGGCAGATCCTTGTCGCCGAGGTGCCGCAGCATGGTCCGGACTCCTTGCGGCGCCGTGGCGATCAGCGTCTTGATCGGCTTGGCGCCGTCAGCTCGCTGCTGGATCACGCTGCGGCGGGCGACCCGCAGTGCCCGCAGGACTCGACCCGGCCGTCGTGGAGCTTGGGTATGCCGGTGCGGCGTTCGGCGAGCGCGGCCCCGGCGGCTGCTTCCGCATCGACCGGGTCGGACTTGCCCTGCCAGCGCCGGGTCTTGCGGTCGGGGCGGTCGATCTCCACCACGGTGACCTCGTGCTCGCGCAGGTAACGGGGCCAGGCCCACGCCGTAGGCGCCGGTGCCTTCCGCTCACACCATGACCAGGAAGCCGAATGAGCGGAGCCAGGTCAGCAGTTTGCGGTAGCCAAGCCCGGAGACAGGAAACTGGGCTGATCCCAGGACCCGGCCGGCGGAGTCGATCGCGGCCGCGGTGTGGGTGTCCTCGTGGTGTCGACGCCGTCGGTGACCTCGACCTGGTGTGCGCCACCGTCGACTGTGCCGTCCTCTCCATCCGACCGGGTGCGATGGCACCTGCCGGCCGGGAGAGGGCGGACAAGACAGTGATGACGCGGTCACCGCAAGCCTTTCGTTGGTCCGAGCCGGAATTGGCTGCGGTCACGTCCGCTGGTGTGGTGTACGCCGGCCACTCGGTGATCTCGTTCCTTGAGGCTGTGCGGTGAGATCGGTCGGGAGTACAGGTTCGTCTGCTTCTGACTCGATCGGGTGGAGGCGGAGCGTGGCGAGAAGTTCGCGGCCCATGTGGCGGCGGGCTTCGGTCCACTCGTCGTTCTGCTCGGCCAGCCCGGCGCCCACCAGCCGGTTCAGAGCGGTGGGTCGGGGAAGATCCCGAGCACTCGGTGCGACGCCTGATCTCCCTATTCAGCCTGTCCTGGGGATTGTTCGACCAGTCTGCTGCCAGATCTCATGGGGGAAAGCGGTGAACGCCGGTAGGTCACCCTGCGGGGCATCCAAATGGACTGCGGCTTCGGCGTCGGGCTATACGAAAACGGTCCGCAGCAGGTGTTGCCACCCAGGGCTGAGCGGACTTGGAGACCTGGCAAGCAGGTTGCGGGCCTCGCGGGTGCGGCAGCACGAAGCCCATGACGAGCGGGCGCGGCGCGTGGAAATCCCTGTCGCTCCCACCTCGTCGCTGTGCAGCGGCAGGTTCGGTGAAGCGAGGTCGCCGTGCACGATCTGCTCCGTCAGAAGCGGCAGGTGCTCCAGGATCGCGGCGGCCCCTTCCAGCGCTACGCGTTTCCGGACGGCCTCCAGGGCCCAGGCCTCGAAGGCGTCGAGCCGGCCCTGCCGACCGAGTTCGCTGAGCATCTGGCCGAAGTGGGCCCGCGCCCGTGGCAGATCGCAGACCTCGGCTCCTGAAAGCTGCCGGGGCTTGTGGCGGCGGGATGAGCGGCGAGCCGCGGTGTAGCCCGGCGGAGGGTGGTGCCGACCGATGGCCCGGGCCCCGGTAAGGCCGCCCTCGGCGGTCACCGCGCCGGCGACGTACTCCCACAGCGAAGCGACATCGGTAGCCGGCCTCCGGTCTCCATCAGGTCGCTCTCGACGGTGCGCCGCACCGCCGGCCGGCACGCCACCGGCGCGCGTGAACGAGGCCGGCTCGACGGCCGCACGTTCCGTCTGCAGTGGGCACCGTCGCGGTAGACCTTGATGACGAACCACCGGCGTCCGTTCCGGACGTTGACGTGGTAGTTGACCGTCCAGTGCGGCGGGGATCTGCGCCACCCGAGGCGGGACCACGCGGTAGGCGAAGATCAGTCGCCGTATCACTGAAGGCAGCGCTGCTCGTGCAGGACGCGGATGCGCCTGTGGTCCGCACCTGTAGTGCAAATCCCCTCACACGGACCGAGCTATTCTGTCCGGTCTCCGCCTGAGTGTTCTTCATTGGTGGCGGCGCTCGAGGGAACTGCTGAACGGTGAATCTGGTGCAGCGCGTTGGACAAGGCTCCTATTTGCTCGTCGAGCGCAGCGAGTGCTTCGCGAAGCTCGGTGACATGGGTCTCGAGCTCGGTGGCTTCGGCGGTCAGCGACACCACGGTGGCCGTGACAGCGAGTCGGTTCTCAGATGTTGGGGTCATCACGCGTCCTACTTCGGCAGAGGCCTGAAGAAATCTGGCCGTCACATCGGCTGCCCATGAGGGGACGTCTGATGTGCCGACGAGCGTCCCATCGTCAGGCAGCCTGCGTCTGGTTCAGCTGCACTGCCGATATGTCGAGGATCAACTTCACTTTGTCGCTGAGCAGGACGCCCCCCGTGTCCAGCGCCGTGTTCCAGGCGAGCCCCCAGTCGGAACGCTGCAGGGTGGCTGTGCCCTCGAAGCCGATACGGTTCTTCCCGTAGGGGTCCCGGCTGGCCCCACCGAACTCGAGGTCCATGATGATCGGCAGTTCGACGTCCCTGATCCTCAGGTCCCCGGACATGCGGAACCGGTCGTCATCAGTGCGGAGGATCCCGGTGGAGCGGAAGGTCATCAACGGGAACAACGCGGAATCGAAGAAGTCCGGGCCGGTGACATGCGCATCCCGGTCGCGCATCCCCGTATCCAGACTGCCGGTCTGAACACTCACGTATGCCTCGGACTGAGTGGGCTGGGATCCGTCGAGCTTGAGAACCCCTTCGAAGTCGGTGAACGTTCCGCGCACATTCGTGATCATGGCGTGCCGCACGGCGAAGCCGATCGTGCTGTGGGCGGGGTCGATGGTGTAGACCCCGGTCAGCGCTTCGTAGGGGTTGGTGTCGGACAGAGTGGCTTCCCCGCGGTTCTTGAGCATGGCGCGCCGCTTCCTTCGTGCTGTGGATGTGAGGTGGACAGATGTCGGCACAGCTGCCGGGAACCGCAGTTGAATCCAGGGTTCCTGTTTGCACTGAAGCCGTGCCGGTCATTGGCATCGAAACCCAGACGCATGTGACCTGCTGTGCGCAGGCGGCAGAGTGAGCCCTCGGACGAGGGCGGGTGGCCCTGCCTGTGAGCAGGGCCACCCCGAGGACTTACTGCTTCTGCGCGAGCCAGTCGGTGAACCGGGTCTCGGCGAGGTGCGCGCCGGGACCCGGCACGAGCGTGGTCTCCTCCAGCTCGGCTCCGTAGTACCGGGCGTGCGGGTCCGTGACGACCGTGCGGGGGTCGTTCTTGGCGGCGAGTCCCTTACGGATGAGCTCGTCGAGCTGGAAGGTGTCGGGGCCGGCGACCTCCACCACGCCGTTGGCCGGGGCGCCGACCGCAGTGCGGCCGACAGCGGCGGCCACGTCGTCGGAGTAGATGGGCTGGAACTTGACGGGGGCCAGACGCACGGTGTCGCCCTCGGTCGCTGCGTCCGCGATCCCCTTGACGAACTCGAAGAACTGCGTGGCGTGGACGATGGAGTACGGGATGCCGGACGTCTTGATCAGCTCTTCCTGGGCCTGCTTGGCGCGGAAGTACCCGCTCTCCTGGAGGCGATCGGTGCCGACCACGGACAGCGCCACGTGGTGCGTCACGCCGGCCTCGGCCTCAGCCTTCAGGAGGTTGGCCGTGGAGGTGCGGAAGAAGTTCATCACGGCGTCGTCCTCCCACGAGGGCGCGTTGGACACGTCGACCACGACCTCTGCGCCCTGCAGCACCTCGGCCAGCCCCTCGCCCGTCAGCGTGTTGACGCCGGTGTTGGGCGCGGCCGCGACCGCCTCGTGCCCACGCTCGTTGAGCTTGACGACCAGCTTTGAGCCGATCAGCCCGGTGCCGCCGATCACTACGACCTTCATGATTGGGATCCTTTCGGAGGTACTTCATCTGCAGCGGGCGCGATGAGCCGAGCTGCTCGCCGACACCGGTCATGGTTGTCTGCATGAGATGACAGGACGGTGACTGTATTTGTGACAGGGCGCCCGGGTGGAATCGGAGATTCTTCTCAACGACGCGGGCGAACCCCGGGGTGGCGCCACGGTGTTGCACCGTGCACGTCCACATGAAATTACGCGAGTGTGCGTGTGCAAGAGATGCGCCTGCAGGCGCGGCGTGCTGGAAGGCAAAACCCGCCTGGTTACTCTACGAGCTTTCCTTCGGTCGAGACATCTTCCATCAGAGAGGAAATCTCGTCCGGGATCGGGGGAATGTTTTCGTGGGTGATCCCCGTGCTGGGGGACCACACGAGGTTGACCTGCAGTGCGGGGTCCATGTCCGGGTAATCGCTGCGGTTGTGGCAGCCGCGGGTCTCACGGCGCTCGAGTGCCGCTTCGAGTGTGGCCCGGGCGGCCAGGGCGGCGGACTTGAGATCGAAGGCGTGCGCGAGATCCTGGTAGCCGGCGATGTCGGGATGGACACCGACGTTCTCCATCCGCTCCTCGATCGCAGCGAGTTCCGCCAGCCCGGCGCGCAGCCCTTCCTCGTCGCGTACGACGCCCGCGTGCTCGGTCATGGTGTTGCGGATGGCGCGCTGCAGTGCGCGGACGTTCTCCGGCCCGTCCGCGACGAGCAGGTCGTCGACCTCCGCACGGGCCTCGGCCACCGCCGATGCCGACCGCGGTTGCGCAGTCAGCGACTCGGAGTAGGCGGCGGCTGCCTGTCCGGTGATGCGGCCGTAGACCAGCAGCTCGATGAGGCTGTTGCCGCCGAGGCGGTTGGCGCCGTGCAGCCCGCTTGCCGCCTCACCGATGGCATAGAGGCCGCGGACGTCGGTGCTGTGGTCCTCGGGCCGGACCCAGACCCCGCCCATCGAGTAGTGCGCCGTGGGCGCGACCTCGATCGGCTCGCGGGTGATGTCCAGCATCTGCAGGTCCAGAAGCGTCTGATAGACCCGGGGGAGCCGGGCCATGATCGTCTGCCGGGGGAGGTGGGAGACGTCGAGCCATACCCCGCCCTTGGGTGTGCCCCGTCCTTCCTTGATTTCCGTGTAGGAGGCGAGGGCCACGCGGTCGCGGGTGGAGAGTTCCATGCGCTTGGGGTCGTAGTGGACCATGAACCGCTCGCCGACCCCGTTGCGCAGGATGCCGCCCTCGCCGCGTGCGGCTTCGCTGACGAGGGTGCCGGCCGCGTTCTCCGGCTCGATGATTCCCGAGGGGTGGAACTGGACCAGCTCCGGGTCGCGCAGACGGGCCCCGGCCTCGACGGCGAGCCGGAACGAGTCACCGGTGTTCTCGTCGCGTCGTGAGGAGGTGCGGCGCCAGATGCGGGTGTGGCCGCCGGCCGCGAGGATGACGGCGTCGGCGTGGATGAGGTAGCGCGTTCCGCTGTTGAGGTCGAAGCCGTAGGCCCCGAACACGGCACCGTCGTGGACCAGGAGCCGGGTGATGTAGACGCTGTCGAGCATGGGAATGTCGAGCTGGCCTGCGCGCCTGATGAGCGTGCGCTGGATCTCCAGACCGGTGTAGTCGCCGGCGAAGGCGGTGCGGCGGAACTTGTGCGCGCCGAAGAACCGCTGGGAGATACGGCCGTCCGTCTCCCTCGCGAAGGCCATGCCGTAGCGCTCCAGATCGTCGATGCCCAGGGCGGCGCCCTGGGTGACGATCTCGGCGGTGCGGGGATCGCCGAGCAGGTAGCTCTCCTTGAGGGTGTCCGCGGCATGCTGCTGCCAGCTGTCCTCGGGGTCCATCGTGGCCAGGGCTGCGTTGATTCCCCCGGCAGCGAGGGCCGTGTGGGTATCGTCCTTGGGGCGCTTACCGACGGCGAGGACGTCGATACCGGCCTCGGCCAGCTCGATCGCCGCCCGCAGGCCGGATCCGCCGGTACCGATCACCAGCACCATGGTGGAAATACGTTGTTCGGTGATAGCCACGATTACTCCGATCGACTTGGTCGTCATGAGTACGACCAGGCGATCGGGGTATTTGTGACACCGGAATCGAGGACTTTCCGTCTCGCGACGGCCGTGCCGAAGAACGTGTGCGGCGCGGCGGCGGACGGGGCCGCGGGTTCCCTTCATCCGTGCAGCCACGCGCTCTGTCCGGCGAATACGTGGGTGAGGGGGTGACGATGGCCTGCGATGTCGTCGCCCCTCACCCACGAGCGCGAAGCGTCAGGGGAGGAGGCTGTCCAGGGGGACATCGGGATCGGCGAGGAGGGCGTCGTCGATGTCGGACCCGGACAGGATCAGGGAACGGATCGGATCGATGACGTCCCACACATTGACGCTCATCCCCGCGAGCACACGGTTCCCCGACATCCAGAAGGCGATGAACTGCCGTTCGGCGGCGTCGCCACGGAAGATGACACGGTCGTAGCCGCCCGGCTCTGTGTAACCCGTGTACTCCATCCCGAGGTCGTACTGATCAGTGTAGAAGTACGGCAGCCTGTCGTAGACGGCGTCCTTGCCGAGCATGCTCAGCGCGGCCGTGAGCGGCTGGTTCAAGGCATTGGCCCAGTGCTCGACACGGATGTGATGGCCGAGCAGCGGGTGGTAGGCGTTGGCGACGTCACCCGCGGCGTAGATGTCGGCCACCGAGGTCCGCAGGTGCTCGTCGGTGACGATGCCGTTCCGCACCTCAAGGCCCGCTTCCTCCGCAAGTCGGACGTTGGGTGTGATGCCGATGCCCACGACCACGGCGTCCGCGGCCAGGTGGCTGCCGTCGGCGAGCGTCACCCCGTCCACGCGACCACCGGTTCCGGTGATGCTCTCGACCTGCGCGCGAGGGCGCAGATCCACCCCGTGATCCTTGTGCAGGCCGGCGAACACTTCTGCCGCCTCACGCCCGAGCACCTTCAGCAGCGGCAGCTCCGAGTGCTCGAGCACCGTCACCTCCGCGCCGGCCATCCGGGCGGCCGCGGCGGTCTCGAGGCCGATCCAGCCGCCGCCGATGACGACGATCTTCGCCCCCTTGGTGAAGGCGGCTTTGAGCCGTTCGCTGTCTCCCACGCGCCGCAGATACAGAACGTTGTCGAGATCCGCTCCGGGAATGGACAGACGGCGCGGAGACGAACCGGTCGCCAGGAGCAGCTTGGCGTAGGGCACACGACGCCCGTCGTCCAGCTCCACCTCCTTGGCGCGCACATCGACAGCCCTCACGCTCGTGCCCAGGAGCAGGTCGACGTCATGCTCCGCGTACCAGTCCTCGGGGTGCACGAAGATCGAGTCGCGCTCCTCCTTGCCAAGCAGATAGCCCTTGGAAAGCGGCGGCCGGATGTAGGGCCGCTCCTGCTCGTCGCCGATGATGACGAGCGGGCCGCTGTGGCCGTGCTCCCGAAGCGTCTCCGCCGCCTTGCCCGCGGCCAGGCCGCCTCCGACGATCACGAAAGTATTCACAGGGGACACGTTGTTCCTCATCTCGGATGTCGCATGCTGCGAGCCATGTTATGAGAGTCACCAATCAGACCACGTGACTGCGCACCCTGTGACAACCTCCCGTTCAGCCATTGAGACGCTCGCGGCAGTGTGAGGCGCCCCGAACGGACGTGCAGGCCCTCGACGTACAGGTATGGGCCACTGTCACAACATCATGGGTTCCCCGGTCATACGGCTAGCCGGACGGGCTGCAGTGGTCAGCCATCCGTGATCGTCTCCGCTGACGACGAAGGAGGAGAAGATGACGTATGTCATTGCGCAGCCCTGCGTCGACATCAAGGACAGGGCCTGTGTGACGGAATGCCCGGTGGACTGCATCTACGAGGGCGAGCGGACGCTCTACATCAACCCGTCCGAGTGCGTCGACTGCCACGCGTGCGAGCCGGTCTGCCCGGTGGAGGCCATCTTCTACGAGGACGACCTCCCACAGCGATGGGCGCACTACAGGTCCATCAATGCCGAGTACTTCGAGCAGCCTTCCGAGTGGCAGGGAGACCCGTTGGTCACCGATGGCGACCACCGTCTCATCGCCGAACTGCCCCTGCAGAGTTCACAGAAGAAGGCCATCTCCGTATTCACCATACGCAAGGAAGAAGCTGCCGAGGCCGACCTGTGGTTCCCGTCCTGACCAGGGGCGCCCTCGTGCTCGGCCTTCCCTCCCCTCGCAGGGCCACCGGGAGCCGGTGTGAGGTCAGTTCGGCAGTGCATGGCCCTGAGGCCGGCGGGACGATGTCGTGATCGTGGGCACGGTGACCACCGAAACGTCTCCCGTGAGAAGACGATGCACCGGACAGCGGCCGGCCACCGCCAGCAGCCTCTCTACCTGGTCGGACTCCAGGTCGCCGGCGAGCCGGATGTTCTTGACGATCTGTCCCCGCGCATCGAAGTCCAGGTCCACATCGACGTGGTGGAGCTGCCACCCGTGCCGGCCCGCGTAGGCGCGTACCGCCATGGAGGTGCACGATCCGAGCGCGGCCAGGAGCAGCTCCCCAGGTGTGGGTCCGGAATCCGTGCTGATGGGTTCAGGTTCGTCTGCTGTCAAGATGTGAGGCCCGACCTCGATGGAGCGGGCAAGACGCCGCCCCTCACGAACTGACACGGTGCGTACGGACATCAGTCTGCCTCTCTGCAGGAGGGGAATCCACCGCTCGTGGCCGGTGACCACCAAGGGGACGGCGAGCTTCGCCCGTTGCGGTGTCTCGCCAGTTACCAGGAAGACAGAAGTGCTCATGCTCGTGTGACAGACTTTCCTCCTGTTGTGTACTCAAGAGGACACCATCAGCGGTTTCGGACCGGAGGACCCGAGCGTGCTGTCACACTGCGCTGTGCTGCACGGTCTTATCTCAGAACCCGACGCTTAAATGACCGGTCAGACCGCACGCGAATGATGATTTCTCCCACCGCGCACGGCTGCGGAAGAAGGAGGCCATGCGCTATAAGTTCAAGATTGTCCGGATAGGTCCAGGCAACATCGAACGCGCTGCGGCTATGCACCGCAGGTGCTCCACCCACACACTGTGGAATCGGTACCACAGGGCGATGGGCGATCCTCATTCTTACCTGTGCACACTGCTGGCTCGCCCAGGTTCGGTGCATCTGGCTGTGCAGGACACTTCTGACAGTATCGTCGCCGTGGGGCATCTGATGCCGGACAACGAGAACGCAGAGGCAGCACTCCTCGTCGAGGATGCGTGGCAGAACAATGGGCTCGGTACTCGACTGCTCCGCCATCTTGGGCACCATGCCATCAGGGGAGGCTGGAAGGAGATCTACGGCCTCATCCTGCCTGGTGACGAGCGCATTTCTGCCATCCTGCGCCACACTGCCGTTCCGGTCCACTGCATCAAGGAGGAGGGCGTGACGACAGCCTGGGCTGAAACCAGTGATATTGCGACCACGATCCCTCCTGGGCGACGAAGAACCGGTTCCCGAATCCAGGCGGGCGGCTGGTGAGTGCCGGGGGAGTGCCGTGGGGGGGGGGGCGGGGGGGGCCGGCCGGCGGGGGGGCGGGGGCCCCACCCCCCCGGGGCGGGGGGCCCCCGGGGCCGGGGGCCCACCACCACCACCCGGGGGA
>NZ_JBSFDW010000036.1:0-78206 GCF_053594115.1 Streptomyces sp. NPDC001970 | reverse complement strand
GGCCAGCCGAATGGGGAGGACGCCCTTGGCTAAGGAGCCAGTGTGATGGTTGCCGGCGTACCTTGCGAGGCCATCCTCCCGTAGGGGGACAGTGAGTTGGCCTTCTCCAGAAGGGGAGCGGCGATCTCCGGAGCGACCCCCGGCCACTCGACCGCCAGATCGACGCGCAGCCCGTAGCCGCCGTCTTCCGGGTCCCGCCCGAATGCTACGGTCGCGTCTACGGAGATCGCGGCGGGATCGAGTGCCGCTTGTCGCGCCACCAGGCTCAGGGCTCCGAGGAAGCAGGCTCCGAGCCCGGCGGCGAACAACTGCTCGGGGTTGGTCTGCCGGCCGTCCCCACCGAGCTCGGCAGGCATGCCGAGGCTGATGTCCAGGACCCCGTCGGCTGACCGGGCTCTACCCGAGGCCCGCGCGTGCGCGGCTATGCCGCCGCTGACGGTCACAGTCGTCGTGTAGATGGGGGAGAAGGACGCCCCATCGTAGTCCTTGTCGGTGGACAGGTCGGGCAACCGGATGTGGTCGTTCACAGCGTGACTCCGGCGTTGTTGCCGTACACGCCCTGGCCCGACATCACGCACGGAGCGGGCAAGGCGATGGAAGGGGCGAGGCCTGCTCGTGCAGGCGTTTTCCCTCGGACGGCAAGGCGATACAACCATCCGCGGGCAGGGCTCACTGTGCCGCTCATGACAATCGTCACGTCGTCTGTCCTTCAAGTCTTGAAAAACCGGGTTCCGGGTAGATGGTTGACCGACAAGCCGGCCCCTTTGTGACACATACGGGGCCTCACCTTGGGCCAGGGCTTTGTGACGTCGGTCAAGCGGGAGATGACAGTGCCTTGTCGCGCTCGTCGACGAATCGGGGAGGGTAAGTGTTCTTGCTGCGAGCGACAACGGAGCGGCGGACGCCAGGCCCGGGCGCACCTGAGGGAGCGGGGAGCTGTGCCGCAGAACAGCGAGATCTGCCGCCAAGCATGCTGTGCTGTGCAGGGACCGCAGGCTCTGCCGACCGTTCTCGAGAGGTCCTCAGCCGCCCAGTGAGGCCACGTATGGCGACAGCTTGGCCGGATTCATCACCCACATGACCCGGTCGATCCCTTCCGCCGACACATCGACGGACAGCAAGGCCACGGCGTTCCCGCCGGACGAGACAAGAACGGCCGGCCGGCCATTGGCCTCGACCCACCGAATGTCCGACTGGGGCCAGAAACGCGGCGCGAAGGCGACGAGATACTTGGAGACGTGCGCACGTCCGATGACCGGTATCTTGGTTGCGCGCACCACCCCTCCGCCGTCGGAGTAGCTGACGACGTCGGCAGCGAGAACATGCTCGAGCTCCGTGAGATTGCCCGTCTGTGCTGCGGCGAGGAACACTTCCAGCAGGCGCCGGTGATCGGCCGGGCTGACGTGCTCCCTGCGCTCGGCGGCCAGGTGCTTGCGCGCACGGCTCACCAGCTGGCGGGTATTGGCCTCACTCGTCTCCAGGATGTCTGCAACCTGCTTGTAAGGGTAGTCAAAGGCTTCCCTCAGGACATAGGCGGCTCGCTCCATCGGGTTCAGCTTCTCGAGGAGGACGAGAACCGCCAGTTCGAGTGCCTCAGCCCGTTCCGCCCCCAGTTGCGGGTCCTGACTGGTGTCAACCGGCTCGGGAAGCCACGGGCCGGTGTACGACTCGCGCCGCACCCTGGCGGACTGGGCAAAGTTGATTGCCAGACGTGCGGTGACGGTGGTCAGGAAGGCTGTCGGTTCGAGGATGTTCGTGCGGTCGGCGTTCTGCCACCGCAGCCACGCTTCCTGAAGGATGTCCTCGGCCTCCACAGCGCTGCCCAGCATGCGGTACGCGATACCGAAGAGCTGCGGGCGCGCAGCGAGGAAATCCCTCGTCGCCTGGTCGAGGGAGTCGATGTCATCCCCAGCGTGCATGGTTGTCCCTTCCGGCCCCGACGCCACCATGCTACAAGCCGCTACAGCAGCGTGCGCTTGCGGCCGTGGGTGGCTCACACCGACACCCAACCTGATAGGCAGACAATGGCACTCATTGGGTGCTCGTGGCCCACTCGCTCCCGGGCCGCCGGCCGGCCTCCGGGTCCCGTCCGACGGCCAGGACTGGGCCTGCCGATCGCACGGTGATCCGACGAGGGGGCGGACGGCGGCCAAGCCACCGCGGCTTGAGGCGGTACGGAGAACCCGCAGAGATCCTGCCATCCCAGACACCGCATGCCTCCCTCGTGTCACACATCCGGTGCCTCTCCTGTCTCATGTACGAACCACGCAGGGCGGAACAGGAATTGAGGGAGGGGTATTGGCACCGAGCTCGCGCGGTGAAGCGCGCTCGGGGTGCCGGCGTGCGTGGATGCGCCTCCCGCGACCGAGTGCT
This sequence comes from Streptomyces sp. NPDC001970, assembly GCF_053594115.1. Lineage (NCBI taxonomy): Bacteria > Bacillati > Actinomycetota > Actinomycetes > Kitasatosporales > Streptomycetaceae > Streptomyces > Streptomyces sp. NPDC001970. The sequence continues at coordinate 75,833 of NZ_JBSFDW010000036.1, read as the reverse complement.
GCAGGGGCGCGGGAACGGCATGCCTGTCCGTGCGGGTGAGACCTGCGTCAGAAGCCGACAGCTCATCATGGTGTCGTGCAAGTTCCAGCTTCGGATTTGACGGAGGGCGGTCGTGGTCAAGAACAGCAGATCTGTGTACTACCGGGCGCACGGATCAGGCTGAACACCTTCGAGCCGCAGACAGTCTCAACGGTTAGCTCGGACTTCTTATCCGCTCCGCCCGTGAACCGGTTGTTCTGCGCGTTCCTGTGCAAGAGTCGCCCTTTTCGGGTAAGGTCCTGCATTTCTAGTGCAACCAACGCCCAGTAAGTTTCACCCTCTGTCCGAAGTCCTGCAGTGGGCGTCTTCGCCGCAATCTCAACAGCGAAGTGAGTCAGACTCTTTTTCGGGAGCCTCCAAGGGCCAGGCTTGAGTCGTAACTGAAATGTACGGACTGTGCCTATTCGCTGCACGAAAGCCTTGATATGACCAGCGTATTCCCGCAGTCAGGTGCGCGTGACCACAATCCGCACGGACTTGGTTTCGAGGGGGTCGTGGACATGGACGGAATCTTTCTATGCCGTGACCTCAGCTTGCTTTTGATATCGGAGGACGAGCGAGAGGCTTCCGCTGTTCGGCACATGCTGTCGCCGAGTCGGCTCATCAACTCGCTGGTCTGGCGCAGGACGATCAGCGAAGCAGGACCTCTTCTGGGACTGCGCGGGGGGCAGGTGTGCGTCCTTGTGGGGCGCTCCCCTTCAGGGCTCGAGCCGGCCGAAGTCGTCGGCCGAATACGCCATCGAGCGCCGCATGCAGCCGTGATTGTTGTCACTGGCGCAGCATCAATCGAAGAAGTCGGGCTTCCTGATGGCATAGTGCAGGGCTACGTGGACCGAGAAAGAGTCGACCCAGAAGGATTTTGCCGCGCTATTTGGCTTGCCCTGCAGCGAAAACATATGGAGACGGTCATGGCCACGATAGAGGCCAACGCGCTGATCGCTCGCGAGAATGCCTCACTGGAGCGTGGCCTGTTTCCCGCGCCGGCGCTGCGTGGAGACGACTTCACGGTAGCTTCACGTTACGAGCCGGGGCGGTCCCACGCACTTCTGAGCGGTGACTTCTATGATGTCGTGCAGGCTGAGGATTCGACTGTCCACGTCATCTTGGGGGATGTATCCGGGCATGGAGCGGCTGAGACCGCTCTGGCGGTTCACCTGCGTGTGGCTTGGCGGACAGCCGTTCTCTGCGGCAAGACTCAACTCGAGCAGCTCCGCATTCTCGAAAGGATCCTGATCGACGCAAGACCGGACGACGACACGTACGCCACGGTCGTTTCACTGGTGTTCCCCCCTCAAGGAATGTCTGTAAGAGCGGTTAGTGCGGGGCATCCCGGCCTCCTCCTGCGAAGGTCGAGGGAAATACGATGGCTGGAGCCGCAGGCGGGAATTGCGCTGGGCCTCTTTCCAGGATGCATGGACTGGGCGGAGACCGAGATAGAACTGTCTCCCCGGAACAGTGTGGTTCTCTTCACCGATGGGCTGTTCGAGGGAAGGACCGACTCCACCGCACGGCTCGGCGAGGAGGGGCTTCTACGACTGGCAAGGCAGTACTCGCACCTGCCGTCCCAGGAATTCATCGATGCTTTGGTTGCGGACGCTGCGTCCATGGCTGCTCCCTTCGGAGGGCTGGCAGATGACGTGACCGTCCTCCATCTGGGTTGGAGTCCGCTGAGTTCACCTCTGGGGCGCGAAGCATGAATGGTGCTCATACCACTGTCTGAGCGCCATCGCCAGGATGGCCGGCTCGTCCCATCCGGGCAGCAGGGCGGACCCGTGCTGCTCCTGGCCACCGATCACCTCGGCGCGAGAGGCCGACCACATCCAGAATGTTTCGGTGTCCTGCCGCGCCCATCACGCCGCGGGCACCCGCAAGGGTCCGCCCAGGACACTCCGCGGCCACGCACACGCCTGGACCGGCTCGGCGGAGACAAGGCCTACGGCTCCCGCAGGAACCGCTGCGGCCTGCGGCGACGCCACATCATGCACGTCATTCCGGAGCCGAAGGACCAGCGGTCGAACCGCGAGCGGCGTGGCACCAAGGGCGGCCGCCTTGCCGGCTTCGACCGTGAGCTGTATGCAAGCGTCGCAACGAGGTCGAGCGGACCATCAACTTCCTGAAAAACTCCCGTGCCATGGCCACAAGGCACGACAAGCGGGCATTCGTCTTCCACGGCACCGTCGCCGTGGCCTCGATACGCCTCTGGCTCAAGCTGTGATCAGCCCAGAAACGGGGCGTCGCCCCGCCCTGTCACATCGTGCTGCGACGTCGCCCGGCGCAGCCCACGGCAACTTGATCGCAAGTCGATGCCGCAGGGTCGGCGATGCCTGCGATGTTCAGGTCGCCCGCGCCCTTGATGACCGGCGTCATCAGCCCCTTCTCGGTGTCCACCGCGATACCGATGTTCTCCTCGTCGAAGTAGGTGATGGTGACTTCGCCCTCGTTGATCCGGGCGTTGATGACGGGGTGCGCCTTCAGGGCCTGGGCTGCCGCCTTGACGAAGAACGGCATGGGAGACAGCTTGACGCCTTCACGGGCAGCGAAGTCCTCCTTTGCCCGCGCGCAGTTGCATGAGCTTGGTGACGTCAACCTCGACGACGGTGGTCAGCTGAGCCTGCTCGTGCAGGGCCTTCTTCAGGTTGTCACCGATGATCTTGCGGATGCGGGTCATCCTGACCGTCTGGCCACGCAGCGATGACGTCTCCACCGGAGCCTGCAAGCGGGTCTCCGCCACCAGAGAAGCCGATGCGGTTTCACGTCCCGCAGCGACGACATCCTGCTTCCTGATCCGCCCTCCGATGCCGGATCCCTGAACCGAGGAAAGGTCAACGCCGTTTCCTGCGGCAAGTTTCCGTACCAGCGGGGTCACATACACGTCTCCCGCACCAGCGCCGCTGGGGGCAGGGGCAGCGGGGGGCGCTGCGGGCTGAGCCGCACGCACCGGCGCGGGTGCGGCGGGGGCCGCCACGGGCACGGGCGAGGGTTCAACGGGCTGAGGCGCAGTCACGGGAGCAGGAGCCGCGGGGGCCTGCGGTGCGGGTGCAGGGGCCTCATATGCACGGGACGGGGCAACAGGACCAGGTGCCGCCGGAGCATCCCCCGGCGCGCCGATGACGGCGAGCTTGGCACCGACCTCGGCCGTCTCATCCTCGGCGATGGTGATTTCCAGCAGTACGCCCGTGGCGGGGGAGGGGATCTCGGTGTCGACCTTGTCGGTGGAGACTTCGAGCAGGGGTTCGTCGGCCTCGACCGTCTCGCCGACCTGCTTCAGCCAGCGGGTGACGGTGCCCTCAGTGACACTCTCTCCGAGGGCCGGCAGGGTTACGGAAGCCGCCATGATTTCGGTTGCTGCCCGCGGCACCCCTTGCTCTTTTCCACGGCCTGCAGTTCGCAGGTTCAGTTCCAGCACGCTGCAGGTTCGGGTCACCCTTGCCAGCCGTAGCGATCGCGGGCCTGCGTGACCGTCTCCGGGTCGACTGCTCCGGCCTGGACCAGTTGGTCCAGGGCTGCCACCACGATCGATTCGGCGTCCACGCGGAAAAAGCGGCGTACCGCATCCCGGGTGTCCGACAGGCCGAAGCCGTCCGTGCCCAAGGACGAGTAGTCCTGCTCGACCCACTGGCTGATCTGGTCGGGCACCTGCCGCATCCAGTCGCTGACAGCCAGGACCGGACCAGGCGCACCCGAAAGCGCGCGGGTCACATACGGTTCGCGCTGCTCACCGCGCAGCCGCGCCCGGTCGGCGCTCAACGCATCGCGGCGCAGCTCCGTCCAGGAGGTCACCGACCACACGTCGGCGTGGACGCCCCAGTGGGACTCGAGGAGATCCTGGGCCTCCAACGCCCAGTGGATCGCCGTGCCGGAAGCCAGCAACTGGATCCGCGGCCCGGCATCGTCGAACTCGGCAGGCTTGAAGCGATAGATGCCCCGCAGGATTCCCTCTTCAATCGACGGCACAGCAGGCATCGGCGGCTGCTGCTTCGACTCGTTGTACACCGTCAGGTAGTAGAAGACGTCCTCGGGCTGCTCACCGTACATCCGTCTCAGCCCTTCCCTGACGATCAGCGCGATCTCGTACGCGAAGGCCGGGTCGTAGCTGACCGCCGCCGGATTGGTGGACGACAGCAGGTGAGAATGCCCGTCGGCGTGCTGCAGGCCCTCGCCGGTCATCGTCGTGCGGCCGGCCGTCGCCCCGATGACGAACCCGCGTCCCAACTGGTCGGCCAGCGCCCAGAACTGGTCACCGGTTCGCTGGAACCCGAACATGGCGTAGAAGATGTAGAACGGGATCATGGGTTCGCCGTGCGTGGCGTACGAGGTCGCCGCAGCGGTGAACTCGGCCATGGAGCCGGCCTCGGTGATGCCTTCATCGATGAGCTGGCCGTTCTTGGCTTCCCGGTAGGAGAGGAGCTGATCCGCGTCGACCGGTTCATAGGTCTGGCCGTCCGGCGAGTAGATTCCGGCCGTCGGGAAGAGGGACTCCATACCGAACGTACGGGCCTCGTCGGGGATGATCGGCACCCAGCGCTGCCCTGTCTCGTCGCCGCGCATCAGGTCCTTGACCAGGCGGACGAGCGCCATGGTGGTGGCCACCTCTTGTTTGCCGAAGCCCTTCTTCAGGGCTTCGAAGGGGCGGGACGGCGGCTGAGCCAGAGGCTTGGCAACAACCTTGCGCACCGGGACGGGGCCTCCCAGAGCAGTGCGGCGCTCCCGCAGGTACTGCACCTCCGGCGAATCCTCACCGGGGTGCCAGAACGGCACCACGTCCCCGCTCAGCGCGCTGTCGGGGATGGGAAGCTCCAGCACGTCGCGCATCTGACGGAACTGCTCCATCGTCAGCTTCTTCATCTGATGGTTGGCGTTGCGCGACTCGAAATCCGACCCCAGCGTGTGTCCCTTTACCGTCTGGGCGAGGATGACGGTCGGCTCCCCCCGGTGTTCGACCGCAGCCCGGTAGGCGGCGTAGACCTTGAGAGGTTCGTGTCCGCCGCGCGAGTTTTCGAACAGATCGGTGAGCTGGGAGTCGCTCAGCCCTGCGGCGACGCCGGAGAGCGCATCGCCGGTGAAGAAGTGCGTGCGTATGTAGGCGGCATCCCGCGCTGCGTACGTCTGCAGCTGGGCGTCGGGCACCTCATTGAGGCGGCGGACGAGGGCGCCGCTGGTGTCCTGCTGTAGCACGGAGTCCCAGGCCTCGCCCCAGAGAGACTTCACCACGTTCCAGCCCGCTCCGCGGAAGCGGGCCTCGAGTTCCTGAACGATCTTGGAATTCGACCGTACGGGACCGTCCAGGCGTTGGAGGTTGCAGTTGATGACGAAAGTGAGGTTGTCGAGACCCTCACGGGCGGCGAGCGTCAGCGCAGCCGTCGACTCGGGCTCGTCGGTTTCCCCGTCCCCGAGGAACGCCCATACACGTGACCCGGATGTGTCCTTGATGCCCCGGTCGTGCAGGTAGCGGTTGAATCTGGCCTGGTAGACGGCGGCGAGAGGGCCGAGTCCCATGGAAACGGTCGGGAACTCCCACAGCCACGGTAGACGCCTGGGGTGGGGGTAGGACGGCAGTCCGTTGCCGTCGGCCTCATGCCGGAAACGGCTCAACCGGTCCTCGCTGAGGCGCCCTTCCAGGAACACGCGGGCGTAGATGCCCGGCGATGCATGCCCCTGCAGGAACAGCTGATCGCCGGAACCGTCCTCGTCCTTGCCTTTGAAGAAGTGATTGAACCCGATCTCGTAGAGCCATGCCGCCGATGCGTAGGTGGCGATGTGGCCGCCGAGGCCCAGGTGAGAGCCGCGGGTCACCATCGCTGCCGCATTCCACCTGTTCAGAGCGGTGATCCGGGATTCCATGGCGATGTCGCCGGGAAAGACCGGCTGGGATGACGTCGGGATTGTATTGATGTAGTCCGAGGAAAGAAGTCGGGGCAGGGCTATTCCAGACCTGGCCGCGTGCTCGTGCACACGTCGCAACAGGTAAACCGCGCGATCTGGCCCTGCGTTCTTCATGACAGCGTCGAGTGACGCCTGCCATTCTGCAGTCTCTTCGGCGTCACGGTCGGGTACCTGGTCGAGCTCACTTGTCGCAGAGAACTCTGCGGGCCGGGCCGGATTACTCATGGAGGCCTTCCAGTCAAGGCGTGGGGGAGGGGAGGATGACGACAGCAGACACGGACTTGCTTCCGGTGTCGGTAGACAAGAGATATGCGTGGCGATTTCGCGGAGTCACCGGCGGGCGAGCCACTGGGCGAAGGTGCTGTGACCCACGAGGGCGGGTGTCTCAGGGAGAAGCGTTCGCTCCCCTGTCGCCGCGCCGAAGAACCTGGCGTGTGCGTCGGTGACGACGTCTCGTACGTCGCCCTCGACAGCCGGCAGCTTCGCGGTGCTCGGTCCCCACGACGGAGAGGATCACGTAACACTCGTCACCTTCTGGAGGCCGCGGCCCCCAGAAGATTGGTCGTAGCGGTGGCGAAGAACTGCAGACCGGTCTCTTCCGCAGGTGAGGGCGCACCGGTGACGTCCACCACCACCTCGGCGCCACGCGGGACCTCGGCGAGACCATCCCCGGTGATGACATCAACGCCCTCACCGCGTGATACAGGCACAACCTCCACACCGTGGTCCCGGAGCCCGGCAACGGTCCTGGCACCGATCAGCCCGGTGGCACCTACGACGACGACTCTCATCCGGGCCCTCCCGTTCAGGGGGTCAGCGACCCCGTTGGTGTCTTCGTGACGGCGAAGTCAGCCACTCGCTACCTACGACAGCGGTCGAGCCATTTTTGTGACACGGCTCGACGGGGCAGCTGATGTGCCTCGATGCAGGTCGGGAGCGCTGGCCGGCTGTCGCACTGAGCGGCGCCGACCAGCCGCGCGTGCCGAGCGAGTCTTCACGAGGGGCTGAGGCAGCCCGCCACACCTGTCACAGATCCACAGCGCACTCGGTCATCACCACGAAGCGGCTGTGGGACCTGGATGCCCGAACGCGGCTTCCGCCGGACGGTGTGCCGGCCCCATGACACGGCGGACCTGGGGAGGTGCAGCACGGTGTCGGACAAGGCTTCAGTGGGCGGTTCGTTTCGAGCTCGAGGGCGAGCCGGGACGTGTGATCGAGGCTGGAGAGACGTTCTGGGAGCCAGGTGGTGATCTGATCCACTACCGGGACGGCAATGCGCGTACGGATGCGCGGACCGGTCCCGGTTCGTCGTGACCATGATGTGTGCGCCGGGCAAGCCGATGCTCAAGCTGGTCGACGAGGAGGAGCCGGCACCGGCCGGCCCACGTGCGTGCCCCGCGTCCCACCGACCGACCTGCCGCTTCCTGCTCACACGGGTCGGTTCCGACCGGCGCCCATCCGCTCCGTGGGAGGGGCGCGACAAGGCACCAGCCGGTGCCGCGAGTCGAGACCGACCGCAACGGTACGGAGGCTGCCGTACGCGGCGGCATGGCCACTATGGCCTGGGATGGCGCACTCCACGACGGGCCCATCGCACAAGACCTCGGCCAGGGGCTCCCCGCGGCTCACGAAGCCGGCGGCAGGCTGCACCATCGGCCCTCAGCGCACGATCAACGACACAGCTCTCCCGGGAGGAAATGCACATGCCTCTTTCGATGACGAACCTTCAGTCCGCCCTCTCGAACTGGACTTCCATGCTCGGCTCGGGCACCGGCCGGCACCGGGGCCGACACGCCGACAGCGATCGCCTACGTGAGAGCGAAACGATCCCAGGGCGCGGCCTTCACCGTAGAACTGCTCGCGCTCCCCTGCCCCAGCCAACCACGCAGCCCGACAACCACAGCGTTGCGCTGACGCACCTGGTCACCGGCGATGAGGGAGGTTCTCCCGACACGCGCCGACAGGGCAACCACCGCCGGACCGAACACGACGCACACCTCGAGCACCACGCGTTCGAGCAGGACCCGCTCGAGCAGGACCCGCTCGAGCACCACGCGTTCGAGCGCGACGTGCTGTCCCTCCTCGACCCGATGTACCGGGCCGCCCTGGGCGTGACAGGCAGCCCGGCCGACGCGGAGAATCTGATCCTGGAGACGTTCACACAGGCGTACGCCTCATTCCCCCGACTCCTGCCGGGCACCAACCACAAGACCTGGCTCCACCACATCCTCACCACGGCATTCATCGGCCCCCACCGCGGACAGCACGACCAGCCGAACGACAACACCACGAACGACGGCGAGGGCCGGACGCAGACGCGTGACGAGCCTCGGCTTCCGGCGGGCATCCGCCTGGCCGAACTGCAGGCCTTCAGCCAACTCCCCGCGCCGGACGCCAGAGCCGCCCTCCGGACACTGCCGAAACAACACCGGATCGCCGTCTACCTCGCAGCCGTCGAAGGCTTCACGGAAAAAGAGATCGCCGACATCGCGGACGCGCCCATCACCACCGCGGCCTCCTGGCTGCACCAGGGACTACTGCAGCTGTGGACTGCCGAAGAACTGCGACCGGTAGCACCCGCCGCACAGAACGACTCCGACGACCTCGTAGGCGCCGGGCAAACCCGACCGGCATGAAGCACCGCCAGGCCCTCGCCGCCCGAACTCTTGCCGCTATCAGGCGGACTTGGGCAGTAGCCCCATGCTGCGGTAGGTCGTGCGGTCTGTGTACGACGGAGTGTACTGATCAGCCAGGGAAGGATCCCGAGCGGCCGCAAAAGTCGGGCGGTGCTTCGCGCGGCGTCCGCGCGCGGCCCATGCCCGCGCTCCTCTGCGACAGCGGCAGGTGCGCCGGCAGCCGGACGGTTGGCGGACGGGAAGCGCCCCTGGGTGAGGCGTCCAAGGGTTGTGACGAACTCGCCCTGAGAGGGGACGTGATCGGCGTCCAGATCGTTTCTGCCCCCCTACGGGGTCAATCCGGTCGCTCCTCATCATCACTTTCGGTTACGTGTTCGCCGACGTGATCCGCAACGGCCGCAGACAGCAGAGCCGGCAGCAGTCCGGGGAAGCGGGCTTCGAGGCTTGTGCGGCGCAGAGTCACGAAGCAGCGAGTGCTTGCCTGACGGGTCTGCGTAAGGCCCGCCTCGCGCAGCACCTTGAGGTGATGGCTGAGGGTGGACTTGGCGATGGGGGCGCACAACTGACCCCATCCGCGTTCGGCGCCATCGGACAGCACTCGGACGATACCGAGACGCGTCGGGTCGCTGAGCGCTCCCAGCACGCGCGGCAAGGTGATGTCACTCTGGGCAGGTGATGACGAGTGGTCCGGCATGGGGCCAGATCACCGCCTGTTCGGCATCAGACGAACTTCCGCGCTTGAAGCGTAACAGTCTGTGACTGTGCTGTGGGCGGGGGCGCGTTGCGGTGATGACACGGCAAGGCCCGTTGACTGACTGAGGTCGGATCGCACGGCGCCCGTGTAGGCGGGACGCCGGCCCATGGTTCCCTTTCGCCGCCCGCGCGCTGACAGAGTCGGTCGCGCGCCTCGGCCGGTTCAGCTCACGACGGAGTGCGCGTTCGTCGAGGAGGGCGCGGCTGCCACCTTGTGGGCGCCCCGCTGCAACGGGACCCGTGACTCGCCCCGAACAGGCCGCTCTCACCGGGTCTGCAACGAACCACGCGACTGGGATGCAGGTGGCTTTGCGAAGGAGGCGCACATCACACTGCGCCTCCTGTCACATTTTGTGGTGCTGTCCAGTCAGTGGTGTGTATCTGCAACTCGGTAAGGAGATCACCATGGATGCGCGTCTCAACTACTTCGGCAATGCCCTCGCGGGCAAGGTGCTGAAGCACTTGTACATGGCCAGCAAGGCGGCGTCGGAGTCGGGGCTGTCGGTTGCCACTCAGGAGCTGGTGAAGATCCGTGCCAGCCAGATCAACGGCTGCGGGTTCTGCACCGATATGCACACCAAGGACGCCGCCGCCGCCGGTGAGACCTCGCTGCGGCTCAACCTCATCGCCGCCTGGCGGGAGGCCACGGTCTTCACCGAGGGCGAGCGGGCCGCGCTGGAGCTGACGGAGCAGGGCACCCGCATCGCCGATGCGGCCGGTGGCGTCACCGACGAGGCCTGGGCGAACGCTGCCAAGCACTACGACGAGGACCAGCTCGTCGCCCTCATCGCGCTCATCGCCGTCATCAACGCCTACAACCGCATCAACGTCATCAACCAGCAGCCCGCCGGTAGCTACCAGGTCGGACAGTTCGGCTAAACAGAGGTATCCGGTCCGACCGGACACATGCTGTCCGTCTCCACGCCGCCCCGACCTACGGCGGGGAGACGGACTTCCGGCGTCAGCCGGTTCCACTGAAGCATGCGGGCAGCTTCACCTCCCTCCCTCGGCAGCGCCAACACCGCTTTCGGGGATGCCGACTTCGGGTGGTTCGGATCCGACGGCGGTCGCCCTGGCAGAGTCGGGGGCACGCGTCCTCGGCGTGGGGCGCCGGAAAGAAGCCCTGGAGGGGACGGCTCGCGCGCACCCCAACATCGCGATCCTGCCGCTCGACATCTGCGAAGAGGGCGCTGCCCAAACGGTCGTCGCCACGGCCGTGGAGCGGTGGGGTCGGCTCGAACCTGCTCGTGAACAATGCCGGCGCCACTGCCGTGATGCCCCTGGCGGAGACGGACCGCTCAGTGATCACCAGTCTGTACGACCTCAACGTGACGGCGCCGAGCTTGCTCGCGCATGCGGCCCTGCCGCACCTGCGGGACACCTCGGGTTCCATCGTCAACGTGTCGAGCACGTACGGCCACCGCCCTCTGGCCGGAGGTGCGCACTACGCCGCCACCAAGAGCGCCATGGAACAGCTGACACGGAGCTGGGCACTCGAACTCGCCTCGGAAGGGGTGCGAGTGAACGCAATCGCCCCCGGCCCCACCACGACGAACGTCCTGGCCGCGGCAGGCCTTCCCGAGGACACCATCAACGAGATGCTCACCTATGAACGCGAGCGCATTCCCACGGGCCGACTCGGCGACCCCAAGGACGTCGCGGACTGGATCCTGCGCATCGCCGACCCGCAGGGAACGCACGTCACCGGTCAGGTGCTCACGATCGACGGAGGACTCGAACTCGTCTGAGCCTGTCGGCGGTTGCGGTCCACCAGGGCTGCCGGCCCCGGACAGGGGGCGAACAAGGCCACGGATCGGGCAAAGTCGCCACGCTCGCCCTGCGGCCGTCGATCAAGCGGTGAGGCGCAACCACGACGTCACACGCCGGACGGTGCGCAATATGAGCTCGCGGGTGCCGGCACTGCGCACACCGCCGCCGCAGCATCGGAAGCCCGGGTACTCGCGCTGCGCGCGCCAGGCCTGAAGCGGCCGTCTGGTGTGCGAGGCGGTGCCGCCCCGCACACCAGGAATGATCCGCGTCCGTGCGCACCTACTGGACCGAAGGCCGGCCGCGACGCCCTCCCCTCGCTTCACAAGGCGGAAGAGTCCCGATAGGGACGAGGCTCGTTGCCGTGGCCCTGGCGCGGCGGGTGGGATTTTGGCGTCCCACCGAATCCGAGACGATGTCCGCACGGGTCGGCGAGCCCGGCCCCATGCCAGTCTCGGCCGGAAGGCCCTGGGCGAACGAAGGTGGGATGCCCCGGCGCTGCCGTAGTCCAAGTCGGGGCGAAAGCGCCGGATACGGCCTGCGGCCCATGCCCACCGACCGCCTGTCACACCAGGGGCTGCTGCCTGGTCTACCTGTCGCACCCAGTTCCAGTCTCTCGACAATGCCGTCAAGACTGGCACCGTGCTCCGGTCGGCTGGGGCGTGGCAGGCGCTCCAGCCGACCGGTCCAGCAGCGGGATCACAGACGTGGGACAACGCCGCGCTGCCACCGGTGCGCGAAAGTCTGCACAGCGCCCTGTCCCGGCTGTCACACAAGCGACCCGCCTTCCCTTGCGCCAGTGTCCAGTCCCAGTACTCCAGTACGAGTGGCTGGACGGGGACCGGTCCGACGACGTGTGGGAGGCCGAGCATCAGCGGTTGGCGGGCGTCGGCCGACCACTCCCGCGCGGATCCTCCGGGCGAGGGAGATCATCTGGTCGTGGGCCTGGCCACCGGCGAGGTCGCCCGCTCGGGGAAGTGGTCCCTGGCCTGACCCCGCCTGCCTGCTGCACCCCGTCTGGGGCGTAGCAGTCACCGGTCTGCCCCGTCCCCCACAGTGACGGCCCTGTCGCAGTCGGCGGGCGTGATGAAGGCCCCGGACCATGAGGTCGGCGCTCGGCTCGGCCTCGCGGCCCTCACGCTGCCGCACCCGTCGCCTCAGGAGGCTGAGCCGGTCGAAGGCGCCCTCCTCCTGCCGGCGGACGAGGTAGGCGTACCCCGTGGGCCTGGGTGGACAGTCATGCGAAAGGCGGCGCCAGGGAATGCCGGTGCGGTGTCACCCCGTTCGAGCGCCTGCCGTTCTCCTCGTGGTCCGAGTGCAGGAGCTCATGGCGCCGGAAGGCCTCTTCCAGCACGCGGCCCGCCGCAGCTGCGTTGCGTGGGCAGAAGGCCGATGCCAGGCTGGAGTTGTCGGCCCCGCGGCGTCGTGGGGGTCGCCGATGGGCTTGGGACGCCCCTGGCGGGCCCGGCGGGTGCGCCGCATCAGTCAACAGGGCGGCCGGTGGGACCGGAGGCCGGGGGGCGGTAGCCGGCGTGCCCCGTCAAGGAGCTCTCATGGACGGCGCGAGTCTGGGTGCACTGCGCGACGCACTGCGCGGACCGGTGATCGACCCGCAGGACGACGCGTACGACGAAACCCGTGCGATCTACAACGGGATGATCGACAGACGGCCCTCCGCGTTCGCGCGGTGCGTGGACACGGCGGACGTCATGCGGACGGTCACGTTCGCCCGCGAGCACGGCCTCGAGCTGGCCGTCCGCGGTGGCGGACACAGCGGCCCCGGCCTGTGCCTGGTGGATGACGCCCTCACCCTCGACCTGTCCCTGATGCGCTGGGTGCGGGTCGACCCCGGCACGCGGACCGCCCAGGTCGGAGGGGGCAGCCAGCTCGGCGACCTGGACCACGCCGCCCACGTTTTCGGCCTGGCGACGCCCGCCGGCATCATCTCGATGACGGGGGTCGGTGGGCTGACCATCGGTGGCGGCCACGGCTATCTGACGCGTAGGTACGGCCTGACGGCGGACAACCTGCTGGGCGCGGATGTCGTGCTGGCGGACGGCACCTTCGTCACGACCAGCGACGAAGAGCGCCCTGACCTGTTCTGGGCGCTCCGCGGTGGCGGTGGGAACTTCGGCATAGTGACATCGTTCACCTACCGGCTGCACCCGGTGGGCACTGTCGGGGTCGGCGTCACCGTGTGGCCGGTCGACCGCACCCGTGAGGTGCTGACGTGGTACCGCGACTTCCTCCCCGGGGCGCCCGAGGACGTGTACGGCTTCTTCACGATCTTTGTCATCCCGCCCGGCCCGCCATTCCCCACGGAGCTCCACGGGAAGAAGTCGTGCGGCATCGTGTGGTGCTACACCGGGGACCTGGACCAGTTCGAGGCGGGCCTCGCAGCGGTGAACGAGCCCGGGCCGCCCGCGTTCCACTTCACGACGCCCATGCCCTATCCCGCGTTGCAGAGCATGTTCGACGAGCTCCTCCCCCCGGGGTACCAGTGGTACTGGCGCGGCGACTTCTTCGACCGCATCCCGGACGCCGCCCTGGACGTGCACCTCAAGTACGGCGAGGGCATCCCCACCCCGTTCTCGCTGATGCACCTCTACCCGATCGACGGGGCCGTCCACCGGGTGGGCCGTGACGACACCGCATGGAGCTATCGGGACGCCGTCTGGTCCGGCGTCTTCGCCGGGGTCGACCCCGATCCCGCCAACGCCGAGATCATCAAGCAATGGTGCGTCGACTACTGGCGGGAGATGCACCCGCACTCCATGGGCGGCGCGTACGTGAACTTCATGGGCGAGGACGAGGGCCAGGACCGGGTCCGTGCCACCTACCGCACCCACTACGACCGGCTCGCGCAGGTCAAGCGCGTCTACGATCCGGACAACTTCTTCCACCACAACCAGAACATCGAACCCGCAGGAACCGTCTGACGGCCTCCGTACGGGTGGGGCGCGGGCCTGGACTCGCGGCCGATCGTGCTCGACGCGGGCACGGATTCTGCGGTGTTCGGCGTCGTCTTCTTCCTCACCGGCCAGGAGCGGCCGGTCGGGGTGTTTGCGGTGCGGGACGACGAGGCCGGTGTCGATGTCGGCCCCGTCGCCGAGCACTGTGACTCCTTCGCAGCGCGAGGAAGCTCCGACCGTGTGGTCACGGACCGGGACCAAGGTGCCGTCCACCATCCATTGCGGTGGCGGTGTGGTCGGCGGCTGCTGTCGGCGGGGCTTGGTGCGCGTCGGTGCGCTTCGGCCGGGGCGCAGGGGTAGCCGCTCTCAAGACTTTGTACTATTGCAATTGGGATTGAATCTAGTGCAATGCATGGAGTATTTTTCGTCCCATGGCTGCAAAGACACCGCTGCCCACAACGCTGACCGGCCGCCACGTGCGTCTGGAACCCCTGGCCATGAGCCATCTCGGCGACCTCTTCGCCGTGGGCGGCCGTGACGAGGAGGTCTGGCGATGGCAGGGAGGGCCGACACCGGAGACGCAGGACGAACTGGGGGCCAGACTCGGCGCCCTGCTGGCGGCTGCTGAGCGGGGGGAGTACGTTCCGTTCGCGGTCATCCACCGTGCGAGTGGCCAGGCCATCGGCTGGACCACATACCTCGACATCGATGTGGTCGACGAACGACTGGAGATCGGCTGGACCTGGTACGGGCGTGCGTACTGGCGCACCGCAGCCAATACCGAGTCGAAGCTGCTCCTGCTGACCCACGCTTTCGAAGAACTGGGCATGGGGCGTGTGCAGTTGAAGACCGATCACCTCAACCACCGCTCGCAGGCTGCCATTGCCCGCCTCGGAGCGCGCCGCGAAGGCGTGCTGCGCCGCCATCGCCGACGCCCGGACGGCACATGGCGGGACAGTGTGTACTTCTCCATTCTCGCCCAGGAATGGCCTCAAACGAAGGCACTCCTGGGCGCTCGGCTCTGACGAGGACGAGCGCTATGGTGCTTTCGGCGAGTTCGGCTTGGCGATCCTCGAGACGTCAGCAAGCGCGCGTGCCGGCGAGTGCGGTGCTCGGGCTCGGAACTCGAAACGCAAGGTGGGTGGCATCCATGCCACCGACCGTCGCCAATTGGCGCGCGACCCGGGTACGGCGCGCCTTGGACTGGACATCTGATGCCGTACGTAGGGAGTTGTGATGCAGGTAGCCGTGGTCACCTTCGACGGGTTCAACGAGCTCGACAGCTTCATCGCCTCCGCGCTGATCAACCGGTGCCGGAAGGACGGCCTGGAGGCCTTCATCACGACGCCGACGCCGGTGGTCACATCGATGAACGGCGTCGAGGTGACCGGACAGCGCCCGATGGAGTTCGTGACCGAAGCCGACGTCGTACTGATCGGTAGCGGGGTGAAGACACGTGACGTGGTCGCCGACGACCGGCTGCTCGCCATGTTGCCGCTCGACCCTTCACGACAGCTGATCGGTTCACAGTGCTCCGGCGCACTGGTGCTCGCCCGGCTCGGGTTGCTGGATGGCATGCCCGCTTGCACGGACATGAAGAGCCGGCCCTTCGTCGAAGCCTGCGACGTCACCGTGCTCGACGCCCCGTTCCACGCCGAGGGGAACATCGCTACGGCGGGCGGCTGCCTCGCGTCACAGTATCTCGCCGCATGGGTGATCACCCGAATGCTCGGGGAGGATGCCGCTCGCGACGTCATCGGCTACGTGGCTCCGGTCGGCGAAAACCACGAGACTGTCGAGCGCGCGCTGCGTGCCGTCCACGCGGGCGAGTTCGTACTGGGCTGATGCCTGTGCCCATGGCCAACCCTTCAGTCCCTGGCGGCGCGGATCGAACGAGAAGAGCGGTCTGCTGCGGCAGTACATCTCCCAACGGCACCGATCCATCCCGCCACAGCCGCGAGCCCGCAGCCCACCACCACATCACCGACCGGTGGATCCGGGCTAGGACGCCGTCTGCGGGGGTAGTTCGCGGTTGATGACGCGGGCAACGCGTTCGATGGTGACGATGCCGTCGTCTATCGAGCGGTTGCCGTCGGAGAGTACGACGATCCCGTAGTCGTGCCCCCCGCCGGTGAACACGCCGATGCTGTGGACCCGCCAGCCGTTGGTCGCACGCGGCAGCCACCCGTTCTTCAGGTGGGTCGTCACGGTGCCGGATGCCCCGGCCGGCACTCCCCAGCGCTGGGCGGGGACCACTCGGTTCATCAGGCCGAGGGCGTACGCGCGTGCGTTCCTGTCGAGGACGGAGTTGTCCGAGGTGAGCACGCGCAGCAGCTTGAGCTGGTCGCCGGCGGTGATCTGGGTACGGCCCCAATAGCCCTTCGGCCCCAGCACGGTGTCCTGCATGCCCGCCAGAGTCAGGAAGCGCTGGGTGCCTTTGTGGCCGATCTGTCGCCACAGAGCGGACGTCGCGTCGTTGTCCGATTTGGTGATCATGGCGGTGGACAGGTCGGCCTCGCGCGGCGTGAGGCTGCGGTGCTCTTCCATGGATTTGCGCAGGAGAGCTGCGAGCACCGTGACCTTGACCACACTCGCTGAGTCGAACCTCGTGTCCGGCCGGAATGTGCACGAGGTCACCGTGGGTCGGTCGTAAAGAGCGAGCGCGGGGGTGCCCTGGCGTCCGCGGAGTGCGGCGGCGATGTCCTGCGCGAGCCGGCTTGCCAGCCCCGGCTGACGCGAAGTGCAGGTGACCTGCGAGCCGCCGGCCGGTGCGCTGGCGCTGCCGGTCTGGGCCGCGGCGGTCGTCGAGATCCCTGCGAGTGCCGTCCCGGCGGTCAGGACCGCGGCCAGGCATCGCAGCGCGCGGTGCGGTATGGGCATTCCGAGCATGAGGATTCCGTCCTGCTGTGTTCGTGCGGTCGCGCCGTGTTCCGCTCGCGATGGGTTGTGAGTCCGAGGTCGTGCGGGTGTCGGCGGTTGGGCGCTGTCACGACTCCGGAGCCGGACGCTTCGTGAAGAGTGGCGCGGCAGTGCGGTGTGGCCCGGAGGTGGCGCTCCAGCCCTGGACTTCTTGGCCGGCAGTAGCTGATGAGCGCCCGATCCCCGAATACGGTGACCCTAGCAACGGCGGAACGAGGGCAGGCGGAAAGAAGGGCGCCTATGTCCTAATTGCGCACTTTCTTGGCGTGTGATGTTTCTCAACCTATTCGTCGTTTGAGTCGACGGGCTGCTGCGACGAGGCTCGCGGTCGATACCGGAGCAGGCAATGGCGTCACCAGGGGCGGCGCCGGCCTTGACCGGTTCGTTCGGCAGGCTGGCGCGCCGGCTGGTCTTCAGGACGCCCGTAGGTGCCTGGTCGGCGATTCGGAGCGGTTTCCCGGCGGAGTCCTTCAGTGGGGGGAGCGGACATGGTCGCCGTGGTCAGCGTCGGCACCATGATCCGCGACGGCTTCGACGGCCCCGACACCTGCCACGCTCTGTACTGCGCACTGCCGAGGCCGGAGACCGGTATGTCGATCCTCCTGACCGGCTGCGAGGACGCCTGTCCACCCGGTGTGGTTACCGTGGACATCGCTTCACCCGGCATGCTCGGCTTCCACTGACACCCACATCCACCCCTGCTCCCCGCACGCGCGAGGATGATCATCGTTCAGTGTTCGCCAGATCGTCGAGCGGGCCCCTGCTCCCCGCGCCCGCGTGGTCCTCGGGGGCCGCGGCGCAGCGTGCCGTGTTCAACTGCTCCCTGCATCTGGAATGGTCCCGTCGACGTCGAGGGCGTCCTGCCGGTCCCGTCACCTGCTCCTCGCACCCCGTGGCACTGATGTACCTGACCTGAGCCCGACAACAGACCGCCGCGGCGGTCATCGCCTGCCCACGTCCGGCGCCGAGAGTCATCCCCGGGCCGCATCCACCTCGCGCGCGCACGCGTCGTGTGGGGCGGGCCCGAAGCGGGCGCTCCAACCCGGCGGTACGGCGCGCCAGGCGGGCCACAGGGACAGCTGCCCGTGGGCGTTCTCCAGCACGAGGTGGGTGTCCTTGTCGTCGGGGCCCGGATCGAACGGACCGGCTTCACGGCTCATGCGTCGAGCTCCGTCAGGCGCGCCGCCAGGATGGCGGCGATGTCGTCGAGGTGGCGGTCCTGCAGCAGCTGCGCATGCGTGCAGTCCAGGTCGTGGTTGACGATCGGGCCGCTGACGTGCGGGTGCCATGCCTTCGATGTGAGCCAGTCCTCTGCCCGCGGCGCGGCTGCCGTGAAGAAGAGCAGGTCGCCCTCGTAGCAGCGGTGCTGGTGCTCACGCACCATGCGCGCGTGGTTGGGCACGATTTCGATGATCTTCGACAGTGTCCGGTCGGCGAGCCCGGCGAGCGGGCTGCCCGCCCGGCGCAGCGTGGCCATCACGTCGACGCGGGTGCGCTCGTCGGTGCGGTCGAAGCCGCCCATGCGCAGCACCGCGGTGAGCGCGTCGCCCTCCTCGGGTGCGGGCCGCTCCCTCCACTGCTCGGCCGGGAACGCGTCGAACAGTGCGAGGAGTTCGACCTCCTCCCCGGTCTCCTGGAGCATGCAGGCCGCGGTGTGGGCGAGGATGCCGCCCAGGGACCAGCCGAGCAGCCGGTACGGACCATGTGCCCGCACCGTGCGGATGCGCTCGACGTAGTCGGCTGCCTGCTCCCGCAGAGTGCGCGGCAGCGGCTCGTCGCGGACCAGGCCGCGCGCCTGGATGCCGTACAGGGGCTGGTCCGGACCGAGGCGGGCGGACAGGCCCGCATAGCACCAGGAGATGCCACCGCCGGGGTGGAAGGCGAACAGTGGGGGCCGCTCGCCGTCGGTGCGCAGCGGAAGGAGGATGTCGAGGGCGTCCTCGGCCGCGCTCCCTCCGCGGCCGGCACCGCGTGGCGGCCCCGCGGCGTCGACACGGGTGGCGAGAGCGGCGGGGGTCGGTGCCTCGAACAGCGAGCCGATGGTCAGCTCGGTGCCGAACTCCTCCCGCACCCGCGCCACCAGCCGTACCGCGGTCAGCGACGTGCCGCCCAGGTCGAAGAACGCGTCGTCGGGACCGGTCCGTCCGACCTCGAGCACCTCCGCGAACAGTCGTGTCAGCGCCTCCTCGAGCGGGCCGGACGGACGTCGGGCGCCCTCACCGCCGGTGAAAACAGGGTCGGGCAGTGCGCGGCGGTCCAGCTTGCCGTGGGGACTCAACGGGAACGCGTCGAGGCCGACGACCGCCGCGGGGACCATGTGTTCCGGCAGCATCAGCGCCAGCCCGGCCCGTACGGCCGCGGGATCGGCGCCACCGGTCACGTACCCGACGAGCCGGTCCTCCCGCACCACGGCGCACGCGCCGTCCACGCCGGGCTGCCCCAGCAGCGCGGCCTCGATCTCGCCCGGCTCGATGCGCTGCCCGCGCAGCTTCACCTGGTGGTCGGTGCGGCCGAGGTACTCGACCTCGCCCTTGTCCGTCCAGCGCGCCAGGTCGCCCGTGCGATACATCCGGCCGCCCGGCGGTCCGAAGGGATCGGCGACGAACCGGGATGCCGTCAGCACGGGTCGGTTCAGATAGCTGTCGGCCAACTGCCGGCCCACCAGGTACAGCTCACCCGGGATGCCCGGCGGGCACGGCTGGAGCGCTGAGTCCAGCACGTACAGGCGGGTGTTCCACACCGGGCCGCCGATCGGCACCGGGCCGCTGCCGTCCGGGGCGCAGACGTGGTAGGTGACATCGATGGCGGCCTCCGCCGGCCCGTACAGGTTGTGCAGTTCGACGTCGGGCAGCGCCCGTGCGAAGGCGTGCACCGTCTCGGGGGACAAAGCCTCACCGCCGCAGAAGACCCGGCGCAGCCCCGTGCAGGCGGCCGTGTCGGCCTCGGCCAGGAAGACCTGGAGCATCGACGGCACGAAGTGGCAGATGGTGACGGACCGTTCGCGGATCAGGCGGGCGAGTTCGACCGGGTCCTTGTGGACGCCCGGCTCGGCGACGACGAGTGCCGCGCCCTCGCGCAGCGGCCAGAAGAACTCCCATACGGACACGTCGAACGACGACGGAGTCTTCTGGAGCACCCGGTCGTCGGCGGTCAGTGGATAGGTGTGCTGCATCCAGCGCAGCCGGTTGTCGATCGCCCCGTGCGAGACGACGACGCCCTTGGGGCGGCCCGTGGAGCCGGAGGTGTAGATGACGTAAGCGGGGTGGGCGGGCGTGAGCGGACGTGCCGGGTCGGCCGGTGGGTAGGGGGATATGTCGATTTCGTCAAGGACGACGAGTGGGGCGCCGGCGTCCTCGGGAAGGCGTCCCGCACGGTCGACCACGACGCACACCGGCGCCGCGTCCTGGATCATGGACACCAGTCGCTGTGCCGGGTAGTCCGGGTCGAGCGGCAGATACGCGGCACCCGACTTCAGCGCGGCGAGCACGGTGGCGACCAGCTCCACCGAGCGGGGCAGCGAGACCGCGACCACCGCTCCCGGCCGGGCGCCGAGGGTCTGCAGGTGCCGGGCCAGCCGGTTGGCGTGGGCGTTCAGTTCCGCGTACGTCAAGGAGCTGTCCCCGTACACCAGCGCGGTGGCCTCCGGGGTGCGCATGGCGCGCGCCTCGATGGGGCCGATGAGCGTGGTCGCGGGCAGCGCGCGTTCGGTCTGGTTGAACTCACGCAGGACCAGGGTGCGTTCGGCGGGCGTCGCTATGGCGTGAACGGCGAGCGGCTGCTGCGGGTCGGTGCCGGTGAGGCGGTCCAGCAGGTGCAGGAAGCGCTCCTGGTGGGCGGAGAGATCGGCGTCCTCGTACAGGGAGGGGTTGCCGTCGTGGTCGATGCGCAGGCCGCGGCCGTCGGCGCGGTCGTAGACGTTGACCCGCAGGTCGTCGACAGGGCCTGCGGCGAGGTTGCGCGCCCGCGCGGGCGCCCCCGCGAAGTCGACGCCGTAGTCGAAGGGCATCACGTTGACGGCCGGGCCGAACAGGGCGCGGTTCTCGCCGAGCAGTCCCAGGTCGCGGCGGATGTCCTCGTAGCGGTAACGCTGGTGGCGTCGCACGTCGCGGATGCCGAGCACGATCTGGTGCACCAGGTCGGCGAAGGTGGCGTCGGGGGAGACGGCCAGCCTGAGCGGGAGCACGTTCATCACCATGCCCGGAACGCGCAGCGCGGCCGACCCCATGCGGCCCATCATGGGCAGGCCGAGCACGATGTCCGACCTCGCGGTCGCGCGGGAGATGTAGAGGGCCTGCGCGGCGATCAGGACGTCCGGCCATGTCGCGCGGAGCGTGGCGCCCAGTTCGCGCAGACGCTCGGTGGTCTCGGGAGGCAGATGAGTCGTGCGACGACGGAACGTGCGCGAGGGCAGCGCGCCGCGGCCCGCGAGCCGGGGTGCCTCGGGCCGGTCGGCGAACGTCGTCGTCCAATGGGCGCGGTCAGCCGCGAAGGCATCGGACGAGCGGTACGCGGCATCCTCGGCAACGAGGTCGGCGAGCGTTCCGAAGGTGCGCGGGGCGGGTTCCTCGCCGCGCGCGAGCGCCGTGTAGACCTCGGCCGTGCGCCGTACGAGGAGCGAGTAGCCGAAGCCGTCGATGACGAGGTGGTGGATGCGTTGGTACCACAGCCATCGCTGCGCGCCGACCCGGAACAAGGCATGCCGGAAGAGCGGTCCGGTCGCCAGATCGCAGGGCTTGGCGAGGTCGGCGCGCATCCACGCCTCGGCCTTCCGCTCGGCGCCGTCGTCGCCGTGCAGATCGAGCACCGTCAGCGGGAGCTCGACGGTGGCGCGTATGTGCTGGCGCGGACCGTCCGGGCCGTTCTCGACGCGTACCCGCAGGACGTCGGCCTCGGCGGTGACGCGACGCAGGGCCGCGGCGAAGAGGTCCGGGTCGAGCGGCCCGTCGATGTCCAGGCATTCCGCGGTGTTCTGCACGGGACTGAGCGGATCGAGGGCCTGCGCGTACCACATGCCCGACTGGGCCGCCGTCAGCGGAAGCACGGTGGCCGGAGTGCCCGTGTCGATGGTCGTGGGGGCGGTCATGATGCCCCCAGCAACGGTGCCCAGGCCTTGATGGCCGGCTGCTCGGCGAGGTCCGCGAAGCCCGCTTCGACGCCGTGTTCGCGGCGCCATCGTTCGAGCAGTGCCATGATGCGGACCGAGTCGAGTCCGTAGTCCACGAGGTTCTCGTCGAAGGGGATGTCCACGGGGTCCTCGCCGAGACAGTCGGCGACATCGTTGCGGAGCTGCTCCAGAGTGAGAGCCACGGTGCTCAGAGCTCCTTGAAGAGCGCGTCGGTGGTGGTCACGAACGCGCAGCGGCCGGCGGCCCAGCGCAGGGCCATGTCGTGGTCGTCGCGGGAGAAGTCGGCGACGGCATCGGCGACGACGAACGCCTGGATGTCCCGCATCCACGCATCGCAGGCCGTCACCAGCACGCCGATGTGCGCGTACACACCGATGACGACCAGCTGGTCGCGGCCCGTCTCACGGAACAGCTGCGCCAGCCGGGTGCGCACGAACGCGCTGTACTTCCACTTGGTCAGGACCCTGTCGCCGCGCTGTGGCGCGACCTCGTCCGGCACGGCGAGCGCATCGGCGTCGTCGGCCACGCCGGGGCCCCAGAAGTCGAGCTGGAGCCCGCGCTCCCGGGGCGTCTGGCCGCCGCGCTGCGTCGAGTACACGACCGGTACGCCGAGGCCGCGGGCGCGCTCCAGCAGCCGGCCGGTGTTGCCCAGCATCCCCGTCAGCGGCTGCTCGCCGGACGGGAACGCACCGAGGAAGTGGTTCTGCAGGTCGTGGACGAGCAGCACGGCGCGCGCGGGGTCCGCGGTCCAGGCGACGCGGTTCTCCGGCAGTTCGTCCGCTGCCGGCAGGCGATAGGGTGCGATGGCGGGAAGTGCCATGGTAAAGAGCCTTTCAGCGCTGCTCGGTGGCGGCCGCAGCGGACCGCAGCCCCTTCTTGCTGACCTTGCCGACCCCCGTCTGCGGGAAGGCGTCGACGAACTCGACGAGATCGGGGACCTTGTAGTCGGCGATGCCGCGGTCACGGACGAACCGCTTGATGGCGGCCGGCTTCAGCTGCTCCGCACCCTCGCGGAGGATGACGTAGGCGAGGGAGCGCTCCCCGAGGTACGCGTCGGGCACCGCTACCACGGCGACGTCGTGCACGGACGGATGGGCCAGGATGATGTTCTCGACCTCCTCCGGTGCGACCTTCTCACCGCCCCGGTTGATCTGGTCCTTGGCCCTGCCCTCGACGACGAGGTGGCCCGTCGGGGTGCGGCGCACGATGTCGCCGGTGCGATAGAAGCCGTCCGGTGTGAAGGCGCGCGCGTTGTGGCCGGGGGCACGCCAGTAGCCGCGGATCGTGTAGGGGCCGCGGGTCAGCAGGTGCCCGAACGCGCCCTCGGGAACGCCGTGTCCGGCGTCGTCGACGATGCGGATCTCGTCGTCCGGGGAGATCGGGCGGCCCTGCGTGGTGACCACGGTCTCGAAGTCGTCGTCCAGCCGTGTGTAGTTGACGAGCCCCTCGGCCATGCCGAAGACCTGCATCAGCCGGCAGCCCAGGGCGGGTTCCAGACGGCGCGCCGCCTCCGCGCTGTACTTGGCGCCGCCGACGAGCACCAGGCCCAGACTCGCCAAGTCGTGATCCGTCGTCGGACCGGCCTCGGTCCACAGAAGGGCGAGCGGCGGCACCAGCCCCGTCATCGTGATCCGCTCCTGCTCGATGAGCGGCAGGGCCGTCGCCGGGTCGCGGCCGGGGGACAGTACGACAGTGCCCCCGGCATACAGCGTGCCCAGCCAACCGGGTGAACTCATCGGGAAGTTGTGGGCGGCCGGCAGGACGACGAGGAAGCGGGTGTCCGCGTCGACGCCGCAGATCTCATTGGAGCCCCGCAGCGAGTAGATGTAGTCGTCGTGGGTGCGCGGGATGAGTTTCGGCACTCCCGTCGTACCGCCCGACAGCTGGAGGAACGCCAACTCGTGCGGCTGCGGTCCGGCGGGCATGGCGACCGGGTCACAGGGCACGTCGGACAGTGCGGTGTGCTCGCCCGGGTCGCCGACGACGAAGACGTGCCGCAGGCTCGGCGTGCGCTCCCTTACCCGTGTCGCGAGCTCGCGGTGGTCGAAGCCCGCGTGACGGTCGGGGACCACGTAGGCGACGGCCTCGGCGAAGGAGCAGAAGTGGCCGATCTCCGTCTCCCGGTGCGCGGGCAGCGCGTACACGGGCAGCGCACCGATGCGGAACAGCGCGAAGACGACCTCGATGAACTCGCCGATGTTCGGCAGGTGGAGGACGACCCGGTCGCCCTTGGACATCCCGCGCGCCGCGAATCCGGCGGCCAGCCGGTCGGCGCGCTCGTCCAGTTCCCGGTAGGTCCAGGTGCGGCGCTCGGGCTCCGGGTCGACGAGGGCGATCCGGTCGGGGTGGGCGGCGGCGCGCTCGCGCAGTACGCCCCCGAAGGTCTCGCCGCGCCAGTAGCCCGCCGCGCGGTAGCGCTCGGCGAACTCCGCGGGCCAGGTGGGTGCGTCGATCCCCGGGGTGGTGGCAGTCGGAGGGTGCAGCGCGGTGGGGGTCCCCCCGGCCGGAGGCTCGGGGAGCTCCCTCGAAAGGGCGGTGGCGGTGGGGTCCCCCGTGCCGGAGGCCAGGGGAGGCCGGGCGGTCACAGCGAAGCCCCCACCGCGTCGAGGAATGTACGGAACTTGGCGCCGGTCTCCGCGGTCTCGGCCTCCGGCGACGAGGCGGCGACCACGCCGGCGCCCGCGAACAGCCGGAGCGAGCGCCCTTCGGCTTCGGCGCAGCGGATCGTCACGACCCACTCACCGTCCCCGTCCGCGTCCTGCCAGCCGACCATGCCGGTGTACGGGCCGCGGTCGAAGGGCTCCGACTCGGCGATGACGGCACGGGCCACCTCGGTCGGGGTGCCGCACACCGCCGGTGTGGGGTGCAGGGCGGATGCCAGCTCCAGGGAGGTGACGTCAGGGTCGGCGAGCTCGCCCGTGACGGTCGTCGACAGGTGCCACATCGCCGCCGTACGCATCAGAGTGGGCCGCTCGGGCACCTCCAGACAGGTGCAGAAAGGCGCGAGCGCCTCGCGTACGGCGTCGACGACGACGGCGTGCTCGTGCAGGTCCTTGGGCGACTCCAGGAGCGCCGCCGCGCGTCGGACGTCCTCGGCCAGGTCGGTGCTGCGCGGCGCCGATCCGCCCAGTGGGTTCCCGGTCAGGCGGCCACCCTTGCGGGCGACGAGCAGTTCGGGGCTGGCTCCGATGAGCGTGCGACCGGGGCCGCTGGGGACGGCGAAGGTGTATCCGACAGGGTCGCGGCGGGCCAGGCGGCTCAGCATGGCCGGCAGATCCGGCTCGTCGGGTGAGGTCAGCTCCAGCGTGCGGGCCAGGACGACCTTGGTGAACTCCCCGGACCGCATCCGCGTCACCGCATCGGCGACCGCCCGGCCGTACCGCTCCGGCGCCGGAACCTCCCGCATCCGCCAGTCGGTGCCCTCCTCCGGGGGTGGCGCGGGCAGTGCGATGAACGGGTCCTCATGCAGCGGCGGCGCCCACTGGACGGACTGGGGGGAGACCAGCGCGTGCGGGGCGTCCGGGGCGAAGGGCACGGAGCCCACGACGACCGGTGCCGGGGCGCCCGCCCGTCTCAGTTCGTTCAGTACGGCGCGCACCCGCCATGTCAACGGCCGCGCGTCATGGGCTATGTCGGCGACGGCTCCTCTGCCCAGCAGGGTGTGGTGGGGCGAGGCGAGGAACCGGTCGGTGCCCGGGCGGTAGGCGTCGAGCAGGGCGGTTGCCGCGCCGGGCGAGACCAGAGGCGTGGCTGTGGGTTCGCGCAGAGAGGCAGACATGGATGTCTCCAGCGGGGGAGGGCACGATCCGTGGTCGGCGGAGCCGCTGTGGGGCGGGCGGGTTCAGGCCCGCAGCGAGGCGCCGCCGTCGACGTACAGGTCGTGCATGGTGACGTGACGGGCGCGGTCGGACACGAGGAAGGCGACCGCCTCCGCGACGTCGGAGGGGTCGGCGATCCGGCCGAGCGGGATGCCGGTGCGGTGCGTCGAGAGGTCTCCCTCGACGACGCGGCGCGCGGCGGCTGCCGGGTCCTCGTCGTCGGCGGCGGTCCACATGGCGCGCTGCATGTCGGTCAGAGTCGAGCCGGGGGAGACCGTGTTGCAGCGGACGCCCCGTGAGGCCACTTCCAGGCCCAGGCATTTGGTGAACATCACAGCGGCGGCCTTGGAGGCGGCGTAGGCGGACAGGCCCGCGCGGGGAATACCGGCAGCGTTCGAGGCGACGGTGACGATGCTGCCGTGGCCGCGCTCGGCCATGCGGCGGGCGGCTGACCGCGAGACGTGGAAAACGCCGTTGGTGTTGACGGCGAACGTAGCCGCCCAGTCCTCGTCCGTCAGGTCCACGACGTGGGAACCCCGCAGGATTCCGGCGACATTGACTGCGATGTGGATCGCACCGAGCGCTGGCTCGGCCTCGGCTTCGGCCACGAGGGCCTCGACGGCCGCGGCGTCCGTGACATCGAGCGCGCGGGCGGTAACCTGGTCGCCGTACTTTCCGGCGAGCGCCTCCACGCCGTCGGGGTCCAGGTCGGTGGCGAGGACGCGGGCGCCGCGTTCGACGAGCGCCGTCACCACCGCCTTGCCGATGCCCCGGCCCGCGCCCGTCACGAGGGCGAGCCGTCCGGAGAGTTCAGCGTCGGCACTCACTTGACCATCGCCTTCCGGATGTCGTCGAGCACCGAGACCGCCGCCTCCACACCGCCCAGGCTCGTCCACTTGGAGCCGTCCGTCACGGTCGGCGTGCTTGTCGCGTACGGCGTTCAGCTGCTGGTAGGCAGGCTTCTCGGCCAGCTCGTCGAGGAGTTCGGCGTCCGAGCCGGTCGAAGACGGGATGCCGATGAACAGCCGGTCGTCGTCGATCTCCTCGATGTTCTTCTAGCTGATCGGCGTCGAGTGGCCTTCGCCCTTCTCGGTCTGGACGCCGGGCCGCTTGAAGCCGATGTCCTTCAGGATATCGCTGATGAACACGCCCTGCCGCATGACGGCCGTGCCGTTAGCCGGGTAGCGGGCCACGGACACGCTCGCACGGGCAGGGGAGCCGAGGTCGTTCTGCAGGGCCGCGACCTTGGTGTCGTAGGAGGTGAGGAGCTTCTGGCCTCGGTGGTACTGCCGAGGACGTCGAGATCAAGCGGGTTGGTGTCCCCACGCTGAGTGGCCAGGTTGTTGTGGAGGATGGCGTGATCACCGAGCAGAGCACCTGGGACGAACTCGTCCCCCTTGCCGGTGAGTTCGAGCGACTTCTTCCCACGCTTGCTGCTGTCGATCGTGACGAAGGTGGGAGCGGTCCGCCGCAGCTGTTGGAGCACCTGCTCGTCGGCGAGCTGCCCGACGAGGATGACGTCCGGCTCGTACTGCACGACCTTCTCGATGTCGGGGCCGGTCACCGCGCCCACCACCGCTATGTTCATTGCCTGGTCCGCGAGGTACGCGGGTGCGCCCTTCCGGCTGCGGCCCGCAGTCAGGCCCACCGGCTCGACACCGAGGGTGAGCGCCGAGTCCAGGTTCATCTCGCTGAGCGCCACCACGCGCTTCGGCGTGGCGGGGACCTCGACCGCGGCTCCGGTCGTGTCGATGACCGGGGTGGTGCTCGTGCCGCCCGCCCGCCCGCCTCGCCGGAGCCGTCGCTCGAACTCGGCGAACAGGTGACCGGCGGGGACGAGTTCGTCCCGGGTGCTCTGCTCGGTGATCACGCCATCCTCCACAACAACCTGGCCACTCAGCGTGGGGACACCAACCCGCTTGATCTCGACGTCGAGGACTGGCATGCGCTGATCGACGCGAACCTGACCGGCATGTGGCTCACATCGAGGAACGTCGTCCCTGTGATGCGGGAGCGACGAGCCGGGGCTATCGTGAACGTGTCGTCGACGATGAGCGTGTTCGCGGTACCGTGCGTCCTCGGGTACTCCTGGTAGAAGGCCGGCGTGAACTCTTTGACACTCGCGCTCGCCACCCACTGCGCGCCGTGACGTGTTCCGGGTCAACCCCTTGATCGTCGGTACGATCGATACGCCGTACGTCCTGGGGGCGATCACGGGTACGCGGGATGGCGTGACACCGCAAGAGATCCCTAGCCCAACGCGCCGCGGCGGCGGCTCGTACGGTGCCGCTCGGACGGTTCGGCACCCCCTGGGACGAGGCCAGTGCGGCAACCATCCTGGCATCCGACGACGCCTCGTTCATCACCGGCGCCCTGCTGCCCGTCGACGGGCAGCAGGCGATCCACACCATGGACGGCGCGCCGCGAACGGCGAGAGACGAAGGATCGCCCATGACGACGACTGTCCGAGCAGACCTCACGGACCTCGACCACTTCGCCAACGGGTTCCCGCATGACCTGTTCGCCCGGCTCCGCCGCGAAGCACCGGTCAGGTGGCACGAACCCACCGAGCACACTCCGAGGAGAACCGGGTTCTGGTCGGTGCACACCTACGCCGAATCGCGGACGATCCTGCTCGACCCCGCTGTGTTCTCGAGCGCCCAGGGGACAGTCCTCTTCGAACACCCGTGGGCCGGCTACATGATGAACATGATGGACAACCCACGCCACGCCCGGCTGCGCCGCCTTGTCTCCGGCGGCTTCACGCCGAGGATGGTGGATCGGCTCGAGGACGAACTCCGCCGGCGGACCGAGACGTTGATCGACGCCGCCGTCGAGATGGGGCAATGCGACCTTGTCGAGTCGATCACCCGCGAGCTCCCCTTGCAGGCGATCTGCATGCTCATGGGGATCCCGCAGCAGGATCGCCACCTCCTCTCCGAGTGGGTTCACCACGTGTTCGACGTCAAGGCCGACTCGACTGTCGACGGATCGGCTGCGGCGGCGGCGGAGAGCCTTCTGCAGTACGGCCGAAAGATCGTCGCCGAGCGGCGGCGCAACCCGCGGGACGACCTGCTGTCGGTCATCACCCATGCCCACCTCCCCGACGAAGATCCATCGCACCTCATCGAGCCGGAGATCGACGCGTTCTTCGAGCTCCTGTTCGGCGCGGGGGCGGATGCGACGCGCAGCGCGGCATCGTGGGCGTTCGTCGCGATGTCCGCCGACCCGACGATCCTGGATGCGGTTGCCGAAGACAGGAGTGTGCTCACCACACTGCCCGACGAAGCGGTCCGCACGATGAGCCCCGTCGCACACAACGTCCGCACCGCCACGCAGGACTACGAGCTGGCAGGGCACCGGATCTCCGCCGGGGACCGGGTCGTGTACTGGCTCGCCTCGGCAAACCGTGACGAGGCGATGTTCTGCGACCCCCAGCGTTTCGATGTTCGTCGCGAGCCCAATCCGCATCTCGGGTTCGCGCAGGGGCCGCACTTCTGCCTCGGCGCCAGCCTCGCCCGTCTCGAGCTTCGGGTGATCCTCGGCGAGTTCGCCGCCCGCGTCGAGCGAGTCGAGCTCACCGGTGACGTCGAGTGGACGCGCAGCAACAAGTACAACGGCATCAACAGGATCCCGGCAACGCTTGCGCCGCGGCGAACGCGGCCTGCTCCGCGACGTGGCCGCTCTGCGAGTGTCCGGGGTGTGGGTGGTGCCGGAGGTTGTCCCGCACGTGGCCGCGCGCAGTAGCGCCGCGATCGACGAATCCTGCCGATCGCGAGCCTCGGATCGCCTGGCTGCCTGTATCCACTGCCACAGCGCCCCCATGGACGGTGGCCTCGTCGAGACCGGCCCGACCATCAGCATGCGAACGTCCGGAACGACATCACGAGTTCAACCTCAGTAACCTCACACCGCAGCATCGCCCAGAGTGGGCGGAGCTGCGCCCGCATCAGGTGGAAGGGCGACGCGGCGGCGCGGCATCTGCGCAGGCCCGGGACCCGTGGCCCGTACGTGGCGGCGACGGGGACCGGCAGGGCGCTGGTCGCGATCCGCCTGGTCGACCTGGTGGGTCTGCGGCTGATGCTGGTAG
This sequence comes from Streptomyces sp. NPDC001970, assembly GCF_053594115.1. Lineage (NCBI taxonomy): Bacteria > Bacillati > Actinomycetota > Actinomycetes > Kitasatosporales > Streptomycetaceae > Streptomyces > Streptomyces sp. NPDC001970. Next base: position 45,891 of record NZ_JBSFDW010000036.1, on the reverse strand, counting down.
TGGTTCCGACGCTGGATCTGGCTGCGCAAAGTGCTTTGGCATGGCGGGCGGACGGCCCGCGAGCACCTGGTGATCGTGTCGTCCATGGATACCGCGACCACGGCTGCGGAATTTGGGGCGGTCCACCGGTTCCTCTCGAACCAACTGTGCCTCGTGCGCAAACGGAACGTGAGCAAGAGCCGTGGCTCATCGACCAAGCGACTCGACCTCCGGTCGGAAGGCGGACTTCAGGCACCAGGCGATCAGTGGAGTTCGCTCGGGTGAAAGGGCTGCTCGGTCCAGATGGTCTTCCCGGTGGGGGTGTAGCGGACTCCCCAGCGGGTGACGAGCCGTGCGGCGATGTACAGTCCCCGGCCGCCCTCGTCGGTGTCTCGGGCGCGCTTGATGTGTGGGGCGGTGCTGGAGGGGTCGGACACCTCGCAGGTCAGTCTGTCGCTTTCGCGGATCAGGCGCAGGGTCGCACGGCCGCCGCCGTAGCGGATGGCGTTGGTGACAAGTTCGCTGACTACCAGCTCGGTGGTGAGGGCGAGTCCGGCAAGGCCCCATTTGCTGACCTGGTCGACTGCGCGCTGGCGGCTGTCGGCAACTGTCGCCGGGTCGGCCGGTATCTCCCATGACACGGTGTCTTCGTCGGGGACTCCGTGTACCCGTGCGAGCAGGAGGGTGACGTCATCGCGCAGGGCGTCCGGGGAGAAACCGGCAACCAGGCGGGACGCTGCCACGTGCACATCACCGTCAGTGGGGTGGGCTGCGGCCAATCGCTCGAGAAAGGTCGCCATTCCGCGGTCGATGTCGTTCGACGGGTGTTGAATCAGGCCGTCGGAGTAGAGCGCGAGCACGTCGCCGTCTCGTAGATCGACCTCGGCGACCTCGAATGCCAGGCCCCCGACACCCAGCAACGGGCCGGGGACGAGGGGAATGTATTCCGCCGCGCCGTCGGGCCGGACGAGTGCCGGTGGCGGATGCCCCGCACTGGCCACGGCGCAGCGCAGTGTGGTCGGGTCGACGACGGCGTAGATGCAGGAGCTGCCTGGGGCCTCGTGACCCTCTGCAAACTGGATGATGATGTCATCGAGGTGCGTGAGCAGCTCATCGGGCGCGAGATCGAGATCGGCGAGTGTGCGCACGGCCGTGCGCATCCGGCCCATGGCGGCGGCGGCACGCACACCATGGCCGACGACTTCGCCCACTACCAGCGCCACGCGGGCGGAAGACAGGGGGATGACGTCAAACCAGTCCCCGCCCAGGCCGCCTGCCGCCCCGGCCGGCCGGTAGATCCCGGCCGCCTCGCCTGCTGTCATGACGACCCGCGCCTGCGGCAGCATACTTTGCTGGAGCGCCAGCGCCATGCGATGTTCGCGCGTGTAGCGACGGGCGTTGTCTATGCTCACTGCGGCATAGGCGGCGAGCCATTGCAACAGCTGCAGATCAGCATCGGTGAAGGGGGTCTTTCGCCATACTTCGATGCTGCCCAAGAGCAGCCCGGGCTGTTCAAGAGCTTCGCGTCTTCTTTCTGTGACCAGGGGGGTACACAGCAACGACACTTCTTCGTCGTCCCCGTCCATCGGGATGAGGGCCCTCTCCATGTCGGGGTTGTGGTCGTAGAGGGCGGTGATGTGCGAGCGACCGGAGATCATGAATCCCTTTCCAGCCTGGAAATTGCTTACCACCGCTCGGTCAGGGAATCTCGGAAGATCATTGCCCACCAGAACGTAGCCGTCCGGCCACTGCCTGTCTGCCGGCGCGAGCGCCGTACGGCGCAGCGCCAAGTCCCCGCCCCCTGTCCGTTCCGGTGGTTCCTCCCCGTCGTCGACTTCCCTGGCCAGATTCACGTTCGCGAAGTCGCCCAGCCCCGGGATGACGAGGTCGGCCAGACGCTGAGCCGTCGTTTGCACGTTCAAGGACGCGCCGATCGACGCCGCGTTCGAAAGCAGCTCCAGCTGCCTCCGTGCTTGGTCCACATCGCAGTCCAGCACCGGGCTGCCCTCTGAGCCGTCCGGGTCGGGAACCGTCAGCCTCATAACTTTATACTATGACTTGTCCGGATATAGACGAACTCTGTTCGTCATTACACTGCGCAGCGGTCACCGGATTTCGAGGTACCCGGGTGGATCGCGTTGACATGGATGCCGCGCGCACCCGAATTCCAGGCAGACCTTGGCCGGACCGGGCGGCACCACGTGCCGGCCGACCGGGCCGCTGGGAAGTGCCTGGCCGGCGCAGCGGCCGAGTCGGCCGGCGCGATCAAGCCGCCGGCGGGGAAGCCGGGCAGTTCCCGCACGACGCCTCCCTCCGCCTGGGCCTTTGGGGGGTTGTTTGAAGCAGCACAGGGCGGCGGCGAGTCAGGGAAAGGGGAGGGAAGACGTCAGGGACTCTGTTCCGGGACCTGGGCCGTCAGCGAACTGGCGACCATGCCGGCCCTGCGGACGACCGTAGCCGCAGAGATCACCTCACCGAGAGTGGCTACCTCAGGGGTAGCCGCTGCCACGGTACGTCTCAGGCGTCGCTCTGTCCCCAGGCGCGGACCTTGCGGTGGGCGGCGTTGGTTCTTCTCGTCCTTCTGCAGCCGTCGTCCCAGGAGCTGGCGGTGCCGGACGATGAGGCTGGGGCTGATGTAGGCCCCGACGCCACTGAGTCCCCGAACGCACGTCGAGCGCATCACGGGAACCGTTGGCCGTGTGGACGGGGTGCTGCTCGCCGATGGCGGCCACGCGGCAGGCCGTCGCTCCCGCCCTGCGCTGCCTGCCAGGGCCGCACGAGTGCGGCTCGGCAGGAAGGCGATGATGCGTTCCTCGATACCGCGCGCCGGCTCCTCCGACGGACCCGGCGCGCAGTTCGATTTCTTTGCTACGCGAGGCGAACGTCATGTCCAACGCCATTCTCAGACCCCATTCGCTGTCGATGGATACGGCTTTTGGGAGCCAATTTGGAACAGTCGGACCCGACGAAGAGACCGCGAAGGGCTCCGGCGCCGTACTCGGCGGCTGACCAGCGGCTACCGACAGAAATGCTCCGCCGCAAGACTCTCTGACGCCATTGCTAACGGGTGTCTCGTCGCGATTAACACCCGCCTAACATCCCCTGACTAAACTCAGAGGAATCACCGGGCGAGCGAGTGTCCACTTCGAAGGAAGATGTACTTTCGTCGATTCGAATCGAGAGGTTCGAATGGCCAGCCGGCCGTGGCGCTGATTTCCCAGCTTCTAACGCGTCGAGGGTAGGTTCACAAACGGGTTCGCGGCGGTTTCCCAGCGACGTTCTGTCGAGGGAATCTACTGACGAATCCGACAAGAGAAGTCCTGCAAGACGGTGCTTGGGTGAACGGAGAAGGTGGCACTTGATGCGAACTGGCGACCAGTACTTGGAGTCTCTCAGGGACGGACGCGTTGTCTGGGTCGGAGGTGAGCGGGTCGACGACGTCACGACACACCCGCTGACCAGGGCGCAGGCCAAGCGCATGGCGAAGTTCTACGACCTGCATCACGAGCCCGGGATGCAGGACATCATGACCTTCGTCGATGACGACGGAGTGCGTCGTTCGATGATGTGGTTCACGCACACGGACGCCGAGGGGTTGCGCCGCAAGCGTGTGTATCTGGAGACCGTGGTCCGGGAGCTCGATGCCGGATCGACGGGGCGGACCCCGTGCGCGAACAACTACGGCCTGATCACCTACGAAGAGGACCCGCAGCCGTGGAGTGACCAGTCCGTGGGCACTGGCGGGCGTGACCTGACCGTGGGCATCCGAGACTTCCTGGAGCTCGTGAAGGAGGGCGACTTCAACTGCGCTTTCGCCTTCATCGATCCTCAGGTCGACCGGTCCAAGCAGACCGCGGCCAAGACCGCGCTCCGTATCGTGGAGACTCGAGACGACGGCATCGTGGTCGCCGGCGTCAAAGCCGTGAGCACCGGTACGCCGTTCGCCGACTACATTCACATCGGCGTCTTCTACCGCCCGGGAATTGAGAGCGAACAGGTCATCTACGGCGCTTGCCCGGCCAACGCGCCCGGCGTCACGATGGTTTCCCGTGAGGCGACGGTGCGTGACGACCCCGAGAACCACCCAATATCTTCGGCCGGTGACGAGCTTGAATGCACCGTCATCTTCGACGATGTGTTCATTCCGTGGGACCGCGTTTTCCACATCGGCAGTCCCGAGCACGCCTCGCTCTACCCGCAGCGCATCTTCGACTGGGTGCACTACGAGGCGCTCATCCGGACGATGGTCCGGGCCGAGCTCATGGCCGGACTCGCGATGCTGATGACCGAGCACCTCGGCACCTACCAGCTTCCGCCGGTCCAGGCGCGCCTGGCGCGTCTCGTCGAGTTCTACCAGACGATACGAGCCCACGTGATCGCGTCCGAGACGGAGGGATGGATCTCGCCGGCAGGGCTCTACAAGCCCAACGTCCTGCTCTTCGACTTCGGTCGGTCGTACTACCTGGAGAGGTACACGGAAATGAGGAACGAGGTGATCGACCTTGCCGGTCGTGCCTCGCTCCTGTTCCCCACCGAGGAGCAGTGGAACAACCCCGAGCTTCGCGACTGGCTCGAGCCGCTGCAGGCAGGTGCGGTCGGCGAACCCTACGACCGCATGCGCATCTCGCGCGTCATCCGCGACCTCTTCCTCTCCGACTTCGGCGACCGGGTGAGCACCTTCGAGCAGTTCAACGGGACCCCGCTGCTTGCCACTCGGATGCTCACGATGAAGCGCTCGGAGCTGTCACCCTCCGGGCCGCTCACAACGCTCGCTCGGAAGATCTGCGGCGTTGAGGCACCCGGCGCCCCCGAGGTGACGGCCTACACCGAGCAGGCCGAATACGCCCGGCGCCTCGACGGCGCACGGGCCGAGGGCTCACTGGTCCGCTGAGCAGACGACCGAGCAGGGGCGGTTCGCGGCCGGTGTCGGCCGCGAACCGCCGTCCTCAGCGATTCCTAGGGCAGAGGCCCGACGAGTATCACCCAGCAGCTAGGCGAGGGATGCCCGCCTGGGCATCTTCGCGTGTGGACGGAGAGGTTGACATGGCTTACTACATCGCACGTGCGTCGGAGCGGAAGTTCTCCGATGTCGAGGGAGTGCCGGGTCTTCGGCAGGCGCTCTTGGTCGGGCATGAGCAGGGTGCTGCTCACCTGGAGGTGAGCCTGTACGAGCTGGCTCCTGGGGCGACAACGGGCTGGGTTCGCTGCCCGTTCGAGGAGTCGTGGTTCATCACGGGCGGATCCGGCGAAGCCGCCTTTGCCGGTCTGCGCTACGAACTCGGTTCCGGCGACTACGGTGTGGCGCCCGTCGGCGTCGCCCATTCACTGACCGCCGGTGATGAGGGACTCACGTATCTCGGAGTACGCGCGCCGAAGCCGCCGACGTTCGACGGAGCCCGTAGCAGCATCGCCGCCAAGCCCGCTCCGGGTGAGAACCTCGGTCGCCCGTCCGAGACGGACCCACGGCATCGCTTCGTCGGGCACTTCGAGGACTCGGACATGGCCCCGTACGCGCAGCTGTCGATGCCTGGCTACCACGGTCCCAACGTCAAGAACATCAGCCTCAGGATGATGGTCGACCAGCTCCTGGGAGCACAGCATCACACCGTCTTCGTGTGCGAGATCGCGCCGCGGTCCGGCCCGGGCCAGGCGGCAAAGGTCCACTACCACCCGTTCGAGGAGATCTACTACTTCACCTCCGGCGGGATGCGAGGGACCCTCGACGGCAAGGAGGAGGTCGTCCAGACAGGCGATCTGGTGTGGGCGGGCACCAACGGCACACACGGTTTCGTCAACGAACGGGACGAGCCGGCCCGCTGGATCGAAGTGCAGTCGCCGATTCCTCCGACTTCCGACGGGTTCTTCTTCCCGGACGACTGGCGTAAGCTCCCGGAAAACCACTGAGGCGCACGGAGGGCGCGACGATCGATGGGTGACTCCGTTCCCGATCGACCAAGCGGCTCAAGGGCGCCGGGTCGACAGCATCGCGCGATCATCAGGCGGAAACTGGCCATGCCGGAGCCTGCGAAGGACATCGTCGTTCGCGAGAGGCTCAGCCAACGGTTGAGAGGTTTGCTCGACCGCCACACCGTGGTGAACGTCTTCGCGACAGCTGGGGCCGGCAAGACCACGGCGGTGGCCCTGGCTGTCCGTGACCTCGACAGGCCCGTCGCCTGGCTGTCGCTCGACGGTACGGAGCAGGCGGCGGGCCGCCTGCTCGTCTACCTCGAGGCGGCTGTCGAGGGCGCTGTCCCCAGCGCAGCCGATGTGGCGTCCGATGCCCTGAGCAGCAGTCTCCACATCGGTGAGGCAGCTGGACTGCTGGCCGAAAGCCTCCAGGGGAGTCAGCTCATTCTGGTGTGCGACAACGTGGAACGAGTCGCCCCCGACGAGACCTGTATCGCGGTGCTGTCGTCCTTCGCCCGCTACCTGCCGTCCGACGTGAACCTCGTACTGATCTCGCGTGTCGATGTCCGCCTCGACTCGGGCTCGACGAGCGAGCGCGACCGGGTGGGTGAGCTGGTCGAGAGCGATCTCTCCTTCGACGCCCAGGAGGCCGCCGCAGCACTACGAACCGTCGGTCGCGTCGACGTGAATCCGGCTCAGGCGGTGGCGGCGACGGGAGGCTGGGTCACGGGCGTCCTGTTCGAGGGCTGGTGTCATACACCCTCTCGCGAGCTGGATCCCGACATGCTGCGGTCCTATGTCGCAGCGAACGTCTTCAACTCACTCTCCCTGACTGAGAGAACGTTCCTCCTTCATACCAGTCCTCTGGAGGAGGTATCGGTTGAGGGTGCCCGGGCCCTGGGCCAGGAGAACGCAGCGCAGGTCATGGCGGGACTCCGCGGCCGGCATCTTCCGGTGACCTGGTCCCCGGACGGTTCGCGCATGACGCCGCACCCGGTGTTTCGCGACTTCCTGCTCGTGGCTCTGGGACGGGAGGATGCCAGGACGCTCGGCGCGGTTCGTCGCAGGCACGCCGAGGTCCTGATCGCCCGCGGCGAGCACGAGGAAGCCGTCGATGAGTTGCTCCGGCTCGGGGACCTGGAGGCGGCTGGGCGGCTGGCTGCCATAGCCCTCCCCAGCCTCGTTGCGCGGATGGACTTCGCGCCGGCGGCGCGGTGGCTCGATGCACTGGGAGCGTCGGCCCGGAGTATGACCCCGGAGATCGGATCGGTCATCCTGCGCGTTGCGTTCGCACTCGAGCAGTGTGATCGCGGAGTGGAACTTGTCGATCGCCACGGATATGACTGGCTTCCGGAACCGGGGACTCCCGACTTCGAAGAGGCCCACGTCCTGGCCTGTTGGTGCCTCTGGCACTCCGGGCGGATCGAGGAGGCGCGGTCCATTGCCGATCAGCTGCCACCGGGCCGGAACCGGCTCATCGCGCACACGTTGATCGCGCTGGCCACTGGCGAGGAGCCGCCACCATTTCCCCAGTACTCGACCACGCCGTCCGGCCCACTCGACGGTTTGCTGATGCGGCTTGCCTTCTTGCGCGGTCGCCTCGAAGGACTCGACGACCCGGGGTCGTTCGATCCGTGGCGCACGATACTCGGCGGCCCTTGGGTCGTCGCCGCGCTGCGCGCCACCGGTCGACTCGATGCCGCGATGTCGATGTTCGAGCCTCGCCGTGGTTCGTCGCGGCCCGTCTGGTTGCATGCCGTCGACGCCGTCGATCTCATGCTTGACCTCGGCCGCGGAGAGGAGGCCTCTGAGTCCATCAAGCGTGGGAGAGAGCTCATCGCGGCAACCGGCTCGAGGGTGTACAAGAACTTGAGCCTGCTTCTCGAAGCCAAGCTGTGGCTGCGCCTCGAGGGTGACACACAACGTGCCGACCGTGTGCTGGCGGAGGCGACTGCCAACGGAGCCTCGGAGTACGCCCTCACACGGGAGACATGGCAGATCTGGTCGGGTCTGTCGATGCTCCTGCAGAACAGAGATGCCGAGGGGCACGAGCACCTCGCGGAATGCCTTCGGAGCATGCAGAAGGGAGACCGCCATCTAGATCTCCCTACGGTTGCCGTGTACCTGGCCGAGGCGCAATGGCGTCTCGGCCTCGAGGATGAGTCCGACGCCACGGCCGACCTTGCGATGGTCTCCGCCTCGACGCACGGAACACAGCACCTGCTGCTGACGGCCCTGGCGGACGTGCCGTCGGTTGCGGCCAGAGCTGCGGACACCATGTCCAGCCGCATGTCGCCATGGCACGAGATCCTCGCCGTCCTCTCGGGCCAACATCCCGTACGCGTGAACGTGCGCACGCCCCGTCTCGTGCTCGAGGAGTTCGGCGAGCCGACCCTCACCATCGACGGAAACGTGGCTCAGCCTGGGCTGACGAAGAGTGTCGAGCTGCTCAGCTACCTGCTCGGGACACCCGACCGCAGGGCTACACGCGAAGAGCTTCTCGGGGCGCTCTTCGGCGGCCGCAATGATGCTGCCGGCCGCAGCTATCTGCGGCAGGCGCTCTACCGGCTGCGCGAGGTACTGCCCGACGGCTTGGGCCCGGCGCAGGACGGCGATGTCTTTCAACTGGTCGGCCCCGCGTTGGCCATGGGTTCGGCACAACGGGCGGTCGACCTCGTCGCCCAGGCCGGGAGACAGGACGGAGTGATTCGTCTCCAGACGCTGTCGCACGCCCTCAGCAGTGCGGAGAGAGGGCCCTACCTTGCGACGGTTTCAGGTGAGTGGGTCGCCGAGCGTCGCGTAGCCCTGACGGAGACCTTCTTGTCGGCCCGAGTCGACGCAGCCAGTCTCGCCTATCGAATGAACCGTTATCGCGAGGCAAAGGGACTGGTCGACTACGTGCTGCGCGAGGATCCGTACCGCGAGCAGGCCTGGCGGCTCGCCATCATGGTGGCGCATGCCAGCGGTAGCGATGACGCCGTGCTGGCGCTCTACCAACGCTACGCCGCGCGGATGCGGGAGCTCGGTGTACCGCCGTCCGACGAGGTTCGCCGACTCGTCATGCAGCTGCGCCGATAGGTCTGGGCCGATTTCGCCTCAGTAAACATGCTGTCAGTCACACTCAAGCCATCTCGTTACGGGCAACGCTCAAGCCATCTCGTTACAGGCAACGGAGGGCATCATGGGTACATCGACCGCGCAGGACATGTGCGTCACCTATCGCGGAGCCATGTCTCGGTTCACGACCGGCGTCACGATCGTGACCACCAGGACTCCGGATGGACCAGCAGGGATGACAGCCAGCGCTGTCGCGTCTGTTTCGCTGGATCCGGTCATGCTGCTGGTCTGCGTCGGAAACACCCTTGCGACGAGGGACGCGATCTCCGGGTCCGGAGTCTTCGCTGTCAGCGTCCTTTCACAGGGCCAGGGGCGGCACGCACTTCAGTTCGCGAGCCGGTGTGACGACAAGTTCGCCGGTATCGGGTTCCGAACCGACAGCGAGCTCCCTGTTGTCGAAGGCGCCGTCGCTCACTTTGCTTGCAACGTGAAGGAAGAGATCGCCGGGGGAGACCACACCATCTTCATCGGCGAGGTGGTCAGCTGCGGCTACTCCGTCGACGCGGACCCACTTGTGTATTTCGGTGGGAAATTCGGCAGCCTCTGCGATCTCGATTCGCATGCGCAGCTTGCGTTCGACTGGCAGCTCGCTGCATCGATGTAGCGAGACCCCCAGGATGCCCAGGCCGGCACTGCGCAACACCGCGAGTTGTCCGGCCTGGGTGAGATCAACAACCCTTTGCGCATGTCGCGCATTTTGTCCCCCAGGAGATGAACGTGGACGTATCCGTGCTGGGCCTCGGTCAGATGGGATCCGCCATCGCAGAACGACTCATCGGCGCAGGCCACAAGGTCAGCGTCTGGAATCGGTCGAAGGGCAGGGCAGACGGCCTGGTGGCCAAGGGCGCGTTCGAGCTGGACGCGTCCCATGAGGCGTGGGCCCGGTCGGACGTCTGCATCACGATGGTCGCAGACTCCTCTGCCCTGGCCGATGTCGCGCTCGCGCCCGACGGCGGGCTCGCCCATGCCGCGCCCGGCAGGGGGAGGACTCTCATCGACATGAGCACTGTCTCAGCGGAGGTCTCCCGTCACGTGGCGGCTGCGGCTACGGCCAGCGGCGTTCGGTATCTACGCGCTCCAGTGAGCGGAAACCCGGGCGTCGTGCGTGCCGGGAACCTCACGATCATCGCCTCGGGTGAGGACGCCGTCTTCACGTCGGTCGAGAGTCTGCTCCGCGACATCGGCCCCCACGTGTTCTACGCCGGCGAGGGGGATGCAGCCCGAATCATCAAGCTGGCTCTCAACCTCATGGTCGCCGGGACGGCCGAACTTCTTGCCGAGTGCGTCGCATTGGCCGAGGCCCACGGCGTACGACGAGACAAGCTTCTGGAGGTCGTCGGCGCCTCTGCGGTCGCGTCACCGTTGGTGAAGTACAAGATCGGGCCCATCCTGGCGGACGACTACACGTCGACGTTCAGCTCGCGGCTCATGCGCAAGGACCTGGACCTGGCCCTCGAGTCGGCGGCAGCCGGTGGAGTTCCGCTGCCGGTCACCGGCGTAGTTCAGCAGCTGCTTCAGGCGTGCATATCGACTGGCTTGGGTGAGCTGGACTTCATGGCTCTCCTCATCAGGCTGCAGCGTGAGGCCGGCCAGACCTCTGCCTGACCGGCCTCACAGTCGGTGGACTTCGACATGTGGACCAGTCTCCGACCTCGGGTTCTCACACTTGTCGCAACACTCCTCGATCACCAGGGGTGTGTTGGGGCGAGGCGGGGACGTGGGCGCAGGCGTGAGGCCGAGGCCGAGCATCGGTCGGCGTCTGCCGGCGGCGGGGCGGGCACCGCGGTCATCGCGGCAAGTCGTGCAACTCGGTGCCTGCCTGGGCACCCGGGCCCTGCGGCTGACGTGACAGCCGGGGACGGTCTCCTATGAAGTCGAGCAGACCGAGGTGTTCGCCTTCGAGTGCAGTCTTCTCCGGCCTGACCGCTGCGGCACCCGTCGCCGATCGCTTCGTGACCGCGGATCTCGAGGGCGACTGGGACGACGCGCTCACCGCGCACGGCTTCGACAAGGACCGGCCCACCGCGTGGGCGATCGACGGGGCATCCTCAATCTGTCTGCGGAGACGGAACGGTGTCTGATCGCCGCGGTGTCCGATGTGTCGGCGATCGGCAGCGTCATCGCCTACGAAATCCTCGAGGACCAGGCGACCGAGACGGTGCGCAACAGTTCGATCTACGACGGAACCGAAGGGAAGATGGGCTTCCTCGTGGCCGGGTTGTTCAGCCCGGACGCGCGGCCCGATTCCGCGCGGGACCTGGGTACGGCGGGCCGGGAGGTCGCCGGCGATTCGGTCCGCCCCGAGCAGTACGGTCGCCGCGACCCGAAGCCGGGAGTGGGCGACGCCATTTCTCACGTCCGGTGGGTGAGGGGACGCCGGACGTTCCGCACGCACGCGGGCTGAGCTGCCGAGCCGCGTGATCGCCCGGGCCGACGAGTGCATCCGTCCCGGATGATCACGCGGCTCGCGTCACTTCACCGGAAACCGAGCCTCGGGCAGGAACAGTGCGCCGAGGAGGCTGCCGCGCAGCGTGCGCCCGGCGACCCCGTCGCCAGAAGGAGTACGTACAAGGCTGCCGACGCGTCGAACGCGTCGGCGCGAAGGCGTGCCGCCAGTGGAACCGGTGCCCGTCACGCACGCGCCCACCGGAAGGTGAAGCTCCACCAGGCCAAGGTGATGGGAAGATGTGCCCTGGCGGCCCGGCCCCCACGGTGAGGCGGGGCGAGGGCGAGCCACATCATTGCGAGCCCCCGGTGGGGACAACGATGACGAAACCGGAGACACGGCGGCGCCGGACGTGTGCGGGTGCGGCAGTGCCAGGTGGGCGACCGACCCCAGTGCGTTCCCTGCTGCCATCGACTGACCGAGCAGAGAGCGGACCGCGCACGATGCACAGCGTGGGAACCATCACCGCCGGCCCGGCCTTGCGGTGCACAAGTCGGCTCGACAGGGAGTGCTGATCACGATGCTCGTGAAGTGGCTGATCCCGAACGTGGAGCAACAGTCAGCAGCAGGGTGAGACGCGCCTGTCCGGGAGCGGTGTGCGGAACGAGTGCCGCACCGCCGGCGGGGAGAGCATCGGCGGGATCACGTGCATGAGCCATCCCGCGAAGGCCGGGTCCTTGCCCGCTTCGTGGTCCGCGATGGCCAGGAACGGAATCCAGACACTGGTGACCAGGCTCAGCGGCGTGCCGGCGACCCACAGCACCAAGTCGACGCGTAGGGCCGTCGAAAGGCCGATCCAGTCCTTCGCCGGCGAGTGGGTGCCGAACCCCACAGTCATCAGTGCCACGGCCCACTTCCGGGGTGCGCCGGCCGTGGCACCGATGTCTGTGGTCATGGTGCTGCGCGGTGTTCCGGTGAGGTGTGCAGTGCACCACCCAGGCCGACGACTGGGCGAGCAGTGGGGCGGTCGCGAGGGTCCGGGAGGACCAGGCGATGATGCGGAGCCCGGTCACGCGGAGTGGAGGACGGAGGCGGCGTCGGCCCCCGTCCCCGTCCCGTCAGTTGGACGCCGGGGCGAGGTCTTCGGCGACGACAGGGTCGCCGCCATGATCGGCCGCCTCGTCCACCAGTCCGAAGTGATCTCCCTCAAGGGCGACTGCTACCGCATGCGCGGTCGTGACCTCGGCCGGATTCCCGCGATCAACACCGGGGAATGACCAACTCAACTGACGGACCGGGGACGATCGTGACGGTCGAGGGCCGGGATGGCTCTCGAAGCGGCCGAGACCTCACTGCCCTGTGTGGTTTCAGAGGTGGATCTCCACGAGTGTGGGTGGCTCCGGCATGTCCAGATCGAGGGCCATGACACGATGGAAGCGTGACAATGCATTCCAGATGCTGATGCTCATGACGAGTTCCACCACCTGTGCTGGGTCGAACACCCGCTGCACATCGTCGCGGACACTTGCCGAGACGCCGGTGAGGCCACCTTCCATGGGGACCGTCGGAACGGAGACCGTGATCTCCTCGGCCAACTGAAGAGCCAGCCGTTCCCGCTCGGTGAAGCCTTCGAGCTCGCCTCCCGCAACGGCCGTGAGCTCGTCGACCTCCACCCCTTTGGCCAGTGCGGACGTGCAGCGGTGACTTGCTGTATAGCGGCAGTGGTTGAGTACGGCCACGCGTACCGCGACCAGCTCCTTCACGCGCTCCTCCAACGCGCCTGGGCCGTTGACCTGCCTGAGGAACGGCAGGTATGTGGCGAGCAAACCGGGACTGTTCCCGATGGCCGCCCAGGTGTTGAGGACTTGTCCGTAGGCATTCACCCCCTGTGCGAGGGTGGGTTGGTCGACCGGGGAGAACTGGTCGGATGCGAGTAGAGGAACAAGCGACATGTGAACTACCTTTCGACGGGCCTTGCGTGGGAGTGGCCGGCTCGGGGTGAGGGTGGGACAGACTCCTGGGGAGTGGCCATTACTGCATGCCCGGTCCGGCGACGCGGTGAAGCGCCGGGTTTCCGCAGGCCGATCGCGATCCCCATCGTCGCGTTGAGCCACGGCACGAGGAAGGTCAGGGCGACGCGAGCCGTGAGCGCCCACGTGAACGGGCCTTCCCGGACCTGTGAGTAGAGGTTGACCATGAACAGGATTGACCCGACTGTCAGGGCGGCCACGGTCGTCTGCGCCAATGACCTGCCTCGTACGGCACTGCGCAGCGCCTCGCTCCAGGAGACAGCGGGAGTCTTGGCTTGAGGGTCTTGCTCGGGCAAGCTCATCGTGTGCTTCAACGCTCCCGTCAGGTCACGATCTCCAGCGGTCGCTTTGGCCGACAACACCGTCGAGGGAGTGTGGATGGAGGGCCGCCGCGTCAGCGAACTCGTCGCCGAGTCCCAGCTGATCGTGAATGGGGACTCGGCGGACGACGTTGCAAGCCTGATCCACACCCACCCGAGTCAGTCGGACGCGCCGGGAGAGGCCCACGTGCTCCTTGGAGGGAAATCTCTTCACGTGCACCGACTCACGGGAGCAGTCGGCGGCTCGCGTCCACGTGGACCGACGGGCTTGGGTCAGCGCTCCGGTCAGAGGTGAGCAGAGTCGCCTTGGTGGCTGGACCGGGTCCCGGCAACCGTGTTCAGATGCGACTGCGAGTCGCGCTCGGTCGACAACGGTCCTGAGACGGTGAAGTAGCGCTGGCCGGCGACGAGAAGCTCCTCTGCGGGGAACTTCGTGATCACCTCGCAGCCATCCGCGGTCACCACGAGTTCCTCCTCGATCCGGGCCGCGCCCCAGCCGTCCTTCGACGGCCAGTAGGTCTCCAGCGCGAACACCATGCCCTCTTCGAGCACCTCGGGGTGCTCAAGGGAAACCAGTCTGGAGAACACCGGCTTCTCCCAGATCGACAGCCCGACACCATGGCCGTACTGCAGGGCGAAGGCCGCTTCCTCGTCGGGGAACCCGAACTCCTGCGCCGTTGGCCACACCGACACGATGTCGGCCGTTGTGGCTCCGGGGCGGACGAGGCTGATCGCTTCGTCCATGTACTCGCGGCACCGCGTATAGGCGTCGCGTTGAGCGGAAGAGGCGCTGCCGACGGCGAACGTGCGGTAGTAGCAGGTGCGATAGCCGTTGTAGCTGTGCAGAATGTCGAAGAACGCCGGATCCCCGGGCCGCACGATGCGGTCCGAGAAGACGTGGGGGTGTGGTGCACACCGCTCCCCGGAGATTGCGTTGACGCCTTCGACGAACTCCGAGCCGAGGTCGTAGAGAGTCTTGGCCACCACACCCACGCACTCGTTCTCGCGTACACCCGGCCGGAGGAACTCGTAGAGGTTCTCGTAGGCAGCGTCGACCATCGAGCAGGCATGGGTGAGCAGATGGATCTCGTCACGTGTCTTGATGCGTCGGGCCTCGAGGAACACCTGCTGGCCGTCGACCACGGTGATGCCCGCGTTCTGGAGGGCCATCAGGACCGGGAGCTCGATGACGTCGACGCCGAGCGGCTCGCCCAGGAGCCCATAGAGCTCGAGCTCGCGCTTGATCTTCTGGGCGACGGAGTCGGCCATCCCGACCAATGGGTTGATCGCGCCGCGCAACGTCGAGATGCCGGCGCGAGCGCCGCTCGGGTTGCGGGCATCGGCTCCGTGGTGGGCTCCGTGCGGATCACTGTCCGAGTGGGCTTTCGAGTAGTCCAGCCACGGGTTGTACAGCTGGTGGTGCTTGGCGGCTGAACCAAAGTCCCAGACGATCGGCTCACCTCCCCTGACCAGCAGGGAGAACCGGATCATCTTGTCGACTGCCCATGTGCCGATGTGGGTCGAGGTCATGTAGCGGATGTTGGCGAAGTCGAATGCCAGGACGGCGCCGACGTCGGACTGCTCCAACGACTTGCGGAGACGGGCCAGCCGCTCGTCGCGGAGCCTGCTCATGTCGACGCGGGTTTCCCAGTCGACCGCGTTCGGACCAAACGTTGGAATCGCCATCACAAGTCCTTTGCTCAAGCGGACAGTCGCGGGTGTCGGAGACGCACGCCCATCACCTGCACTCGGTATGGTGTGCGTATGTTAAGCATGACTTAACACCTGGAGAGCGAGCGACGTCAACCACCGGTGGGCAGCGAGGTCGTCAAGAGCGGCCCTCTTGCTGCGCGTCAGTGGGGCGCCAGGTGGGGATCGGGCCTTCGGTTCCCGACGCTCCGCCGCCGACGAACACATGCCACAGGCCGCTCGCCGGCTCGTCGCTCTCGTTCACGTACAGGTGGGGGACTGCAGAGTCGAAGCTGATGGACGAGCCGGGTTCGAGAGTGTAGGTCTCGAACCCGAGGCGGACGGTCAGGCGCCCCGACATCAGAAAGCCGTACTCGCGTCCATGGTGACTCATCAACCCTCGGTTCGTGGAGGAGCTGCTGCCGGGTGGGTAGGTGACGAGCAGTGCATCGACAAGCGGGTCAGGGCTGGGCGTAAGCCGCTCCCAGGTGACGCCGCTGTCCATCACGAGCACAGCTCGTTCGTCGGGCGTCACAAGAGGCGACGTAGGGGTCGTCAGTGGGCCGGGACTGTGCTCCACCCCCGGTCCGGCGAGGAGCTGGTCGAGCGAGATCGAGAGTTCGGACACCAGGGAGTAGAGGGTGGCGACCGAGGGTTCGGAGTGCCCATTCTCGATCTGGGACAACATGCTTGGTGAGATGCCGACGCGGCGGCTCAGCTCACGAACGCTGAGCTTGGCCTCGGTGCGAGCGGTGCGCAAGCGAGCGCGTGCTTCGGGTTCCACGGGTCTGTTCCCTCCTCGACTACGGCATGCGGTCCCCGGGCAGTCGTTGACCTGCGTCGGACGTCGCTCCCACCGGTGTACAGCAATACTAAACAAGACGCGAGGGTGCGAGACGGATGCGGGTGGACTGCCGGGTCTGCGTGGTGGTGACCATCCAGAGATCACCGTGCCTGATTTTGACCCCGCGACCCGGTTCTTCGTCGACATTCCGGGAGCCAAGGAGTTCGACGTCCTCGGCCCCTTCGAGGCCGAGGACGACTGGATGGAGACTCAATTGGGAGTGGCCCGCGATGCCAACGTCGACCGCCTTCGGTTTCCACGTTCGGGTGCAGTCCTCAACCTCGAGCTCTTCCGGTGCACCGCTCCGAATCAGGTGATGGTCCAGCCCGCCGCAACAGCGCTGTCGGCGGGATCCACCGTGCTCTTCACGCGGACGACTTCGAGGCCGCCCTCACTCGCCTCATCGCGCAGGGCGTCCGGATCACGGGTGAACCGACGGTGCGCACGACAGGGCCGAGTGCAGGTCAGACCTGGGTCTACTTCTTGGCCCCTGGGGGGCTCCAGCTGGAGCTCGACGGTTGTCCCGATGGGAAGGGGGAAGGGCCATCAACGGCATACGTCCGGGCGCCTGTGGGATCCGCGGACCCGAACGCCTGAGGGGAAGTGGGCCGTCTGCCAGGCCTACGAGGCTCGCTTCACGAACGTCACCTCGACATGGGTGCCTGTCCGCGCTGGGCTCATGACTTCGACCGTGCGGTCCTGACGCACTCGAAGGGCGCAAGGGTGACTGTCGACGTACCCGAGATAGAACCCGGGTGCGGGGCGCGCGAACTCGGACGAGATCAGCAACTGGCCCTCATCGGCGGCGACTGCCGGAAGGGTGAGGGACGCTCCCAGCAGGTCAGCGGCCCCTTCGATGTCGCCGTCGAAGATCAGCCGGCGGATGCGCGTCGATGAGATCGGCTCACCGGCCGGGCCCCGCGTGACGAGCGGGACGACTCGGGTGCTCAGCTGGGGATACTGATCGAAAGTGGTTGTCGTCCCGGCGCCCCGGGCGCCGAATCGAAAACCCTGGCCGACACTGACGAACTCCGCACCGAGCCGGTCGACAACGACACCTTCGACGAAGTCTTCGGCAGAAACTCGCGACCAGGCTCGGTCGAACGGGACGATCGCCACGCGCCGGATCCCCAAGGTGCCGAGCTTCTGGAGCTTCCGTCGGCGATCGCTCAGCAGGCTCGGTACATGGCGCGGCTCGAGCACCTGCATCGGGTGAGGGTCGAATGTGAGCACTGTGTCGCACTCGTAGAGGACCTGACGGTGACCGAGGTGAACGCCGTCGAAGGTCCCGATCGCGACCTTGGCGCGCGCCCGCGCTCCACCGGTGCGGCGACTACCGGCGCCCCGTTTCCCGTCGGGCACCTCGAGGCTGAGGACCTCCATCGCCCCTCCCTCCTTCACCCTCGGAGCGGGCCGAGCGCGGGCCATTGTGCGCCTCGCACCGTTAGCCGTCAGGAAGGTGCGAGGGGGCCCGACCGTCCGCGTGTGAACCCTGTGTTAACCGCGCTTGCAGTGGCCGCAGCGCTTCAGATCTTCTCTTCGCAGAAGGAATAAACCGCTAGCTGTGAGGAGCCGAACAATGGCTGCAGGTTTGAACTTGGAGGGCCGGACGGCTTTCGTGACCGGTGGTAGTCGAGGCCTGGGCTTCGCCATCGCACAGGCGCTGCTCGAGCGTGGCGCCAAGGTGGCGATCGCAGCCAGGGACGAAGCGGCCGTCAAGGCTGCGGCCGGTCGTCTCACCGCTGGAGCCGGCGCGGCGGACGTGCTCCCCGTCGTCGCGGACGTCACCGACGCGGAGTCCGTCAACAGCGCACTGGCAGAGGTGCACGCGTGGCACGGCAGCCTTGACATCCTCGTGAACAACGCAGGGCCGCAGCTCGCGCCGTCCCCCCTGGACAAGGCCGACGAGAAGATCGTCGCGTCGGCCTTCGACACGAAGCTGATCGGCTTCATTCGCGTCTCGCAGGCGGCTCTCCCGTTCTTGAGCCGGACCGGCAGCGGCAACATCGTCAATGTTGTCGGCGCGACTGCACACGCGGTGATTCCGAATACCGCTGCTACGGCCATCGTGAATGCGGGCGTGGTCGCGCTCACGAGCTACCTGGCGACCGAGGCGGCGCCCAGCAACATCCGAGTCAACGCGATCTCCCCCGGAATGACGAAGACCGAGGGCTGGCTCACCAGGACCGAGGCCATGGGCCAGCAGCAGGGCAAGAGCGCCGAGGAGGTTCGGGCCGGCATGGCCAAGGGGCTTGGCATTCGCCTCGACCGCTGGGCCGAGCCTGCCGAAATCGGCGCTGCGGCGGCGTTCCTGGCGTCCGACGACGCCTCCTACGTGACCGGTCAGGTACTGCGTGTCGACGGCGGGCTGTCGAAGCCCGTCGCCTGATCGCAGGCCCCAGGCAGGCGCCGTCCAAGGTCCGCACTCGCCTTGGACGGCGCTCCTGGTTTGCGTACGTGAGGAATCCGCCGAGTGCTCTGCAACATCGACACCCTGGAGTGTTGGGAATGCTGATCGGAATCGTGAGCGAAGCCCGCCGTGGCGAGACGCGCGTTGCCGCGACTCCTGCCACGGTCGTCCAGTTGGTGAAGCTCGGGTACGACGTCGTGGTGGAGCCGGGTGCGGGTGTGTTGTCGAGCTTCCCGGACGAGGCGTATCTCGGGGCCGGTGCGAGTCTCGGTGACCCGCTCGCGGCGGACGTGGTGCTCGGGGTGAACGCCCTGTCGCCGGAGCAGTTGGACGGGTTGAAGCCGGGTGCGACGGTCGTGGGCATCATGAGCCCGGCGTTGGACCCTGCGCTGGTGGAGGATCTGGCCAAGCGGCCGATCACGGCGTTGGCGATGGATGCGGTGCCGCGTATCTCGCGGGCACAGTCATTGGACGTGTTGTCGTCGATGGCGAACATCGCGGGCTACCGGGCGGTGGTGGAGGCTGCTCATGTCTACGGCCGGTTCTTCACCGGTCAGGTGACGGCTGCGGGCAAGGTGCCGCCGGCCAGGGTGCTGGTCGTCGGTGCGGGGGTGGCGGGTCTGGCCGCGATCGGTGCGGCGGGGAGCCTGGGGGCCATCGTGTACGCCACCGACCCGCGGCCGGAGGTCGCCGACCAGGTCAAGTCGCTGGGCGGCGAGTACCTCTCGGTCGAGATCGCGGACGCCGGCGAGGTGGAGGTGTCGGCGACGGGTTACGCCAAGGAGATGTCGGACGACTACAACACCCGCGCTGCCCAGCTGTACGCGGACCGGATCCCGGAGATGGACATCGTGATCACGACGGCCCTGATCCCGGGCCGGCCGGCGCCGACGCTGATCACCGCGGAGATGGTGGCGTCGATGAGGTCGGGCAGCGTGATCGTGGACCTGGCCGCCGCGAACGGCGGCAACGTCGAAGGCACCGTCAAGGACGAGGCGGTGGTCACCGCCAACGGTGTGACGACCATCGGCTACACCGACCTGCCCGGCCGGTTGCCCGCGCAGGCGTCCCAGCTGTACGGGACGAACCTGGTGAACCTGATGAAGCTGATGACGCCGGGCAAGGACGGCCACTTGGTGCTGGACTTCGACGACGTGGTGCAGCGGTCGATGACCGTGGTCCGCGACGGCGAGTCGACGTGGCCGCCGCCGGTCCAGGTGTCCGCCGCTCCGACAGCCGCTGCCGCCTCCGCGTCCCCCGCGGTGAAGCCGGCCGGCTCCCAGGACAATCAGCCGATGTCGATCCGGCGGCGGTTCGCCCTGGTCGGGGTCGGCGCCGCGGTGCTGTTCCTGCTCGCGGCCATGTCACCGCCGGCGCTGCTGGGACACCTGACGGTGTTCGCCCTGGCGATCGTGATCGGCTACTACGTGATCGGGCACGTGCACCACGCCCTGCACACGCCTTTGATGAGCGTGACCAACGCGATCTCGGGAATCATCGTCGTCGGCGCCCTCATGCAGATCGGGCACGGTGAGACCCCGAACAGCGTGGTGGTCACGGTGCTGTCGACGACCGCGATCCTGCTTGCCTCGGTCAACATCTTCGGTGGCTTCGCGGTGACCCGCCGGATGCTCTCCATGTTCTCGAGAAGCTGAAGGGGCCCCAGCCATGTCTGATCTGATGACTGTCGAGACCGCCACGGCGGCGGCGTACATCGTCGCGGCCCTGCTCTTCATCCTGGCGCTGGCCGGACTGTCCCATCACGAGTCCGCCAAGGCCGGCAAGACCTTCGGCGTCGCCGGTATGGCGGTGGCCCTGGCCGCGACGATCGCGCTGGCGATCGACCGGGACATGTCCGGAGTCGGTCTGGCGCTGATGATCGGCGCCGTGGCCGTCGGTGCCGCGATCGGCCTGTGGCGGGCACGGGTCGTGGAGATGACCGGGATGCCCGAGCTCATCGCCTTGCTGCACTCCTTCGTGGGGCTGGCCGCGGTGCTGGTGGGCTGGAACGGCTACCTGCACGTCGAGGCCACCCTGGACGGCACCAGCAGTGCCGAGGCCAAGGTGCTGGAGGCTCAGGAGCTGCTCGGGATCCATTCCGCCGAGGTGTTCATCGGCGTCTTCATCGGCGCGGTCACCTTCACCGGCTCGATCGTGGCCTTCCTCAAGCTCTCGGCACGGATCAAGTCGTCCCCGCTGATGCTGCCCGGCAAGAACTACCTCAACCTCGGTGCCCTGGCCGCGTTCGCGGTGCTGACCACGTGGTTCGTGATCGCTCCGGCGCTGTGGCTGCTGGTCGCGGTCACGCTCGTCGCGCTTGCCCTGGGTTGGCACCTGGTCGCCTCGATCGGCGGCGGTGACATGCCGGTCGTGGTCTCGATGCTGAACTCCTACTCCGGCTGGGCGGCCGCGGCGTCGGGGTTCCTGCTGGAGAACGACCTGCTGATCATCACCGGCGCCCTGGTCGGCTCCTCTGGTGCCTACCTGTCCTCCGTCATGTGCAAGGCGATGAACCGGTCCTTCATCTCCGTGATAGCCGGCGGGTTCGGCATCGAGGCCGGCCCGGCCGAGGACAAGGACTACGGCGAGCACCGCGAGATCACCGCCGAGGGCGTCGCCGAACTCCTCGGGTCGGCCGACTCGGTGATCATCACCCCCGGTTACGGCATGGCCGTGGCCCAGGCCCAGTACGGCGTCGCCGAGCTGACCCGCAAACTCAGAGACCGCGGCGTGAAGGTGTGCTTCGGCATCCATCCGGTCGCGGGCCGGCTGCCGGGCCACATGAACGTCCTGCTCGCCGAGGCCAAGGTCCCGTACGACATCGTGCTGGAGATGGACGAGATCAACGACGACTTCAACCACACCGCCGTCGTTCTCGTCATCGGCGCCAACGACACCGTCAACCCCGCCGCCACCGAGGACCCAGGCTCACCCATCGCCGGCATGCCCGTCCTCCAGGTCTGGAACGCCGCGAGGGTCATCGTCTTCAAACGCTCCATGGCCTCCGGGTACGCCGGCGTCCAGAACCCGCTCTTCTATCGCGAGAACTCCGCCATGCTCTTCGGCGACGCCAAGGACCGTGTCGAAGACATCCTCCGAGTCCTCTGACACGAGTCTTGCCGAAGGCACGGGCAACTGTCCCCGAATTTCCCGTTCGCCTAGTGCGTCCCTGACACAGAAGGTCCCCCATGAGCGCGTCGACAGAACCCCGCACCCACCCCGACTTCCCCACCGACTTCCGCGGCGCGGTGCTGCGGCCCGGCGACGAACAGTACGACGCGGCGCGTGCGCTGTATCAGGGCCGTGCCGCCGACGAGGGCCCCGCGCTGATTGCGCAATGCGCCGACGAGGAGGACGTCGCGACCGTGCTGCGCCATGCCTCGGCTCACGCCATCCCGGTGGCCGTGCGCGGTGGTGGACATGGCTCGGACGGCTATGCGATGCCCGGTGGGGCACTGGTCATCGATCTCTCGGGGATGCGGGCGGTCACGGTCGACCCGGAGACCCGGGTGGTGCGGGCCCAACCGGGCGTCAAGCTCGGCGAGATGGACGCCGCCGCACAGCAGCACGGCCTGGCCGTACCCGCCGGGACGGTCAGCAGCACCGGCGTTGCCGGGCTGACCCTGGGCGGCGGCATCGGCTTCCTCATGCGACGCTACGGCGCCACCGTCGACAATCTGCTGGCCTGCGACATGGTCACCGTCGACGGCCGCAAGGTCCGCGCCGACGAGACCGAGAACCCCGAGCTGTTCTGGGCGCTGCGCGGCGGGGGCGGCAACTTCGGGGTCGTCACTTCCCTCGAGTACCGCGCGCACCCGGTCGGCCCCGACGTCGTTGCAGGACAGCTGATCTTCCCGCTCGACCAGGCCGCCGATGTCCTCGGCAAGCTTTCGGCGCACCTGGCGACAGCCCCGCGGGAGCTGGGCCTGCTGGTCGCGATCGCGCCTGCTCCCCCTCTGCCGATGCTGCCCGAGGAGGTGCAGGGGAAGCCGGCGCTGATTCTTGTCGTGGTCTACACCGGGGAGCCCGCCACGGCCGATGAGGTCGTCCAGCCGCTCGCCGCGCTCGGCCAACCGCTGGCCAACCTGGTAACGAAGACCATGTGGGTCCGGGCGAACAGCATGCTCGACGCCGTCGCCCCGTACGGCATGCGCATGAACCTGCGTGGTGGGTACCTGCCGACACTGTCCGGCGACGCCATCGACGTGCTGCTGGAGCACGTTGCCACCGTGCCGGCGAACCCCGGCGACATCTACTCGATCAACATCTCGTTCATGGGCGGCGCGATCTCCGAGGACGTCGCCGAGGACGCCATGGCCTTCTCCCGTGCCGGAGCCGCCTGGCTGTGGGAAGCCATCTGCAAGTGGGACGCACCCGAGTCCGACGCGCAGTACGACGAGTGGGCGACGACCCTCACCGAGGCGATGCGGCCGCACGCACTGACGAACGGCTACGCCAACCTCACCGACGACCTGGGCGAAGAGTGGCGGCGCGGAGTGCACGGCAGCGAGGCCAAGCACCAGCGGCTGCGTTCGATCAAGGCCGCCTGGGACCCTCACAACTTGCTCCGCTTCAACAAGAACATCGCCCCTGAGACCACCGGCTGACCGCGCACCGGCGGAGCGTCACACGAGCGGCCCGGTGTGACGCTCCGCCCCTCGCCCCGTATCGGCGGGGCGATTCCGGGTCTCCGCAACAACCCGACCGCAGACCTCAACGCAGACTTTGGTGACCGTCTCTGACGTTCGGGACGATCCAAGGTCGGCGTCGGTCTCAGCAGTCGTTCTCGGGCCTGTCCGGCTCAGGTGATCTGTGAGGCTGCTGCTGTGCTCCGCCACGTCTGAGCGTGTCCTCTTCGGGCGCGGGGGAACGGTTCCGGGCCACGACGTCGTGACCGTGCGCGAGGAGCCGTCGGGCGATGACAGAGCCCCGTCGCGCCCAGTCCGAGGAAGCCGACGGTTCCCAGCAGATCAGCTCTTCCAGATCGTCTTGAGGTTGCAGAACTCCCGGATGCCTTCCGCGGCGAGCTCGCGGCCGATACCGGAGTCCTTCACACCGCCGAAAGGCAGCTCGGGGTAGGAGACGCTCATGCCGTTGACGAAGACGGCACCAGCCTCGAGGCGGGTGATCAGGAACCGCTCCTCGTCCGGGTCGATGCTCCACACCGACGAGCTGAGGCCGAAGGTCGTGTCGTTGGCGAGCGCCGCGGCCTGCTCGATGCCGTCGACCCGGTGAACCACGGCCAGCGGACCGAAAGCCTCCTCCTGGTACACCCGCATGTCGGTGGTGACCTCCTCCAGCACCGCAGGCTCGAAGAACCACCCCTCGGTACCGACCGCCGACCCACCGCACCGCAGGACGGCACCCTTCGCGACGGCGTCGTCGACCAGTTCGGTGAGCTCGCGCCGACCGGACTCCGTGGCGATCGGCCCGATCTCGGTTTCCTCGTCGAGCGGGTCGCCGATGGTCAGCGCCTTTGTGCCCGCGACAAAAGCCTCGACGAACTCCTCGTACACCTCCGTGTGGACAATGAACCGCTTGGCCGCGATGCAGGACTGGCCGTTGTTCATCGTACGAGCGGTCACGGCGGCTCGTGCGGCCGCGCGAACATCGGCGGAAGGCAGCACAATGAACGGGTCAGACCCACCTAGCTCCAACACGGCCTTCTTCACCTCTGAGCCCGCGACAGCTGCGATCGACCGCCCGGCCGGCTCGGAACCGGTCAGTGTCACGGCGGCGACGCGCCGGTCGCGGACGACTGCTTCGACATCGGCTGCTCCGATGAGGAGCGACTGGAACGACCCGACGGGGAAGCCCGCTCGTTCGAAGAGCTTGTCGAGGTACATCGCGGACTGCGGCACGTTCGAGGCATGCTTGAGCAGGCCGACGTTGCCGGCCATCAGCGCAGGCGCAGCGAAGCGGATCACCTGCCACATGGGATAGTTCCACGGCATCAC
The DNA here is from genome assembly GCF_053594115.1 of Streptomyces sp. NPDC001970. Lineage (NCBI taxonomy): Bacteria > Bacillati > Actinomycetota > Actinomycetes > Kitasatosporales > Streptomycetaceae > Streptomyces > Streptomyces sp. NPDC001970. The sequence goes on along the minus strand of NZ_JBSFDW010000036.1, from coordinate 21,252 downwards.
GGCAAGAACGACGCCGAGAGGCTGGTAGGAGGTGTAGGCAGCCGAAGCTCCGACCGTGCTCGGGTCGGCCAGTGGCTGGTCGGCCAGCAGACTTTCGGCGTTGTCGGCGTAGAACCGCATCGCTTGCGCGCACTTGAGGACCTCTCCGCGGGCCTGCGCGATCGGCTTGCCCATCTCGATCGTGAGCCTTCGCGCCGTCTGGGCTGCCTCGGCCTCGACCAGGTCCGCGGCCGCCCGCATCCACCGGGCGCGAGTGTCGAAGTCGGTTCCCTGGAGCACCGCGGCCGCGGCCTCTGCGCGCGTCAGTCGCTGGTCGACCTGTTCCTTCGTGAATGAAGCGAACTCTTCGACGAGCTCACCGGTAGCGGGGTTGACGGTAGCGATGGGCACGGCGCTCTCCTCGTGGCCTGGGCATCCAATGAATGCTGATTGGATCCAGTGTAGGCTTCGCAGTGATGGTGCACCAGTAGAAATATGGTGTGGACGCCTCTCGATCACATTGAGTTGGATACATTTCGAGCGTGCGTGTCCATCTGAGAACAGTTCGCGATGCGGTCGCAGAGCCGACTGCGCGCGTCGAGTGCTCGTGACTCCTCCCACGCGTACGCGCGCGGTCTTCCCGCGTCGGTGGCTGGGCCGCCGCGCAGAGGGCCGGCCAGGCCCTGTTGAGGACGTTGAGTGCGCCGACGTGGTTCGCGTTCGCGAGGAAGCCGCACGCGGTGCACTCGAACTTCGCTCGGGTGACGCGGTGCTCCTCGCCCACGTGCCCTCATTCGGGGCAGGTGCGGGAGGTGTTGCGGGAATCCACCTAGGTCACGCGGCGGCCGGCGCTTTCAGCCTTGTTCGCCAGGATGCCCAGGAAGATGCCTCAACTCGCCTCTACGCCACTGCGGTTCAAGCCCACTTCGGCGGCAGCGCGGTTGGTGAGCTGCGTGCCGGGAGACCAGCCGGCTCTCGCCGGGGGAAGGGAATTGGGGCAGGCGGCTGGCCGCCGGTGATCGTGACGCCCGGTCGACACGACCGGTGTGCACGATGAGCACCCGTCCACCGCGTAGCACCCCGTATCGGGGCGGTTGCTCGCACATTGCCGTCCGCGAGACGGTGCGCCTCACCTCCGGATCGGTGCTTCACACGTACCGGTTCGTCGCTGGGCAGCCGTGCCCCGATGGGGCCCATCGCTGAAAATCACTTGCGGCGGGGGCCCGTTTGCCCAAGAGGTTTCAGGGTTCCCGCTCGCGTCATCGATTCTCGACGAAGAGTTCGGGGTGAGCCGTGAGTTCGACTCGGGTGCGCCGGATGTGCCCCGTGAGGTACCGCTCACCGTCTTCGGGATCACGGCGCCGCACGGCGTCGAGGATCAGTCGGTGCTCGGCGTTGACGATCGTGGCCCGGTCAGGGTCCGCGAGCACCATGTACGCACGGCGATAGTGTTGGGTCGAGTTCCAGAGCCGCTCAGTGATGGCCAGCAGGTGGTCGCTGCTGCAACCCGCGTAGGTCGTCATGTGGAAGTCGCGGTCCAGAAGAAGGAACCGATTGACGTCGTTCTGGTTCTCGATCTCGTCCTGGATGTGCTCCAGATGGGCGAGATGGCGATCGGTGAGATGGGGGAGACTCTCGGTCAGCGTCAGCGGCTCGAGTCGCTCGCGCATCCGGTAGTACGTGTTCACGTCCTCGAGGCTGAGCACGGGAACCCGCGACCCTCGGTTGGGGAACGACTCGGTGAGGCCGTCGGACTCCAGGATCCGCAGCGCTTCGCGGACCGGGATCCGGCTGGTGCCGAGGCGCGCCGCGAGTTCGTCCTGGCGCAACCACGTGCCGGGCGTCAGATCGCCGGCGAGGATCTCGTCGCGGAGGATGCCGGCGATGTGCTGACTCCTGACACTGTCCGACCCGCGCGGCTCGCGAGCGTGCGAAGGAGTCAAGAGCGGTCACCTCTGAACTTTGACGGGTCGCGGTCGAAGGCCTTGCCGTCAGGATAGGACACCAGCTCGAACTGCATTCCCCATGGTGAGAGGAAGTAGACCCACCGCTGTCCCTCCGACGGTCCGGCGCTGGTGGTCGGGTCGCCCAGCACGGGAACGTCCCTCGCCCTCAGGAACGACACGGCGGCGTCCAGGTCCTCGACGTACAGCGCGACATGGTGGCCGCCGACGTCACTGTTGCGCGGGACAGCCGTCTGCTGCCGATCCGCTTGGTACTCGAAGACCTCGAACACGGCCTGCTCGCCGCACCGGTAGAAGCGCAGCTGGCGCATGACTGTGCGCGCGTCCACGTTCAGATGCTCCGACATCCAGTCGCCTGCCGAGCTGAGCGGGCCGAGCGAGTAGAGGTACTCGCAACCCAGGACGTCCACGAGCCACGCGTGCGCCTGGTCCAGGTCCGGCACCGTGAATCCGATGTGATCCAGGCGCATGAGGCCAGGTAGAGCCATGGTATTCCTCCTTTGGATCCAAAGTGTCTACCATGCTGCCGAAGATGATGCCAAGAGTCGAGCGTGGTCTTGAAATTGGATCCAACTGTGTGGCAGTGTCGGGGCACTCCGGTCGATTGAAGGGGGCTCCCGATGCCTGCGGAACACACACTCGAAGCGAAGGCCGCGTGGTCGGAGTTCGTCGTCACCCAGGACGACTGGGACGCCGCGGCTCCGGACCTCCTGACGGGCATGTTCAGCCAGCTGGTGCTGATCCGGACCTTCGAGGAGTACGTCCTGGAGCTTGCCGCGGACGGTCTCATCCACGGCCCCGCGCACTCCAGCATCGGTCAGGAAGGCGGCGCGGTCGGTGCGTGCTTCGCCCTGACGTCCGAGGACACCGTGAACGGGTCACATCGTGGCCATCACCAGTTCCTCGCCAAGGTGCTCGCCCATCTGTATCCGAAAGGCATCGACCCGACGAAGCCGTTCCCTGAGGATGTACGGGCCGTGCTCCTGCGCAGCCTGCGTGAAATATGCGGACTTGACCGGGGCTTCAGCCACGGTCGAGGCGGCAGCATGCACCTCCAGTGGCACGAGGCCGGCGCCATCGGGACCAACGCGATCGTCGGTGGCGGGGTACCGCTCGCGGCCGGATCCGCGTGGGCCCACAAAAAGGCCGGCACTGACGCGGTGACCTTCACGTTCTTCGGCGACGGTGCGATCAACATCGGATCCACGCTGGAGAGCCTCAATCTCGCGGCGGCGTGGTCGCTGCCCTTGTGCTTCTTCGTCGAGAACAACCTGTACGCCGTCTCCACCCACGTGTCCGAAGTCACCGCCGAGCTACGGCTGTCCGGCCGGGGCCCGGGCTTCGGCATCCGGAGCTGGAAGGTCGACGGTATGGATCCGCTGGCCGTGTACCTCGCGACGCAGCAGGCCCTCGCGCACATGCGCAGCGGCGACGGTCCGACGATGATCGAAGCCGATGTGTACCGCTACTTCCACCAGAACGGTCCCTTTCCCGGATCGGCGTTCCGGTATCGCACCAAGGAAGAGGAAGCCCAGTGGCGCGCTCGCGACCCGATCGACACCATGGTGGGACACCTGGTGCGACGCAGGATCCTCAGCAAGAAGGCGGTTGCGGAGGCGATCAAGCGTGCCAAGGATCTGATGTCCGAACTCGGCGACGTCCTCCTGGAACCGCGGCCGGGCGGCAAGCCGGGTGAGCGACGCATCGTGCCCTCGGAGTGGCCGGATCCGGCGTTCGTCGACGAAGGAGTCCGGGGCGACCTGTCGGAGCTGGCCGAGATCGAGTTCACCGACGCCGAGGACTTCGCTGACGGCTTGACCGATGTCAAGTTCATCGGCGCCGTCGCCGGAGTGATGGGACGCCGCCTGGAGACCGACCCTCGCGTCGTGGTGATGGGGGAGGACGTGCACCGGCTCAACGGCGGCACCAATGGCGCGACTCGCGGCCTGAGTGAGGCGTTCCCCGACCGTGTGATCGGGACTCCGATTTCGGAGAACGCGTTCGCCGGCCTGGGCGGCGGACTGGCTCTGGACGGCCGGTTCCGCCCGATCGTCGAGTTCATGTACGCCGACTTCATGTGGGTGGCGGCAGACCAGCTGTTCAACCAGATCGGAAAGGCCCGCCACATGTTCGGAGGCGAGGGCAATGTGCCTTTCGTCCTGCGCAGCAAGGTCGCCACCGGGACCGGATACGGATCACAGCACTCGATGGACCCGGCCGGCATCTTCGCGACGGCACCGGGCTGGCGAATCGTCGCTCCGTCGACGCCGTTCGACTACGTCGGCCTGATGAACACGGCCTTGGCCTGTGATGACCCGGTCGTGGTTCTCGAGCACGTGGATTTGTACAACTCGACAGGTCCCGGCCTGCCGGAGAACTACGACCACTACCTTCCGGTGGGCAAGGCCGCCGTACGCCGTGAGGGCGCGGCCCTGACCATCCTCACCTATCTGGCGATGACGCCGGCCGTTCTGGACGCCGTCGAACAGACGGGAGTGGACGCCGAGGTCATCGACCTCCGCTGGCTGGACCGGGCCAGCCTGGACTGGGACACGATCACCCAGTCCGTGATGAAGACCAACAACGTGCTCATCGCCGAACAGGGCGCCATCGGCACCTCCTACGGCGGCTGGCTGGCGGACGAGATCCAGCGCCGGTTGTTCGACTGGCTCGACGCCCCGATCGAGCGCGTCACCGGTGGCGAGGCGTCGCCGAGCATCAGCAAGGTACTGGAGCGTGCCGCGTTCGCTTCCACGGAGGAAGTCGTCGCCAAGCTCCGCGAGATCTCGCAGGGGCAGAACAATGGCTGAGATTCTGCGCATGCCCGAGGTCGCCGCCAACACCGCAGAGGCGATCCTGGAATCCTGGAACGTCCGCGTGAACACCCCTTATGCGGCCGGCGATCCGATCGTCACGGTGGAGACCGAGAAGGCCGCGGTCGACGTGGAAGCCGAGAGCGACGGCGTACTACTGCGCCTCCTGGTGGAAGCGGGCACGACAGTGGCGGTGGGCACACCGATCGCAGTCTGGGGGGCGCCGGACGAGTCGGCGTCCGAGGTGGACGCCCTGGTGGCCTCGCTGGGTACCGGAGATGTGCCGGTGAAGGCTTCCACCGCCTCGGCGTCGGCGCCGGAAGAGCCGGCGACGCCGGCAGGCACGGTCGCTCCTGCGCCCACCGAGGCGTCGCGAGACAACAGCGAGCGCATCTTCGCCAGCCCGCTGGCGCGACGTCTCGCGCGCGAGCTCGGAGTCGATCTGAATGCTGTGGTGGGGAGCGGCCCGCACGGACGAATCCGGCGGTCCGACATCGAAGCAGCTGTCGTCAGGTCGGCGGAGCCGGAGGAAACGTCGCCGGTGAACGCCGGGGCAGAGATCCATGGAATCGGGACTTCCGCGCTCGATCCGCGATCTGTGGACGTGCCCAACACACGGATGCGGGCGGCCATCGCCCGCCGGCTGACGGAGAGCAAGCAGAACACGCCGCACTTCTATCTACGCGCCGGCGCACGCGTCGACGCATTGCTCGAGCTGCGGCAACAGATCAACGCCGGCCAGGGGGTGAAGGTGTCGATCAACGACCTGCTCGTCAAGGCGATCGCGTCCGCGCACGTGGACGTTCCGGCGATGAACGTGCAGTGGAACGACACCTCGATCCGGCACTTCTCGGACGTCGACATCGCCGTAGCCGTCGCCACCGACGGCGGTTTGGTCACCCCAGTGATCCGCGGCGTGGACTCCCTGTCGATGAGCGGCGTTGCCACGGCTACGAAGGACCTGATTGCCCGCGCGAAGGAGCGCCGGCTCCGGCAGGACGAACTGGAAGGCGGCACGATCTCGATCACAAACCTCGGCATGTACGGCACCGAGGACTTCGCAGCGATCATCAATCCGCCACAGGCCGCGATTCTGGCCGTCGGTGCGGTGCGGCAGGAGGCGGTCGTCGAGGACGGCGCGGTCAACGTCGCGTCCGTTCTGCGTGTGACCCTCGCCGTCGACCACCGGTCGGTGGACGGCGCCACTGCGGCCGAGTGGATGAAGGCGTTCGTGGACGTGCTCGAACACCCGCTCCGGATCCTGCTGTGAGCGGGCGAACGCGAAGGCGAGGAGAACGCACCAGGACCGAGACCACGCTCGACCTTGTGATCCCTGGCGGTGGATCAGGCGGCTTCGCGACCGCGCTGCGCGGTGCGGAGCCGGGTTTGAGCGTGATCCAGTGAGGAACCCCGGTTCTTGAGCACTTTGTTGGCGGATTCGGTGTTCAGGCGGCCCACTTCCGGTCCGAGCCCGGCTGATGTGGGTGATGCCGATGGGAGTTTCGGGACATCGGGCATCGGGGCGGTGGAGGTTGAGTCCGGCGGCGGTCAGGACGTGACCGAGGTGGGTCTTGCGCAGCCCGCGGTGGGGCGTGGTGCGTGTCCGTGTCACCCCGACGACTTGGGAGACGGTGCCTTCGATGCCGGCGTGGGTGCCGTAGGCAGCCACTGTGGGACGACAAGAGGCTGACCTTTGCCGACAAGGTGTGCAAAACCACGGTGATCGAGATCAATGAAAGCTGAGCCCCTCCGGCTGAAAAGGGGCCCGGCCCCTCCGCGAGTGAAAGGGTCGGCGCGTATTGTCCCGGCACGGGTTGGCGACGGGCACCGACGATGCCGGCCCCTGAAGATGATCACCGAGTCGATCGAGGTTCACTGACGTGGAGATTCCCGGAGGGGGCTACCTCTTCTTCGGCTGTATGGCCGCGCTGTTCGGTGCGTTCACGGTGATGTACCTGCGTCGTCTGCTGACAGTGATGCGGACCCTCCGCCGGGGAGTCCGGACGTCGGGCGCGTGCAGCCGGGTGGAGTATCCGGACCGGGACTCCGACGCCAAGGACCACTTCTTCGTGTTCCGTACGACCGAGGGCCGTGAGGTGGAGTTCAAGGATCTCGCCGGCTGGACCATGACCACCGGAACGCAGGTCACCGTCACGTACGACCCGGTGGACCCGCAACGGACAGCCACCATCGCGGGCCGGGGCAACTGGGCTCCAGTGCGCCTGGGGCTCGTGGTGGTGACGGGATGCGGCCTGGCGTGTGCCGTCTTCACCACCCTGCTGCTCTACGAGATCTTCGGCTGACCGCGGACCTCACTCCGCGCATCCCCCAGGAGCAGCCCGACAAGGCGGCCAAGGGCCTGGTGTAACGGGTGTGGGGAGCGCCGCGTGCTCCTCCTGCGGAGAGCCCGTCCCCGTTGCTGAGTGGCAGTGGGCGTCCGGCTTCGCCCTCGGTGCGTTCGCCTTCGACTTCTGGGGGTGGCCACCGCTCACGGATGCGTTCGTCGAGGAGTTCACCATGCATCTGGGGCACCCCACCGAGCAGCAGACGGGCAAGTTCTGACGCTCGCGGGGGATGGTGATGGGGACCCGTTCACCATCCCTGCGGCGTTCCTCTCCCGGCTCTTGGCCGCCTGCGAGGTAGGTCAGCCTGTGCGCAGCCTCGATCACGACCCGCACGAAGTCACTTGGCACCCTGCGGCCCGGGCTGGGCTGCTGCCAGGCTTGTGCCGACGTTCCGGCATGGCCACAAGGTAGTTGGCGGCTCGTCAAAGTCTGCCGTGCCTCCACATCGACGGTTTCGCCTCCCGCCCTGCATGCTTCCTGCCCGCACCTCCACTGGGCCGGGCAGGGTCCCGGGCTCCGCCTCCCGTATCGGACTCGCGGGTCAGCCTGCGGAGGGACGCGGGGCGCGCAGATGCGCCCGCTTCTCCAGCTCCTCCTCGTCGACGAACGTGAGCATCGGCTGACCCGGCTCACACAGCATGAACACGATGAACTTGGTCGGCGCGTCCGACAGGGCGTTGCCGTCCTGGTAGTGGATCACGTCACCGCCCGGCTCCCAGAACGTCCCGCCGGCCTTGACCACGCGCTCCGGCTCACCCTCGAGCTCGAACCGGACCGCGCCCTCCATCACGTAGCCGAAAGCCGGCCCCGAGTGGCGGTGCGGAGCAGCGCCGGGGTGACCGGGAGGCCACTCGACGAGGACGGTCGTCCCCGAGGCACCCTCGGGAATGAAGGGCGGCTTGACGTCCGCCAGCATCTTGGGCCCGAACGCCGCCGGGCTTTCCTGCTTGGCGGTCCCGTCCGCCGAGTCCTTCTCCGACACTGAACTGCACCTCCGTAGGCCTGCCCGGAACGGACGACCGTTGCGTCGGCCACCGCCTCCTGGGCCGGTGTACCGACAGCTCGTTCAGCGGTGACCGTGTTCGTCAATTTCGGGCTCACACAACTTGCTACGCAGTGAAGACAGGGCACGGCCCGCATCTGTGACGGGCCGTGCCATTTCTGACTCGTACAGATGGCACCCGGACCACAGTGCCTCCCGCCGGCCGCCCTCACGATCCGGGGCGGAGGCGCGGTCCGGTTACTCCTCGAGTGCGGGCGGCGTGCCGGAGGCCCGTGCGTGTGAGGGTGCGGAGGCAAGCTCTGCTTCGGCCCAGACGACCTTGCCGCCTGCTATCGGGCGGGAGCCCCATCGGCGGGACACCTGGGCGACCAGGGAGAGGCCGCGGCCGTTTTCGTCGACGGTGCGTGCACTGCGCGGGCGCGGGGGGCAGGTGTCGGTGTCGGACACTTCGACGGTCAGGACTTTGTGCTGGATCAGGCGCAGACGGATCGGGCCGGTGCTGTGGGAGCGGACGGCGTTGGTGACCAGTTCGCTGACGATCAGCTTCGTGGCATCCTCGAGACCTTCCAGTCCCCATGCGGCCAGCTGACCGGCTGCCAGGTTCCGGGCGCGGCGGACAGCGGGCTGGTCACTGGGCAGCGTCCAGGAGGCAACCTGGGCCGGGCGGAGCGAGCGGGTGCGAACGAGGAGCAGGGTGACGTCGTCGCACGCCGCCTGCCCCTGGAAGGGCTCCATCGCGCGGGTGCAGAGGTCTTCCAGGGAGCGACCCGGTTGCGCGAGGACGGTGCCCAGGCGGTGCATTCCCTCCTCGATGTCGTGGTCGCGGGTCTCGATCAGGCCGTCGGTGTACAGGGCGAGGAGACTTCCCTCGGGCAGTTCCAGCTCCATGGCCTCGAAGGGGACCCCCAGGCCGAAGCCGAGTGGGGCTCCGGTGGGAACGTCGGGGAAGGTGACCTGGCCCTGCGGGTCGATGATCGCGGGCGGGGGGTGCCCGGCCCCTGCCATGGTGCACTTCCGGGTGACCGGGTCGTAGACGGCATACAGACAGGTGGCGCCCACCACCGCAGGGGTCTGGTCCGGGGCGTCGGCATCTTGTTCCGCCAGTCGCTGGACCGTGTCATCGAGGCGGGCCAGCAGCTCGTCGGGGGGCAGGTCCATGTCGGCGAGCGTGTGGACGGCGGTGCGGAGCCTGCCCATGGTCGCGGCGGCGTTGATGCCGTGTCCGACCACATCGCCGACGACGAGGGCCACTCGGGCGCCGGACAGCGGGATCACATCGAACCAGTCGCCCCCGACGCCGCGGTCGATGTCGGCGGGTAGGTAGCGGGAGGCCGCCTCGACCGCCGAGCCGCCCTTCAAACGGTGCGGGAGCAGATTGCGTTGGAGCGCGAGTGCCGCGGTGTGCTCGCGGCAGTACTGACGAGCGTTGTCCAACGACACCGCGGCGCGACTGACGAACTCTTCGGCCAGGAGCAGATCGACCTCCTGGAACGGCACCGGATCCTCGGTGCGGATGAACAACGCCACCCCCAGCAGAGCACGCCGCGCACGGATGGGGACGACCATCACGGAGTGCATGCCGTTCTCACGGATCTTCTGCGCCCGTACCGGGTCCTGGTCGATCCATGAGCCCGGGGCGGTGTCCAGGATCGGCTCCAGGCGGGACCTGCCGGTGCGCAGGACGTCGGCCATCGGTGAGGCGGGCGACACGAGAACCGGCTCACCCCGCACCCACGCGGATTCCGGGACCCCTTGGTGGATCGAGGCCAGACCGGCACGTCGGAACGCGGGGAGGCGCTCTGTCATCGAGCCGATACCGACCGGGGGCCCCTCGCAGAACGGGACCGACTGCTCCAGGTCCACGGCGACGAAGTCGGCGAACAGGGGCACGGCAAGATCGGCCAGTTCCTGACCGGTCTGCATCACATCCAGGGTCCTGCCAAGTCGCGTGCCGGTCTCCCTGAGGATGGAGAGGCGCTCGCGCGCCCGCCGGCTCTCGGTGACGTCGACGCTGATGGTGCACACCCCCAGGGCTTGGCCGTCGGCGCCTTGGAGACAGGAGAACGAAACCGCGAGCGGGTGCTCCTCGCCCAGACTCGTCGGCAGCCACGTCCGGTACTCGTGGATCTTGGTGCTACCGCTCTGGAGCACCTGCCGCATCACCGCCTCGGTCGCTTCGGCATTGACACCGGGCCATGTATCGGTGCATCGACGTCCGAGCCGCTGGTCACGGGAAATGCTGTCGTGGCTCTCCATCACGTCGTTCACCCAGGTGCAACGCAACTCCAGGTCACGAACGACGACGCCGATCGGCGCGCGGGCAAGAAGCGACCCGCGCACCGATCCGTCCACCGCGTCCCCGGACAGCGCGCCGATGTCGGTCACGGACGCAAGCCACCGCGATGCTCCGTCCTGCCCCCACAGAGTCGAGATCCGCAGGCTGACGTCGAGCACGCGGCCGTCCCGGTGGCGCACCGCCGCCGCGCCCGACCAGCCATTTTGGGCATGACACTGCTCGACGAACGCCGACATCGTCGGCACTTCTTCGAAGGATGGCAGTACGAGCGCGGCGGACCGGCCCACCACGTCCCCGGCGGAATATCCGACAAGCCGCTCGGCGGTCTGCGTCCATGCGACCACCGTTCCCTGCTCGTCGAGCAGCGCGAACGCCGTGTCGGATACCTCAGACGGGTTCATCCGCTTACCGAATGTCACCCTGTCGGTGCTGGTTATGGTCATCGACCTGTTGTCCTTCGGATGGCCGGGGCGGGCGGTGTAGGCGTGTAGAAGTCGATTGGCGCCTCATTTGGGAGATTGACCGGATGAGGCTCTGCTCTGTGACAACGCCGCAGCCATGGCAGATACCAGTTCGGTCGTGAGGGCCCGCTGACGGGGTGCGAGGCGGGCGGCGCAAGTGGACGGCATATGTGCGGCCGCCCGCGACCGGGCCCCAGGAAGCTGACCGCAACTGCGCGCACCCTGCGCCCGCACTACTTCTGGCCGCCGCCCGCTCGGCCGGGCGTCGTGCGGAACGCCGGCCTGCAGCGTTGCCGGCTGTGGTGGCGGCTGCTCGCGCCCGTCGTCGGCATCGCCATCCTGGTCCTCACGGGACGGTCGACGACAGGACGCGGTCCGTCAGCGCGTTTCCCCTCGCGCTCGGCGCGGGCGGCGTACGGTGCACACCGCTGTCCGACGAAGCGCTCACCCCGGGAGCCACGGAGTTCATCGCTGCCACGGGATCACCGGGCGCTCCCTCGTACCGCAACGGCGTCGCCCCGAGCCTCCCGCGCGGGGTCGGCCGGTGCGGACGTACGGTGTTGGTATGTGCGCGACAGCGGACGGCGGCGCTGCACAGCCATACGGGTCCCGCCCCCCTACGCCCGCCGGCGGGTCGGTACGCCGGGCTGAGCTGGACCGGCTGCTGGAGCTCGCCGTGCGTGACACGGGCGTGCATGCGGGAGCGGTCTTCCTGCTCGCGTCCGACGGGCAGACGCTGCGGCTGGAGGTGACCGCCGGCATGCCGGCGGAGTATCTCGCGCCCTGGTTCGGGGTGGCGCTGTCGAGTCCCGTTCCGGTGGCCGAGGCGGTGCGCGAGCGGCGGCTGGTCTGGCTCGGCCGCCCCCAGGAGCTTGCCCGTCGCTACCCGCGCACGGCGATCGCCCTGCCGTACCACTTCGCGGTGGCCGCGGCGCCGATCCTCACCGGCACCACAGCCTGGGGCACGCTGCTGCTGTTCTGGCCCGGCTCCGACGGCGCCGGGCCCGCCAGTCCGAGCCGCGAGCGGGTCGGTGCCGCCTGCCGGCGCCTGGGGCGTTTCCTGCGCGACGCCGCCGACACCGGCCACGCCGTCGGTCCCGCACCGCTACCGCGCACGCTGCCGCAGCCGCCCGCCCGGAAGCGGGAGCCGGCCGAGGCGCTGGCCGCGGCGGACTTCGCCGAACGGCTGCCGGAGGGCAGCTGCTCCCTCGACCTCGAGGGCAGGTTCACCTACGTCAGCGCCACCGCGGCCGACCTGCTCGGCGGCAGCATCTCCGATCTGCTCGGCACGCGCCCCTGGCAGTCTTTGTCCTGGTGCACCGACCCGGCCTTCGAGGACCGCTACCGCGCTGCCGTGGTCAGTCGGAAGCCCGGCTACTTCACCGCCATGCTCACGCCGGACCGATGGCTCGCCTTCGAGCTCTACCCCGACGGATCCGGGGTGAGCGTCCGTATCTCGCCGACCGGTCCGGGCGTGGCCTTGCAGGGAGCGCCCGCCAGGACGGCGACATTCCAAGGCGAGCCGATCCCCCTCGGCGAGCTCTACCAGGTGCTGCACCTGGCCGCGGCCCTCTCCGAAGCCGTGGGCGTCGGCGATGTGGTCGATCTGGTCACCGACGAGATGCTGCCGGCCTTCGGGGCCCGGACCGTGGCCCTGCTCGCGGCCGAGGACGGCAGAATGCGTGTCATCGGCTGTCGCGGATACAGCCCCCGGCTCCTGGAGCACATCGACGGAGCGCCGCTGACTTTCCCGGCGCCCGCGGTCCAGGTCCTCGCCACCGGCGTGCCGAGCTTCTTCGCCACCTTCGAGGAGCTGGCCCGGGCCTACCCGCCCGCCCCCCGCCAGGACGGTCTGCAGGCCTGGGCCTTTCTGCCACTGATCGCCTCCGGGCGCCCGCTGGGCTCGTGTGTGCTCGCCTTCGACCGCCCCCACCCCTTCTCCGACAACCAGCGGGTCGTCTTCACCGCACTGGCGGGACTGATCGCGCAGGCGCTGGAACGGGCCCGCCTGTACGACACCGCCCAAGAGCTCGCGCAGACCCTGCAAGCGGCTCTGCTCCCCGACTCGCTGCCCGACCTTCCCGGACTGGATGTGGCCGCCCGCTATCTGCCCAGCGTCCGCGGCATGGACATCGGCGGCGACTTCTACGACCTGGTCCGGGTGGACGGCACCACCGCGGCCGCAGTCATCGGCGACGTCCAGGGCCACAACGTCACCGCCGCCGCACTCATGGGCCGGATCCGCCCCGCCATCCGCACCTATGCCGCCACCGGGGCCACGCCGGCGCAGGCCCTCGCGCAGGCCAACCGCCAGCTGGTCGACATGGACTCGGGCCGCTTCGTCAGCTGCCTGTACGCCCGTCTCGACCTCGCACGCCGCCGGGCCGTCCTGGCCACGGCCGGGCATCCCCCGCCGGTTCTGCGCCAGCCGGACGGGCACGCCGAGGTCCTTCCCCTGCCCCCTGGGCTGCTGCTCGGCATCGACCCCGACGCGGACTATCCATCCACCGAGATCCCGCTGACGCCCGGTACCGTCCTCGCCCTGTACACCGACGGACTCGTCGAGACTCCCGGGGTCGACCTGGACGCCGCCATGGCGGGGCTCGCCGCCCAGCTCGCCCAGGCCCGGCCCCAGTCCATGGACAGGCTCGCCACGGCCCTGATCGACCATGCACGGCAAACCGCACCCCGGACGGACGACATCGCCTTGCTGCTCATCATGCTCGACACCGCCCGGTAGGCGCGAAACCGCGGGACCTGCGGCGAGCGGTCGCGGCACGCCCGCGCCTGCACAGCTCGGCTGCCCTGGTCGGCCTCCGCCCGGCGGACGCAGTTTTGCAGGGCTTCCTTGTGGATGCCGGGTTCCCGCCTTCGACATCCGCCACCACCCGAAGGCCATCACCAACGGGTAGGTGGCACTGTGATCGGGATGCCAGCGACCCTGGCCCCTCATCACCACCACAGCCACGGCGAGCTCACCCCTCAGCCTCATTCGCGACCTGACCGCGAGTCACTCGCCTCGTCGTCGGGCTGCGTGCGCGCCGACCGCACCGACGGGCGCCGGGCAGGGCCGTGGTGTTGAAGGCCGCGAGCGGCCCTGCCGCGCTCATCGACGAGCTGCGCTCGTGCTGCAAAACAACGCCTGACACAAGCGCGGGAGGCGAGGTGAACGGTGCGGCAGGGAATGTAGAGCTGCCGCCGACCGTGGACCACAAGCAGAGCAAGAAGCAGCGCCACCCCGTCGCCCGGCGAAGGCGAGCAGGACATCCGATTCGCCAACGGCGAGGCCGCCCAAGGCCGGCAGCAACTGGGCACCCCAGGCCGCGACCGACACCCGCGCCGCCTGGATTCTCATGCGCGCCGATCCCACCCCGGCCACCCGGACCGACCGCCACCGCCGCCTCAAGGGCGAGCCCGGCCCACGGCACCCATCGCGGTGACGCGATGGAACGCCGGCAGATCGAGGTCACCGGCGGTCGCATCTGGTACGTCCTGGACGTCGAGCGCCGCGCCGTCTGGACCGACCGCGCATCCCCGGCCACCCCAAGACCACCGACCGTTGGACGGCGGGGAAGATGTGCTGATGAGCACCCCTCGCCGCCCCCTGGGCACCGGCCCTCGCCTCGACTCTGCCCTTGCGCCAAGTCCTCGGACCGACCGCGGCCGTACCGCCGCGGAGCGGGCAGCGGCCGACCCGGCCGCCGCTCCGGCCGAGAAGCTGCAGACGCGCCGGCAGAGCCGACGCCACCTGGGATCCGGACCGGCGGAAGCCGAAGAATCCTGAACTCGGCCGGCTCGCACGCATTCCCACGGTGGCGGGTGGTTTGATCGTCGCGGCGAGCGGGCGTCCGCGTCAAAGAGATGGGCTGGCGGCATGTCTGATGGCTGGGAGTGGGACGAGACGTTGTTCCTGGGGTCGGCCCCCTATTACCAGCGCGGGAGGCTCCCGTACGCACCCGGGCTCCCGGACGTGCTGGCCGAGATTCTCATGCTGGACGGCCGGGGGCGCCTCATCGACGTGGGGTGTGGACCGGGCATCCTTGCCCTGAGCTTGGTGCACTTGTTCGGTGAAGTCGTCGGCGTGGACCCCGACAGCGGGATGATCGCCGAAGCCGAGCGGCGGGCTGTCGAGGCAGCGATGCCTGGCAGAGCCCGGTGGCTTCGGGCCCGTGCCGAGGAACTGCCCGCAGATCTTGGGACTTTCACCGTCGCGACCTTCGGCCAGTCCTTCCACTGGATGGATCGCGACGCCGTGGCAGCGATCATCAAGGGGGTGCTCAGGCCTGGCGGTGCACTCGTGCACATCTCGGACCTGAAGGCGGAGGCCCGAACTGTCGAGGGCCTCCCTTGTCCGGCAGTCCCATATTCCGCCGTCGAGAGCCTGACCAGGCAATACCTTGGGCCGGTCCGACGGGCCGGCCGCGGCGTACTGGTCCACGGAACACCCGGAGACGAGGCCGCCGTGCTCACCCGCGCAGGGTTCGCCGGCCCTCAGCGGCATGTAGTGCCCGGCGGACAGGCGCTGGAACGCACTCGCGAGGATGTTGTCGCCTGGGTGTTCTCGCTGTCGTACTCCGCACCGCACCTGTTCGGCGAGCGTCGCGACGCCTTTGAAGCCGACCTCGATGGGTTGCTTCGGGAGGTCTCCCCGTCGGGCCGGTTCTCCGAACGCCAGCCGAGCACGGAGATCTTCGTCTGGCGCAAGCCCAGATAGCAGAGCTGTGCCTTCCAGTCGCCGCCCGACTGCCGCAGCGTCGTCCGGCGCCATGTGACGCCTTCGTCGTACGACACTTCCAGCGTCACCGTGCGGATCGCCCCCGCGCCCACCGCTCCCTTCAGGTGCGAGGGGGTGACCGTCAGCCCCGGTCCGCCATTGCGCCTTGCCGGACAGGCCGGTGGCCACCGCGTAGTCGAGCTGCACCAGGCCCTCGGCGGTGACGATCCGATCGTTGATGTCCTCGCCGAGAAGTTGGTCGCCCTGGTACAGAGAGATCTTCGAGGAGTCGCCGTCGATCCAGACGACGCCCGTGTGGCCGCCGGAGTCTCCCCAGGCCGGCGCCGCGGACGTGCTGATGATGTCCTCGACCCGGAAGGGGGCCGCCAGCTGATGCCGTCGTGCAGCATTCGCGGGCGCTGGATGGGTGAGAACCAGCTTTCGCTGGTGGTGCTGCGCGGCTTGTACGAGCGTGTCAGGCCCCTCTTGCCGAGGTCGCGCATGCCCGCGGAGGAGATCCAACGGGCGTCGGCGCCCGCCGAGACCCACGACGTCAGCGTGCCCTGGGCCGGGACCGGGGTCGGCTGGATGAGCATGGGGCCGTCGAAGATGGCGGACACGTCCTCCCGGTACTCCACGGCCTCGCCCTGCTTGGTGTCGCGGAACTCCTCGTCGATCCTGGCCAGTTCGCCGAGGCCGGGCCGGTGGGACGGATCCCGGGGGGATCGCCCCGTCGTGGTGGCGGACCAGGTCGTACAGGTAGCGCGGATGCGGGTGCGAGACCACCTTCAGCGTCGCCGGGCCGGTCTTGCGGATCCGGCCGAGCAGCCGTGCGCTGTCGTCGGTGCCGAGCGAGGCCACCGGCAGCGGGGCGGCGTCGGGCAGGTTTGCCCAGGGGTCGAACTTGCCGTAGCCGTCGTTCAGGATCAGCGGCTGTCTGGCGCCGGCCTTCGCCGCGGCCGGGGCCTGGTCCGGGGCGGGCACGGTGTCGCTGCGGCGGACGACCGCCACCGGGCCGCGCACCTTCACCTTGCGGAAGTCCGAGGCCGAGCCGTCACCGGCCCAGACGGCCCGGTAGCTGCCCGTGCCCTCCCGCAGTGCGGGGCGGGCTCTGGATGACGATGTCGTCGTAGGTCTGCGAGCCGGAGGAGAAGGCCAGCGGCGGCTGGATCTGCCGCCAGCGGGTCGCGAAGATGTACGTGCCCTTCGTCACCCTCGGCGTCGGGGTCACCCAGAGGCTGTCGTACCGCCGGGTCTCGGGCATGTAGCTGTCCATGGACGGGAACAGGTCGCGGTTGGTGCGGTACTGGTCCACCCGCATGAACTGGTGGCGGTCGGCTGCGGGGTGTAGGCGGCCGCCTTGCGCAGGTTCGCGGCGTCGAAGCGGACGGTGCGGTCGGCGTCGAGGTCGATCTGCGGCGCGGAGAACATGGCGAAGCCCAGCGTGTGCGTGCCGTCGATCCCGGGCACGGCGGTGTTCATCCACGCCGAGTAGGTGCCCGGGGGCAGGCGCAGGGCCATGCGGCCCGAGGCGTGTGCTGGAGGTGGCCCGCTCCAGCTGCTACAAGTGGCGGGCCGGCCGCGAGGCCCGCGCCGCGCGCGAGCGGGCCGATGCCGCGCTTGCCGGGCGGATCCGGGCCGTGCACGGCGAGTGGGACGGAACGTGGGGCCGTCTTCCGCTGGACCACCCGCGGTAAGCCGCCTGTGATCAGGGCTGGGTGGTGCCAGTGCTGTCGTGGATGAAAACGGCTCGGTTGTCCGAAGGGCTGTACCGCTCCTTGAACTCGAACTCTTCGGCAGCACCTGCCGTCGGGGCATCCGGTGGTTCGAAATAAAGGACGTAGGTTTTGGCCGTGTCGGTTTCACTCTCCAGTTGCAGCCATCCCGTGAAGCCCGCCGCGGGAAAGGTACCCGTCGCCTTGACCGTAACCGCACTGGCCGAGCGGGTGACGGTGAATTGCGCCGTACCGAACTCAAGACGCTTGAGGCCACTGTCCTTCCACCGCCTGAAGAGATCGATCCACTCCTGCGGCCACGGGCCGCCGAGCGCGGCCGGCGGCATATCCGCTCCCAGACGGTCGAGGATCTGGTCCGCATGAGCGACCACATCCTCGTACGTCCACAGGTCCAGGGCGACACCCATGTGATCGCGGTCCGTCGCTCGGAACATGGGGCGGATGTGAAGCTCGTACACCGGCGTGCGCATCTAGGAGTACACCTCCATGAGGACGTCTTTCAGTTCGACTTCGTCGAGAGGTGCCACTGGCTGTGGGGGCAGGCCGGTGTCGCTGGGCGCCGGGACGAATTGCAGCGTGAGCACGTGGTCGGCGACAGGCGTCGGCGAACCGCCCAACACAGGGTGCGGGGTGGGTCTGCCTCCTGCAGCAGCTTTTCGAAGTAGTGCAGGGTGAGCCCGATGCCAGAGCAGGAAGAGATCACTCCCGTGCTCGCACGGGCCCGCCGCACCGTTGTGCAGTTCCGCCTGGACGTCATATCCAGTCGGATCGCCCGGGTTCACCGAAGATTGCTGACGCAAGACGTTGATCGAGTGAATGTAGTCGTCCAACTCCGCGTCGGTGAGGGAGTTGATGTCCGAGCGCTGCTCGGCCATTTTACGCCTCCTATTGCGCAGCGGTAGCAGGCGGACCAGCTTCCCTCAATTCGATGAGCCGTGACTCGGTTGCGACGCGGCCGCGTCGCGCCCTGGCGCAACACTGCCTAGTGTGAAACGGGATGACGCAGGTCGCAACTGGCCGCCTGAGTTGCGTGTTCTGTGTCCTGGCCGGATTCAGCGTGCTGGTGCGCGCCGTCATGCTGTGCTGGGCGCTCGGCCTGCCGCGCCCAGAGAAGTACATCGACCTGGAAGCCAGGATCGGCCACCGCTTCAAGGAGCAATACAGCCTCGCCGACGTCGTCGCCGAAGCCGCCCGGATCGAGGCCGTGGCAGGCCCGCTGACCTGGCGCACCGGCGACGCGATCCGCCACGACCTCGGCGAGGCCCCGGCCACCGTCTACCTCCACCGTCTGGCCCTCGCGGCTTGACCGAACGCCCGGGCCCGCCGCCTGCCGCGGCGGGCCCGGCCTGCTTCCATGCGAAGGACACCGCCTTGAACACCACCCCCGTTTCCGACGGCGGCGGCCCCGTCGTCGTGGTGCCGTGCAGCGCCGCCAAGCTGGCCACGACCGCTCCCGTCCCGGCCGCGGACCTCTACATCGGAACCTTCCACCAGCTGTGCCGACGGGCCGCGCACGCCATCGCCGGCAGCACCGGCACCGTCCTGGGCCTCTCCGCAGCCCACGGCTTCGTGACGCTCGACGAGCCGCTGTCCCCGTACGACCTGCGCATGGGCGAGCCCGGCAGTGTCCACCCCGACCAGCTGCGCGCCCAAGTCGGCCGCCTCGGCCTCGACCACGTGCCGCAGCTGGTCGCCCTCGGCGGCCGCGCCTACGTCGTCGCCGTCGCCGTCGCCGTCGTCCGGCCGGACGTCCTGCGCCCCCTGGACGGGTGCCGCGGCATCGGACGGCAACGCGCCAGGCTGTCCCACATCACCGCAGCCGAGCATCCGCTGCCTGGCGGCCGCGCTGTCGCGGTTGATCCCTCGCGGGCGATGGCGGGAGACCTGAGCAGCACCGAGAAGAAGTACAGGTCGTCGTCCCTGCCCCGATAGCGGTCCTGATCACGTTCCACCACGGCCCCGCGCCTGCCGGCCACCGGCATCGACCGGAGCAAAAGTTGCCTCGAAGATGCCATGGCCCGTCCAACTCCGGTGCAAGAAGACGACGTCCTTCTCGGCGAAGACGTCCCACTTCTCGTCCATGTCCCGGGAGAAGTAGCCCAGCTGAATGCGCTTCCATTCCTCGTCTGACCGGATCCGGGTCGGCAGGAGCGACAGCGGCCAGGGACCGGAGATCGGCTGGAGACGGTCAGAAAAGGAGGACCGGGGTCACACGTTCGTGGGCAGGCATGGCGACCCTACGGCCGAGCCGGCATGACGCTATGGCTCGCTGTTGCTGCGATCTCTGGACCATCTCAAGCTGGGCAAACAGCAGGAGACAGCACTCAACCACCGATAACGGGTGGCCCCAGGAAATCGCGTTCTCTTTCCCGGTGATGAGGTCCAACTGCGGTGGCACCGCCGCGACTACCTCGCCCCGTGGATGAACGGTTGTACCGGCACCAAGGTGTCGGTGCGGAACCTGCCCCATCACCACGGGGATGGCCCACGCCGGCGGCCAGGATCTCCCACCGGGGTCAGCTCAGTTTGCCTCAAAGGCAATCTGTGGTGCCCTGATGTCACAGTTGATGGACCCTCTCGGTCTTTGAGTGCGAGATCGGAAAGCCGGGACAGAGAGGTGGCGGAGACTCGTGGCGAACGCGGCAACGAAATCAGGCTTGGCCCCAGGCTTGGCCCCCTTTCGCGCCGGCTACGGCCGAGTCGGACAGGTCTCGCCGGCACGGGAATCGACGACTACGCCGGCGAAGGCCAGCGACGTGTCCGTCATCGGCCTTCCCTCTTCTGGGCTTCTGCCGATGACCGCCGCCCAACGCCTCGGCAGAGGTGAGGGGGGTAACCGGCCTCAACGGCGGGGCAGTGCGTAAGAGTCGCTGCCTTGGTACGTCATTCCGACCGCGGACAATGACATCCCGGCCGTCGCACCCCGTCGCATCCGGCAATGAAGTTGCGCCTCACGTTCGACAGATCATGACCGGCCATCGGGCCCATCCACTCATGACGGCCATCGGCCCATCCTAAGGAGCATACTGATGCAACCCGACACCATCGTCCTCGTCCACGGCTTTTGGGTGACGCCGCGGGCCTGGGAAAACTGGATCGCCCACTACGAGAACAAGGGCTTCCGCGTCATCGCACCGCCGTACCCCGGATTCGAGGTGGAGGTCGAGGCCCTTAACGCCGACCCGACCCCGATCGAGACTGTGACCGCTCCGGCGATCATCTCCAGCCTTGAGAGTCTGATCATGGGGCTGGACCGGCTTCCCATAGTGATGGGTCACTCCGCCGGCGGCACTTTCACCCAGATCCTCCTGGACCGCGGCCTCGGCGCCGCCGGAGTGGCGATCAACTCCGCGCCCGCCGAGGGCGTGCCGGTCGTACCGCTGTCCCAAATCCGGTCCCTCTTCCCCGTCCTGAAGAACCCGGCCAACCGGCACCGCGCCGTCGGACTGGACTTCGACCAATGGCGCTACGCCTTTGCGAACGGGTTCCCCGAGGACCAGGCCCGCGCCACGTATGAGCGCTACCACATCCCCGCACCAGGCAGCATTGTATGGAGCAGCTCGCTGGCCAACCTTCGCCCCGGCCACTCCGACACGTACGTGGACTTCCACAACGCCGACCGGGCGCCCCTACTGTTCCTCTCCGGCGAGTACGACCATCTCATGCCGCCGAAGGTCCAGACGTCAAACGCCAAGCACTACAAGGCGGAGAACACCACCATCGAGGCCAAGGTGTTTCCCGGCCGCTCCCACCTGATGCCCGTCCAGGACGGCTGGCAAGAGGTCGCCGACTACGCCCTTGACTGGGCGCTCGCCCACTGCTGAGCCGTGCCCGCTACGCGTTCAGGTCTCGGCAACGGGTGAAACGAGGGCCACGGACGGCGGATGAAAAGTGAGCCACTCTGCGATCTCTTGATCATCCTGACTTCACTGGTTCTGAAG
>NZ_JBSFDW010000035.1:0-94130 GCF_053594115.1 Streptomyces sp. NPDC001970 | reverse complement strand
TCGCAGTGGTGTCGGAGTCCTTCGGGCCCTCGCTGTGACCTGGCGACCTGCGGGTTCTCGCCCGGCTGATGCAATTCCCGAGGGTTGATGTACCGGCGGGTGGTGTCGAGGCGGGCGTGGCCGAGCAGTTCGGCGACGACGATGATGTCGACGCCGGCGCGCAGCAGGTTGGTGGCGAGGGTGTGGCGGAGGATGTGGGCGGACAGGGCGAGGTTGCCCGCGTCGTCGGTCAACGGCGCACCCGATAGCGCAGGTGAAGCACCCGGTTGCCCTGAATCACCACGTCAGGATCCTCCAACAGGTGCTGCGCATGGACCGACCCGAAGTAGCGCTTACCGGACCCGAACACGACGGGTACGACGTCCATGCGCACCTCGTCGATCAGGCCCGCGGCAAGCACCTGGCCACCGACGTCGCCAGCGGCGACCTCGACCATGCGGTCACCCGCAAGCTCCTGCGCCTTGGCCACGGCTGCCTCGACGCCGTCGACGAAGTGAAACGGCGCCTCGGGGTCCCAGCCCTCGGGCATCGGCCGGTGCGACACGACGACCACGTGGTCGATCCCGCCCGGAGGCTTCCCGTCCCAGCCGTCCGTCAGGTCGAAGACGTGGCGGCCGACGATCGTGACTCCGATCTGGTCCCAATACGGCCGGGTGTAGTCGTAGGACGTCTGCGACACCTTCAGCTCGCCGCTCTCGTCCAACGGGACGTCACCGCTGGACAACCAGTCGAACAGCGGTCCGGGCTGGTCATTCTCGTCCGCGACGAAGCCGTCCACCGACACCGAGCTGTACATGACCACCTTGCCCACGGGGCTCTCCTCTGCTTTGGGGTGCCCCAAATTAGCGTGTCGTGAGCTGTCGCTCTTGTAAGAAATCAATCGGCCGGCAGCGGCCAGCCGTCCAGCGCGTGGCCGGGATGTTCGCGCAGGAACCGCCGCCGGACTTCGACGTACCGGGTCGGCGTGAGCCCGGTGAACGCCCGGAACTCGTGGCCGAAGTGGGCCTGGTCGAAGTAGCCTGCCATGTCCCGTGTCCAGCTCGCCCTGCGCGTCGCCGACCTCGAAGCCTCGATCGCGTTCTACTCCAAGCTGTTCGGCACCGAGCCGGCCAAGCGCCGCGAGGGCTACGCCAACATCGCAGTCACCGAGCCGCCGCTCAAGCTCGTCCTCATCGAGGGCGAAGCCGGCGAGGACACCCGCCTGGACCACCTCGGCGTCGAGGTCGCCTCCACCGAGGACGTCGCCGCGGCCACCGCCCGGCTCACGGACGCGTGGCTTTGTTCACGAGAGACTGGGCTCTGGCTCAAATTCCGTGACGCGGGCACGCTGAGTGACAGTTCTTGGTCGTACCGATCCATGGAAAGTCGCCCGAAAATGATCCGGGGCGATCTCGGATGGCTGACAGTTTGAGGCCGTGGAAGAAGTGGTCCTCCAATTGGAGGAGTTGCTGTTCCCGTCGATCGCGGACGTGGCGGTGGTGGCGGTGGACGTGGAAGACGAGACGGTGCGGGTCGAGGCCGGCAGTACAGCGTCCGGTTCGGAGTGTCCGGGATGCCGGAATTGGTCGAGTCGGGTTCATAGCTCCTACCTGCGGTTTCCGGCGGATGTGCCCAGCGCGGGGCTGCGGGTGGTGCTGTGTCTGCGGGTTCGCCGGTTCGCCTGCCGGGTCGCTTCGTGTTCGCGGCAGACATTCGTTGAGCAGGTGCCGGAGTTGACCCGGCGGTACGGCCGGCGGACCGAGCGTCTGCGTTCGACGCTGGCGGCGGTCGGTCTCGCCCTTGCTGGTCGGGCGGGCGCCAGGATGGCGGGTGTGTTCGGGGTGTCGGTCAGCCGCAGCACGGTGCTGCGGCTGGTCGAGGCGCTGCCCGAACCGGAACTACCGACCCCACGGGTGGTCGGCGTCGATGAGTACGCCACGCGCAAGGGCCGTCACTACGGCACGGTGCTGGTCGACGTCGAGACGCGACGGCTGGTGGACCTGTTGCCGGACCGGGAGGCATCGAGCCTGGCCGCCTGGCTGGCCGAGAGGCCAGGGATCGAGGTCGTCTGCCGGGACCGAGCCCCGTTCTTTGCCGAAGGCGCCACCGCGGGGGCACCTCAAACGGTGCAGGTCGCGGACCGCTGGCACCTCTGGCACAACCTCAGCGAAGCCGCTGAACGGTGTGTCGCCGACCATCGGGGGTGCCTGCGTGGCACTGCGCCCGAGCCGCCCCGGCAGGTCAAGGAACCGGAGGAAGAACCGGCTGACCCTCCTGGCTCGCCGTGGCCGACGGGCCACAGGTTCGCCGACAGAACCCGGGCCAACCACGCCGCTGTCCACGCTTTGCTGGCCGCCAGCCATAGCCGCCGCGCGATCCAACGCCAGCTCGGCATGACCTACCGCACGATCAAACTCCTCGCCGACGCCACTACCCCGGAGGACCTCTTTCACGGCCAGTGGCAGGGCCGCCCCTCCGTTCTCGACGAGTACAAGCCCTACCTGGACGACCGCTGGAACCAGGGCTCCACCAACGCCTGGAAGGCATGGGAGGAGATCGCGCCACTCGGCTACACCGGCAGCTACCAGCGAGTTCGCGCCTACTTCCGCACCAAGCGCCTCTCGTCCGACCCGGTCACCGCACCCCCGCCCTCACCCCGCACGGTCGCCGGCTGGATCCTCCGGCACCCCGAGCCCCTCTCCGCGGGCGAACAGCTCCGGATGAAGGCCGTCTTGGCCCACTGCCCCGAACTGGAAGCCCTCACCAGGCACGTCCGTTCGTTCGCTCAGATCCTCACCGAGCGACAGGGCCAACGGCTGCCCGAGTGGCTCGATGCCGTCCGCCAAGATGACCTGCCCGGGCTCCACACCCTCGCCACGGGCATCGACCGTGACCGTGACGCCGTCGTCGCCGGCCTCACCCTGCCCTGGAGCTCCGGAGTCGTGGAAGGGCACGTCAACCGAATCAAGATGCTCAAACGCCAGATGTTCGGCCGGGCTGGCTTCGCTCTCCTGCGGAAGAGGGTTCTTCTGGCCAGCTGACCACAGCCGCCCGTAGTGTGACAGGGACGAGAGAAGATGCACCATGGATCCCCGCATACCCCGCCTGCGTCGTAAGCTGGCCGCGATCCCTTTCCAGCCACTGCGCAGCCACTCCTTCGGGGAAGAGCAGCACCAGTTCTGCCTCGGCCCGAAGCTGGCTGAAGCACGTGTTGTCGCGTTTGAGGCCAAGCACGGCATCGATCTTCCCGATGCCTATCGGCAGTTCCTCACGAACATCGGCGGCTCAGGCGCGGCCCCTTTTTACGGCCTCGTGCCGCTGGAGCGGTGTTCCCTGCTGGTCATGAATCCGCGCGAAGGAGCAGGGACACCCCGCGGCTTCATCCGCGCGCGACCCGGGGCACACGAAGGCGACCTTTTCCTCCACATCATCGAGATGGGCTGCACTGACGTATGCGTCCTCGCGGTGACCGGTCCACTCACCGGCCGCGTCCTCATTGGTAACAGCGACGGGTACTGGGGCCCCAACGTCTCCTCCGCCACCGACTTCCTCGACTGGTACGAACGCTGGCTCAACCACATGCGCGCCGGACGCGACAACCAGGCCCTGGAACTCACCTCGCCTCAACTTCGTGCCCATCCGAACCGCCATCGCATGGCTCCGAAGATCTGACGCTCCGCAACCGCTCCACGGAAAGTGAGCCAGAACCCGAGCTGCGCCGCCAGAGACTTCCTGCGTGCCATACGACCCCCTCGCTGCAGATCCGAGGAGAAGAGTTGCCCCGTGACATAGACCGCCAATCCCAATGGCGTGCTTCGTCGCTCAAGGCAGCCTGGCGGTGGTGCTTGAGACAGCCAGGAGGTGCGAGTGGTTCCTTTGGCGCGATGACCCGCAACAGCGCCCGAACTGCTGCGGCGGCATCGATTTCCGTTCCCGGCTCGCCTGGCTATGAATCAGTTGGCGGGGGCTTGGTACAGGCCGCGTCCGGCGCGGTGGGCGCGGGAGGTGGCGACGAGGCGGTCGAGGGTGCTGCGGACGGTGTTGATGCCGCCGGTGCTGTCGCCTCGGCCGAGAGCCTCGGCCACGTCCCTGGCGCGCAGCGGGACGTCGGCCTTGCGGGCCAGGACGGCCATCACCTGCTCGGTGAGACCGCCGGTGTCCTGAACGGTGTCCGAGGGCGTGGTGCTTGGCGACTGCTTGGTCTTCTTCGCAGTCTTGGCAGGGGCGGGCTTTGTCGCCGGGCGGCGCTTGGCCGGCTTGTCGGCCGGCTTGGCAGCGGCCCGCTTCGTGGTGCCGGCGTTGGTCTTGCGGGCCTTGCGCGGGGTTGCTGGCTTCTGCGGTGCCACCGCGGGCTCGTCGGTCGCAACAGCTTCGCCGGTGGCCGGCTCGGGTTCCGGGCTCGTGTCGGCGGCAGGCTCGCTCGAGGCCGAGTCCGCGGATGTCGCTTCGGCGTCAGCGGGGGCAGGGGTCTCGGCGGCGCGGGGCTGCGGGATTGTGGTGGCCGACAGGGTGCTCAGTGCCGTCAGGGCGCCGCGGACCGATTCCAGACGCTCCGAAACGGCAGCAAGCTCCTTCTGAAGTGCCTGCTGGAGTTCCTCGAGCTGAGGAAGCTCCACCTGGAGCAGGGCAGTTGTCGCATCAACGCTGTTTGCTGCAGTGGCCGCCGTTGTCATGGTGTGCTCCTGAGAATTGAGGGTGAGTATCTGGGAAATGCTCGCTGTTGTGACTGCAGAGTAAGGCTATTGCACAGCGGATTGCACATCACCTCATCCGGCCGCCAGGTGCCGGGGGCGTTGGTGGCCCGGTGGCGCGAGACGATTTCCCTTGTGTACGGGGTCGGTTGGGGCCCTTGGTTATACCGGGTGAGAATGTGCATGCGGAGATGATGGAAGGTGCCTGGCGGGCCCGGGAGAGCGGACGCGGGCGTTCAGGGAAGACCGGCAGCTCTTGGCGCAGTTCCTGTATGCGGGTCAGCGAATACCCAAGGGCCACAGGGCAGCCGTGATGGCAAGTCCTGCAATGCGACGGGGAGGCGGTAATCTCACAGCGAAAGCCCCGGTGGACCGCTGGCCTGAGCCACGTCGCCGGGGCTATGCCATCTCCTTTCGGCAGGCGGGCCTGTCAATGGGGGCGCTCATCCGCAGCAAGACTCGCGGTATGAGCCTGTTGGTGCGCCGCCACCACCCGCGGCCTGCGACACGAGGCGCGCTGCCTCCGACGGCCGCGAGCAGAGCTCTCACGCAGGAAGCGGGTCCCAGGACACGTCGTCGGTGACTGGCTCGAACGTCCACGCTCCGACGGCGTTCACGGTGACGAGACGATCGAGTGTCGCGGTCAGCATCTTCCGATCGAAACCGCAGGCACGGGTCAGGCGCTCCGCTTCCAAGCTGGTCCGCCCGGCGGTGGGGGAGTGGTACGCGTCGAGCACCAGTGCGGTGAGACGGTCCGTGGCAGGCAGGGTGCGCAGCCGTGGCCGGGAGGCGACGTACAGGGCCCAGTCGGCAGCCCGGTGGCGGTCGCGCCGCGCAGGCTCCTGGGTCAGGACGGTCGCATCCAGCAGTTGCGCGGCGACAGCTCCATTCCCCAACTTCCCTGTCGGGTGCGGCGGACGGTGCAGCCAGCGGGTGTCCTCCAGTTCGTCCCAGGGCGCGGGGGAGTGGGCCAGGCGCATGCCGCGGAGCAGGCCGGCCGGGAGATGTACCTGTCCCGATGTGTTGCTGCGCAGTGCGCACTGCAGGGCGAGGAGCCGGCCTTCGGCGCTCACATCCGGGGGAAGCGCGGCCGCGAGGTAGCTGAGCATGTCGCGGACACGGACCGCCGGGGCGGCGCCACGGGGCAGCCTGACGCGCTTTGACCTGGCGGGACCGGGGCCGGTATCGGGCCTCGCCGAGGTGGATGCGAGGGCGGTGTCCGGGACGACGGCACTGCCGGGTGTGGCGCCCGCGCAGGCGGCGCAGACGTCGGCCAGACGCCAGAGACGACCTCCGCGTTCTCGGGCGAGGACGAGCAGGATCGGGCCGGCGCAGCCCCGGTGGCGTGGATGCCACCGGCATCCGTGTTCATGGCACTGGCAGGTGCGCAGATGCGGCGGCAGCAAATCGTGCCGCGCGTGGTGGGCCAGGTGTGCCAGGACTGCGGGCCGGGCCGCAGAGGCTGTGAGGGCGTGACCGCGTGGTGCGCACAGGGGGCAATAGAGCACGGGTCCGCCCTGCTGCGGGCGTAGTTCCACGGTCCAGGTGCGCCGTACCGGGGGGCGCAGGGTGCACAGCCTCATGGGGCGCCCGTTCCTCCTGCCTTCAGCCGGGAGCCGCCGCCACCCGGGAAGTTGGCGGGGTGTCGGCGGCACACCGTAGTGCAGACCTTTGCCCTGTGGCATGCGTGGCGGCCACCTGCAGAAATAGGGCAGAGGTCTGCACTGACAGGGCATGGCTCTGCACCGTCGGATGGTGGAGTGACGATCTACCCGCCCGACCCGAACCTCACCGCGCTCCGCCTGGAGCTCGCGCGGCTGAGGAGCGAACGCGGCTGGAGCTACGACGAACTGGCCCGCCGCAGCGGCCTGGCCAGGCGCACCCTCATCGAGATCGAGCAGGGCCGCACCATCGGAACCCTCAAGACCTGGCACGCCCTCGCCCACGCCCTGAACGTCCCCGTCGACAAGCTCTTCGCCACCCTCTGCGAGGGCCACGAGCCTCCCGCCCCAACGGAATAGCCTCCGCCTCGCCGACGGCGAATCACCCCGACGAGTCAGCGGGAGCGAACGGGCATACGACGGTTCGAGTGGTTGTTCCCTCGGATTGATCCGATCGCAGGACACTGACGGCACCGACCGCGTGTCTGCGCCGCGCCGCCTGTCACCTTCGCCGCTATGAGCTCCACCACTGCCTCATCCGGCCGCCGTTGGGACGGCACCCCGATCCGCCCGCACCGTCTGCGGTCCCTGCGGCTGTCCGTGACCAGCCCCAGCCGTCTCCTGTGCACGGCTCGGACAAGCTGCTGCCGCGACTGCGGCAACCGCATCACCTGGCACCACCGCACCGACCACCGGCCCATCGGCATGCACCCGCGGGAACTGCCCGCGGCCGCAGTGCCGCTTGCCTGTCGCTGGCATGTCGACTCCGGCATCGCCCACCCCGCCGGCGACGGCACCCCGTGGTGCCGAATCCCGCACCGCGTCCTGTGCCCGGCCCACCCCACCACCACACCGCTCACGCCGCAGCTCGAAGAGCTCCGCCGACACCTCGCCGTACACACCCGCCGCCTCACCGACAACGGCTCGTTCACCCCACGACCCGCCGCCACCAGACCCTGCGACCCTGCTGCGTGCCGGCCCGCCCGGCCCGTCGTCCAACTCCTCTACGGCCGCTACCTCGCCGCCTCGCCCCTGGACGACATCCAGTGCGTGGCACAGACCCGCACCCGCCGCCGCTGCACCCAGCCCATCCTCGACCCCACCCACCAGGCCGGCACCTGGAAACTCCTGCCCGCCACCCCCGCCCACGGCCAACTCAGCCTTCCCGCCACACCCATGGCCGTCTACGACCTCAGCCACCTGCCCTACACCGAACAACTGCGCTGGCGCACCCAGCGCTGCCCCCTCCACGCCGCCACCCACAGGGCGCCCGACCTCGCCCTGACCGGCTGGGAAGTCTTCGACCCGCTCATCCACCACCCCCACATCCACACCCGGCTCCCCGACACCGCACGCAGCCGCCCGCACGGGACACGGCCCTGCCGGACGACGCCCGCCCACCGGGAGTCGTAACCGTGCCGCACCACGCCCTTGAGATCACCCTGACCAGGCCCGCCAGCCAGAGAGAACTCGACCACGCCAGCCGCCTCACGGCGCTCGCCGCCAACCACGACAGCACCCGCCTGCTGACCCTGACCCAGGCAAAGACACCCCGCCGCGCCCTCAACCGACTGCGCCGCACGCTCCACGAAACGCTTCCCATCGACATCCTGGCCACCCACTACCCGGACACTCACGGCCAGATCACCCTCAACGTCGCCTTCACACCCGCCACGGACGCGGTCGTCCGCAACGCCGCATCCCACCACGGCCAAGACGTCGAGACCTTCGTCGAGCAAGCCCTCACCGACGCACTGCAGCGCATCGACCGCCAGGAGGTCGAACGCCTCACTCACGCCCTGCAGGCCGTGCTGTCCGCCACCAGTCGCGACCGCCTCCTCGCGGCCGCAGCCCGAGCACTCGCCACCCCGGAAGCCACCACGTGCTGAACCTCACCGACGAACAGACCGCTGCCGCCGACCGCTTCCACGCCGGAGACCACCTCGTCCTCCAGGCCGGGGCCGGCACCGGCAAAACCACGACCCTCGCACTGCTCGCCCACGGCACCAGACGCCGCGGCCGCTACCTCGCCTACAACCGCGCCATCGCCCAGGACGCCGCCACCCGCTTCCCGGCCACCGTCACCTGCAAGACCGCCCACGCCCTCGCCTACGCCGCCCTCGGCCACCAATACCGGACCCGCCTGAACGCCCCACGCCAACCCGCCTGGAAAACCGGCCAAGCCCTCGGCATCACCACACCCATCCGCATCGCCGAGCGTGACCTCACACCCCGCGCCCTCGCCCACGCCACACTCCGCACCCTCACCCGCTTCTGCCACTCCGCCGACCCCGCCCTGCGCCGCCACCATGTCCCCCGCATGCGCGGCCTCGAAGCCCCCGGCCAGCACGCCCAGCTCGCCAAGGTGGTACTGCCGTTCGCCCAGAAGGCATGGAAGGACCTGCAGGACCCCGATGGGGGAGTGGTGCGCTTCGAACACGACCACTACCTCAAGATCTGGGCCCTCACGAGCCCGGTCATCGAAGTCGACTTCCTCCTCCTCGACGAAGCCCAGGACACCAACCCCGTCGTCGAACAGGTCTTCAACGCACAACGGGCGCACGCTCAGTTGGTGATGGTCGGGGACTCCGCTCAGGCCATCTACCACTGGCGCGGTGCCCGTGACGTCATGACCGGTTTCGACGGCACCACGCTCGCCCTGTCCCAGTCCTTCCGCTTCGGGCCCGATCTCGCCGCCGAAGCCAACCGCTGGCTCGCCCTCGCCGGATCACCTATCCGCCTCCATGGCAGCACCAGTCTCACGACCGAACTCGGCCCGCTCGAACAGCCTCACGCGGTCCTGTGCCGCACCAACGTCGGAGCCATGACCCACGTCATGCAGTCCCTCGAGGCTGGCCAGCGCGTCGCCCTCGTCGGAGGAGGGGAGAGCCTGCGCTCCCTCGCCCTTGCCGCCGACGACCTCAAGTCCGGTCGACGCACCCACCACCCCGAACTCGTCCTCTTCGACACCTGGGGCGACCTCCAGGACTACGCCGCACACGACCCCGCCGGAGGCGACCTCCAGCCCTTCGTCGACCTCATCGACAAGCACGGCACCGACGCCATCCTCAGCGCTGTCGACCGACTCGACGACGAACCACAGGCCGACGTGACCGTCTCCACCGCCCACAAGGCCAAAGGCCGCGAATGGCCCACCGTGAAGATCGCCGACGACTTCACCCCACCCAAGGACACCGACCAGCGCGACGACAACGGTCACCCCATTCCAGGGCCCATCGACGACGCCGAAGCCCGCCTCGCCTACGTCGCCGTCACCCGCGCCCGAGCATGTCTTGATCGCGGCGGCCTTTCATGGATCGACCATCACCCCGGTCCCCCATGCGAGAGCGGCTGACCGTAAGCACAGGCGTTTGCGGGCTACCGCGAGGACGACTGCCGATGGGAGGAGAACGCCATGATCGGCGTGCTGCAGGGAGGGGACCTGCAGCATCTCCACTTGCAGCCCGGCAGTCAGCCTAGGGCGCCCCAGTGCGTTAAAGCCCGTACAAGGCCCTGGTACTCACTGCACCAGCCAGGGTGATCAGCCCGCTGCAGTATGTGCCGACGGGCTGCCGTACACGGCGTAGGCGGTCGGTTCGGGTCTCGGCCTTCCTCGCGGACGGCGAGGCGAGCCGCCAGGGAGGCTTCGCCGAGCGACTGCGTTACAAGGTGCTGATAGAACGCCTTCGCGAAGGCGAGTGGATCCGGAGCGCTGCGCGACGGCCGGCCTCTAGCCGCCCGCGACCTCAAACACGGGCGCCCGCACCAGCCATCCCGAACCCGTCCTCTGCGTTTCCGGGATCCACGGCGCCCTCAGCCGTGTTCCTCCTGCAGGATCACCCCGGTTTCGGCTGCTGCCTGCTGCAGGAGTTCTCCGAGGTGGCGGATGTCGGGGCGCCGGGACGTGCCGCTGCGGCTGACGGTGTAGATGGTGCGGGTCACGGGGTGGAGGAGGGGGTGCAGACTGATCGGCCCCGGCGTCGCGTCCGGGAGAGTCATGCGGGGCAGGAGGGCGGCTCCCGCCCCTGCGGCAACCAGCGCCGCCAGCACGGAGAAGTCGCTGCTGCGGGACCGGATGGTCGGAACGAATCCGGCCGCACCGCAGGCACGCTGGATCATCTCGTAACAGGACGTCTCCGGGCCCGGCGTGAGCCAGGAGCTGCCGGAGAGGCGCGCCAGGTCCACGGGCTCGCCCGGCCCGAGTTTCATGCGGGCGGCGTGATCGGGGTGGAGCGCGAGCAGGACGGGTTCCTCGAGGAGCTTGGTCTGCTCGCATCCGGCGGGGAAGTCCCGCGGCAGGACCGTGTACCCGTGGACGACGGCCAGGTCGACGTCCCTGCGGCGCAGCGACTCCAGGGCCGCGTCGGGCTCCTGCTCGAGGAGCTCCAGCATCAACGAGACGTCGGCTCCTTCCTCCGTGCCGAGGATGCGCTTCCAGAGCGGAGCGATCAGAGTGCGGGCCGCGGAGGCGAAGGCGGCGATGCGGACGATGCCGTGACCGCCACCGCGGATGGCCTCCAGATCGGACTCGGCGGCAGCCAGATCGCTCAGCACGATGTCGGCGTGGGACACCAGCAGCTCACCGACATGGGTCAGGCGCAGGGTGCGCCCCTGCTTCTCCACGACGGGCAGCCCCACTTCCCGTTCCAGCGCCGCGAGTTGCTGGGAAATGGCGGGAGCGGTCAGATGCAGCGCCTGCGCCGCTGCCGCGACCGTGCCGTAGGTGGACAGGTAGTGCAGGATCCGGAGTCGTCTCACGTCAAGCATGAAGGCTTCCTTACGTATTGCATCTGAACAATCAAGCATAGCCTTCTATCGGCCAAGGGGTCGCCCTGGTTCTCCCGGCGCTCCCGGGCGACCCGCCGCCTCCAGGCCCGTCGGTCTCCCTGGGTATCGGTCGCGCCGCACCCCCTCGAATAATTCAGACATTCTTCTCAATCAACTAAAAATAACTAACTAGACCTTTTGTCTCATTCCACGCATCGTAAGAGATGTGTATGCGTACATCGGCTCCCGCGGCTCCCTCGACCGGCACATGCCCCGGCCCGGCGGGGCGGCCCATCCGTCCTCGCGGAGTTGCGGACGCTGACGTGCATCGACCGGCTGCACTGGCGGCCGTCCCACGCCTGGTCGCAGGTCTGCCGAATCGACGGATTGGCCGTCATCGGAGTCCACGCGTCCAACCCTTGAATGGCGAGTATCCCCAGGAGGTTCACCATGTCTGAAATGATTCCGCCGCACTCCCGGCGGACATTCCTTTCCGCCTCGGCCGCGGCGACGGCTGCGGCGGTCGCGGGATCTTTCGGTCTGTCGCCCGCCCAGTCGGCTGCAGCGGTACCCGGGAGGGGGGCCGGCCTGGGTTCGGCAGCGGGCGGGAGCATCCGCCCCTTCCGTGTCCACTTCCCGGAGAAGGATCTGGTCGATCTCCGTCGGCGCATCGTGGCCACGCGCTGGCCCGAGAAGGAGACCGTCACGGATCAGTCGCAGGGCACGCAGCTCGCGACGATGAAGCAGCTCGCGCGCTACTGGGCGGAGGAGTACGACTGGCGCAAGGTCGAGGCGAAGCTGGAGGCTCTGCCGCATTTCATCACCGAGATCGACGGCCTGGACATTCACTTCGTCCACGTCCGCTCGAAGCATGAGAATGCTCTGCCGCTGATCGTCACGCATGGATGGCCCGGCTCGATCATCGAGCAGCTGAAGATCATTGAGCCGCTCACCAATCCCACGGCATACGGCGCGACGGCGTCGGACGCGTTCCATGTGGTGATCCCGTCGATGCCCGGCTACGGGTTCTCGGGCAAGCCGATTACGACCGGCTGGAACCCCGAGCGCATCGCACGCGCCTGGGCCGAGCTGATGAAGCGCCTCGGCTACACCAAGTACGCCGCGCAGGGCGGCGACTGGGGTGCGATCGTCACCGACGTCATGGCTGTGCAGCAGCCCAAAGGGCTGGTCGGTATCCACACCAATATGGCCTGCGTGTTGCCGCCCGCCATCGAGCAGGCGATCGCGGCCGGCAACCCCCTGCCGTCCGACGTCGTCCTCTCCAACGAGGAGGAGAAGCGTGCGGTCGAGCAGCTGGACTTTTTCTACCGTCACGTCGCCTACGCCCTGATGATGGGCTCGCGCCCGCAGTCGCTGACCGGACTGGCCGACTCGCCGGTCGGCCTGGCGGCCTTCATGCTCGACCACGACAGGGACAGCCTGGCGCTGATCTCCCGGGCCTTCGCCGGACACAGGGAAGGCCTGACGCGGGACGACGTCCTCGACAACATCACGCTGTTCTGGCTGACGAACACGGCGATCTCCGCGGCGCGTCTGTACTGGGAGAACACTGAGGCCGGTATCCCGTTCTTCGGCGCCAGGGGCGTTTCCCTCCCGGTAGCGGTGAGCGTCTTCCCCAACGAGCTCTACCAGGCCCCCAAGAGCTGGGCAGAGCAGGCGTACCCGAACCTCGTCCACTACAACAAGCTCCCCAAGGGCGGCCACTTCGCCGCCTGGGAGCAGCCGGAGTTCTTCGTCGAAGAAGTTCGTGCCGGCCTCCGCTCACTTCGCTAGGTGACCGTGTCCGACCGACGGCACACGCCCCCGCTCGGCGGCACGACCCAGCGGCCCACCTCCAAGCCCCCCGGTCGCCCCTGACTACGCGGCCACCTCGCCCTCACGGACGTCTGGACGCTGAGAAGCTGTGTCTGAGCCTCCATGACAAGTCGTCAGGACAGCACGGTCACGCTGGCGGATGGCGTGGGAGGACGCTCGGGCTGATCACGGTGGAGGGGGATCATCCGTGGGGAGCGCGTCCCGTCGTACAGGGGACCGGTACCCGGTCGAGGTGATCTCCCACCGTGTGTGGCTCCAATTCCGCTCCCCGCTGTCCGTGAGGTGGAGGAGTTGATGCTCGAGCGCGGCGTGATTGTCTCCTGTGAGACGGTCCGGCGGTGGTGCCGGAAGTTCGGGCAGGCCTACGCCGACGGACTGCGCAGCCGCAGGAGGGCTTCCGCAGTACCGGTGGAGCCCAGCGGTTCCTGTCCGCGTTCAGCGGCATCTCACCCCACTTCCAGCCCCGCCGCCACCTGAGGACAGCCTGCGAAATGACCATCTGCTTCGCGATCTGGGACCGGATCACCGGCGCTGTCGGCCCGCCCACCACGGCCTGAACACAGGCCCGGACCGCAAGCCCGCCATGCCCTGGCGCGCCGTCAGACACCCATACATCCGACAACGTGACAGCGCCCTCAGCCGACCGCTACCGCAGATCACGGGACCGGCCGAGTCGTACCCCACACCAAGGAAACAAAGGATTCCCTCATGGACCTGAAACTCGAGCTCATCGTGCTGCCCGTCTCCGACGTGGACCGGGCCAAGGCCTTCTACGAGCAGCTGGGCTTCCGCCTGGACATCGACTACACCGTCACCGAAGACTTCCGGGCGGTCCACTTCACGCCGAACGGCTCGGAGTGCTCGATTGTCTTCGGCGAAGGAACGACCACAGCCGCCCCCGGCTCGACCCAGGGCCTCTACCTGATCGTCTCCGACATCGCAGAAGCCCACGCGGAACTCACCGCCCGCGGCATCGAGGCCAGCGACATCTTCCATGACGCCGGAGGACTCCTCCACCACGGCCATCACGCCGGCGGCGTCATCCACGACGGCGACGGGCAGAAGCGCCTGCCCGGCCTGCACCCCGAACGCGCCTCCTACGGCAGCTATCTCACCTTCAGCGACCCCGACGGCAACGGCTGGGTCCTCCAGGAGGTCAAGAACCGCCTCCCCGGCCGCTGACAACCACACCGGCCGGCCGTGGCCATCACACACCGAGTCGAATAGCGAACCGCCCGGAAAATCCCCGGCACTTCCCGGCGCAGCAACCGCCGTGCATCGCGGAAGTCCCAGATCACCGCACACGGGCCAGCAGCCAAACCGGCAAAAGCCGTAACCGAGTAACAAGCACTAATGAACGGAACAATGATGAGCGAGACCTCCCGTACTTACGATGTGATCGTCATCGGCGCAGGGCCGGTCGGCGAGAACGTCGCCGAACGCACCCGTGCAGCCGGGCTCAGCACCGTGATCGTGGAACGCGAACTGCTCGGCGGCGAGTGCTCGTTCTGGGCCTGCGAACCCAGCAAGGCACTGCTGCGCCCGGTGGTGGCGCGTGCCGACGCCCGCCGCGTACCCGGGTTGAGCCACGCAGTGGCCGGGCCGCTGGACGTCGGCGCCGTCCTCGCACACCGTGACAAAATGTCCTCCTATTGGAAGGACGAAGACCAAGTCGACTGGCTGAACTCGGTCTCGGTCGATCTCATACGCGGTCACGGCCGGCTGACGGGGCCTCGCCAGGTCAGCGTGCAAACCCCTGAAGGCGACACAGTCAGCCTCATGGCGCGGTATGCGGTGGCCGTCTCCACTGGCACCAGCGCGGCCCTCCCCAACATCCCTGGTGTGGACGTCGCACGGTTCTGGACCAGCCGTGCAGCGACCAGTTCCGACCGTGTGCCCGGCCGCCTGGCTGTGGTCGGCGGCGGTGTCGTGGCTGTAGAGATGGCCACCGCTTGGCAGGCGCTCGGGTCCGAGGTAACCATGCTGGTTCTCGAGGACGGGTTGCTGCAGCGGATGGAGCCGTTCGCCGGTGAACTGGTCACCGAGGGGCTGCGCGACGCAGGCGTTGACGTCCGGTTCGGGACGTCCGTGACCCGCCTGGCGCGTGAGAACGGCGAGGTGCGGCTTACCCTCACAGGCGGCGGCGAACTGGTCGCAGACGAGATCCTTTTCGCCACCGGAAGAGCCCCGCGCACCTGGGACCTGGGTCTGGAGACCATCGGCCTCACCCCGGGCGACTGGCTGAAGGTGGACGACACCTTCCGAGTGACCGACGTCGCCGACGGCTGGTTCTACGCCGTCGGCGACGTCAACCACCGTGCCCTGATGACCCACCAGGGCAAGTACCAGGCCCGGATCGCAGGCACCGTCATCGGTGCCCGCGCCAAGGGAGAGCGGGTCGACGACGTCCCGTGGGGCGCGCATGTCGCCACCGCCGACGGGGCGGCCGTACCGCAGGTCGTCTTCACCCACCCCGAGGTCGCATCCGTCGGCCTGACCACCCGTGAGGCAGAGCGAAGCGGCCGCAGAATCAAGGTGGTGGACTACGACCTCGCCAACGTCGCAGGCGCCCAGCAGTACGCCGACGGTTACCGCGGCCAGGCCCGCATGCTCATCGACCTGGACCGTGGCACCGTAGCCGGGGTCACCTTTGCCGGTCCCGCGGTCGGAGAACTGCTGCACTCAGCCACCATCGCCATCGTCGGCGAGGTACCGATCGACAGGCTCTGGCACGCCGTCCCCGCTTTCCCCACGATCAGCGAGATCTGGCTGAGGCTGCTGGAGACCCACCGCGGCTAGGAGAGAGCCCCGGTCGATGTTGCAGGATTTGCCTGGCGGCGGCGATCTGGATGCCTGTCGTCATGGCAGTACAGTCCAGGACACGCCGCAGCACGCAGTCCGCCCGGCGCCGGGTCTTCTAGGTAGCGTGACGTGGTCGCCGCCGATCAGCATGTCGGTCAGTCGTGGTCGGCCACATTCCCGTTCGATTGCTCGGAGGTCGGGGTGCACGCTGCGTGGTGCCCGGCTTCATCCCCTGCAGCCATCCGTTCTCGATGCGCCACCCGCAGACGATCGGGCCCGGCTGCTGCTCGGTCTGCGCGCGGTCAGGGTGGCCAGGACGACCCAGCTGCCCTTCAGGGCGGCGGTCAACGCGGCCTCAGCCACGGCGAACTCGTCCAGGTCAGTGTCCTCAGTGACCAGTGGGGATCTCCCGAACCGTCGTGCCCGGTCGGGCTCGGGTCGGGGCCGACCGGGCTCAGTCGTCGGCGAGCAGTTGCTCGAACGGCGTCGTCGTTTCGTAGGCGCTGAGGACGACGGGCGGGTCCCGGTGTTCGATCTCGCGGACCAGCTCGGCGGCGGCCCGTTCGATGCGTCGATCCAGAGGTACCGCCGTGGTGTCGAGGCCGCCCCAGTCCTCGGGTGCGGCGAACACGCCGGTAGGGACGACGACGGCATGCAGGTGGGTGAAAAGGGGTCGCAGGGCGTGTTCGAGTACGAGTGAGTGGCGTCCGGTCCCGCCGGTGGCGGCGATGAGGGCGGGCTTGTCGGCCAGGGCGGTGTCGTCCAGGGCGTCGGCGAACATCTTGAACAGGCCGTTGTACGAGGCGGCGAACGTGGGCGTCACCGCGATCATGGCATCCGCGCGGGCGACCGTGTCGAAGACGTGCTGCAGTTCCTCGGAGGCGTAGCCGGCGAACATGTGGTTGACCAGGGCGTGACCGTGGTCCCTCAGCTCGACGAACTCGATGTCGACGTCCTCACCGTGCTCGCGCAGCTGCCGGTCGGTGGCCTGTGCCAGCCGCTCGGCCAGCAGTCGGGTCGAGGACGGCTGCCGCAGACCGGCCGATACCACCACCACGCTCCGCCTCATCGCTGAGCTTCCTTCTCCGCCTTGAGCGACGCATGCGTCGGCGCATCCGGGATGTGGGCGGGACGCCCCACCGCGAACTCCTTGCGCAGCACCTGCACTACCTCGCCCAGCATCTCGATCTGCCGCATCACGTCAGCTTGCGGCACCCCCAGCGCGTCCACGACGAACAGCTGGCGCTGGTAGTCGCCGGCGTACTCCCGGTACTCCAGCGTCCGTTCGATCACCTCTTGCGGGCTGCCGACCAGCAGCGCCGTCCGGGCCATCGTCTCCCCCAGAGAGGGGCCGCGGCCGTAGGAGGGTGAGGCGTCGAAGTACGGGCGGAAGTCGCGGACGGCGTGCTGCGAGTTCTTCCGCATGAACACGTGGGCCGCCAGGCCGACGATGGCCTGGTCGGCGGGCCCGTGCCCGTAGTGCTCGAACTGCCTGCGGTAGAGCCCGACCATCTCCTGCACGTGGCGCTTGGGCCACAGCACGTTGTTGTGGAAGAACCCGTCACCGTAGTAGGCGGCCTGCTCCGCGATTTCCGGGCTGCGGATGGAGCCGTGCCAGACGAACGGGGGGACGCCGTCGAGGGGGCGGGGCGTCGAGGTGAACGACTGCAGCGGCGTGCGGAACTTCCCCTGCCAGTCGACGACCTCCTCGCGCCACAGCCTGCGCAGCAGGGCGTAGTTCTCGACCGCCAGAGGGATGCCATCGCGTATGTCCTTGCCGAACCACGGGTACACCGGGCCGGTGTTGCCCCGGCCCATCATGAGATCCACCCGGCCGTCAGCCAGGTGCTGCAGCATCGCGTAGTCCTCTGCGATCTTCACCGGATCGTTGGTGGTGATCAGCGTCGTCGACGTGGACAGGATGATCTTGTTCGTCCGCGCGGCGGCGTAACCCAGGATCGTGGTCGGGGAGGAGGGCATGAACGGCGGGTTGTGATGCTCGCCGATCGCGAAGACGTCCAGCCCGACCTCCTCGGCCAAGTGGGCGTGCTCCACCACGGCCTTGATCCTTTCGTGCTCTGTGGCGGGCCGCCCGCTCACAGGGTCGGGCACCACATCGCCCACACCGAAAATTCCGAATTGCATCTATGCCTCACTCTGTCCAATGGGATGTCAGGTTGATGATCGATACGCCGAATCGGGCAGCTCTTGCTCGGCCGGCGATGCCGCTACGGCAGGCGGCGTCAGTGCTGCGGGGGGCCCACGGCGTCCAGGGTGGTCCGCACCGGCGCAGGACGATGCCACCCGCGCGTTCGCCGCCACGCGGGCCTGATCCGTCCCCGTAGCCGAGAAGGGGCGGTGGCAGAACCGGCCGCTCGACTGGGTCGCGGGCCGCCGAGGATGTCGAGCCGGCCCAGGGTCAGGTGCGCGTCAGCAGGACAACGCTGGCGACCAGCGCGCCGAGGGCCACAGCGGCAAGGCCGTAGCGCAGTCGGTGTGCCCGAATGCCGGGCAGATAATGGTCAACTGCGAGGCGGCCGGGGCCTGTGATGGCCAGTGCCGCCGCTCCTGCCGCAAGGGCGAGTTCGTACTCCACGCCCGTCGGGACGAAGAAGCCGCTGCCCCATTTCACGGCCACAGCGTTGATCATTGTGCCGACGACTGCCGCTCGGGCGAGAGGGGTCAACAGGCCAAGGGCGAGGCCGAGTCCGCCGAGCAGTTCGCTCAGCCCGGCCACCACAGCCATCGCTTCCCCCGACGGATAGCCGACGGACGTGAAGAACTGCTCCGTGCCTTCCAGTCCACCGCCGGAGAACCAGCCGAACAGCTTCTGCCCGCCGTGGCTTGCCATGGTCAGGCCCAGGGCCAAGCGGATCAGCAGCAGGCCAACGTCGTAGGCGTGCAGCAACGTCCCAGGCTCATCGGCACGGAGGTTGAAGGAGCCGGATTGGTTCAGTGTGTTGCTGGGCGAAGAGGACATGTGTGAACCCATTTGGTAGGAGCGTGCAGTTGGTGGCCCACGGTGTGCGAGCAGGAACTCGTATCCGGGTGTCGGCTGATGGGCGGCACGCCGACGTGGGCGAATGGGAAGGTCAGTACAGCGTCTTCTCTGCTTCCTTTGTGAACGGAACGAAGCCGTCGACCCGGCCGTCCAGCACCTTCCTGGCCCATTCGGGATCGGCCAGGAGTGCCCGTCCGACCGCGACGAGGTCGAACTCATCGCGCTCCAATGCTTCGGCAAGCCGTTCCAGCCCGGCCGGCGCGGCACTGTCCTGGGTGAGGTCGCCGTCGAGGCCGACCGAGCCGACCGTGATGGCGGCCTTGCCGGTGAGCTTCTTTGCCCAGGCCGCAAGGTTGAGGTCGGACCCCTCGAACTCCGGCTCCCAATAGCGGCGGGTGGAAGCGTGAAAGGCGCTGACGCCGGCATCGGCTATGGGAGCAAGCACCGCCTGCAGCTCGTCCGGAGTGTCGGCCAGCCGGGCGCCGAAGTCGTAGCCCT
Organism: Streptomyces sp. NPDC001970; assembly: GCF_053594115.1. Taxonomy (NCBI): domain Bacteria; kingdom Bacillati; phylum Actinomycetota; class Actinomycetes; order Kitasatosporales; family Streptomycetaceae; genus Streptomyces; species Streptomyces sp. NPDC001970. The sequence goes on along the minus strand of NZ_JBSFDW010000035.1, from coordinate 74,895 downwards.
TCCACTGGGAGAAACGGAAGATCACCGGGAAGTCCTGCGAGACTCTCTCGCGGATGGCCTCGACGATCTCGGCAGCGAACCGTGTCCGCGCCACCGGGTTGCCACCGAATTCGTCCGTACGCCGGTTGGTGTAGGACCACAGGAACTGGTCGATGAGGTATCCGTGCGCCCCATGGAGTTCGACTCCGTCGAAGCCGATCCGCTCCGCGTCTGCAGCCGCCTGCGCGTAGGCGCCGATGACCTCGTCGATGTCCGCGCGGGTCATGGCACGACCGCCACGGTCCGTGCCGGTGAGGGTGAGGCCGGACGGCCCCATCGCAGGCGCGTCTTCGAACGGCGTCAGGTTCGGATCCCGAAACATGCCGATGTGCCACAACTGCGGCACGATGCGTCCGCCGGCCGCATGCACAGCGTCCGCCACCCCGGCCCAGCCGGCGAGTTGCTCCTCACCGTAGAAGCGAGGCACGGCAGCATCCTCGCCGGCTGAAGGATGGTTGACGTAGGTGCCTTCCGTGATGATCAGACCCACTCCGGCAGCAGCACGGCGCGCATAGTAGGCGGCTACATCCTCGCCCGGGACTCCTCCAGGCGAGGATGACCGGGTCATCGGCGACATGGCGATCCGGTTGGGGACGGTCAGTCGCCCCAGGCTGAACGGCCGGGACAGGGCCCGTGTTGCGGGGGCTGTCACTGTGATGCTCCTGAACTGTATAGGGAAGCAGAGGAAAATGGTTCGGAAATGAATTGCACCGGACCTGATGAAGGTCCGCTGGAAGTTACCTTCTGCAGGTTCCGCGTAAGAGATCCCCGCTGGCTTAATCGGCGCGGCGACGATGCCTCGACCGTCTGACCAGCGGCCAGACGGTCGAGGCAGCAGAACCAAAACGCAGGATTCTCCTTGGCGTATTGCACGGCCAAGCTCGGGCAGCCGCGGGCGCCGTTCTTCGAGGGCTTCCTCGTCAGCCTGGGCTGCTGAATTTTTCACGATGGCGATTTCGAGATCCGCGTGACCGCAAACTGCGGCAGGCTTCTTGCGTGGCAAGTCTGACAGCAGTCCGAGTGCCAACTGCCCGAATCGATGCTTGGGTCCGACCCGCGCGAACCGTCCCGCTATCCGGCCTGTCAGGTTCTCAAACGTCTCCTGCCGGCGGGCGGAATCTACCTGTGACCTGCGGCCAGCACGATCGTTTGCCTTCCAAGATCACGAACCGGGTCGTACGGTCTCAGACCTTGAGGAACCCTGAAGTCGCTGGAGGAAGGCCGTGAAATCTGCGTCGGACCAGTGATCGATGATCTTATGGTCCTGAATACGGTCAACTGTTGTGGCAGTGAACGACTCGTACCGTCCGGAAGCAGGGATACCGAACAATTCCCCCGTGTGGTGCCCGCCCAGGCGCCAGCGCGTCGCCACCTTGTCCTTCTCCCAGACCTGGTCGTACACCGTTATGGTGAGGTCGCCGAACGCTGCGAGAATCTGCTTGTCTGCCACCAACCAGGAGTCGCGGTCGTCGAACCCGGGAACATGCATCACCGCATCCGGATGGATGTAGCGGTCCCATGTCGCATCGAGATCCCTTTGACTGTAGCTCTCATAGAACCCCCGAACGATCTCTTTCGGCCGCTCCCTGCTCGCATCCGTGTCGCTCGCAACCGAGGGAGTGGCAACAGCTACGACCGCCAGGGCAGTCCCAGAAAGAACTCCGCCAAGGATTCGTCGCCGACCGTTAAATGGCTTCATCGCTACCTCCTATTGAAATGTTGTTGAACCGTCATCTGTTGGGTGAATTCGCTCTTCATCGGTTATGTGCCGACCAGGTGTTGCGACGCCCCTCGAATTGACCAACCTCCGGCGGGTCCGTTCCTCAACGGTCCAAGTCCAGGGGGCGGAGCCGCCGGCCTGTGCAGGATCCGGTGCACGGCGATCTAGCCAGGAGAGGCGTGAAGCATGATGCCTCACCCCGCAATGGAGAACTCTTACCGGACGCAATCAGCGTCGGGGGAATCTATCTGCCAACGGATGCAACGAGCGTTCGCCCGTCCGCAAGTTTCGGGCAGAAGTCACAGGCCCACGAAGAGCTTTGTCTCGTTGCGGAGGTCATAAATAAGTCCCTCGGCGTTTACCTTGAACCAGTCGGTACCTCCTGATACGGCCAACTTGCCATCTGGGAAACGCAGGGCAAAAACGTAGGGCAGTTCGATGGTGTCGTCCGAAATGACAGTGGCGTTCCACAGATGCTTGTACGCGGGCCCGGTCTCGTACCATCCCCGGTACATCTCCGCGAGAGCTTCACGCCCGTGGAGCTCTCGCGGGATCGGGCTGGCGACAGTGAAAAGGGCCGAGTATACGTCCTCGGCGAACATGCCGATAAGTTCGTCGAAGGCCTGCGGATCATTCGGAGCCACGTCAACTAGCTCCATATACCGGTTGCCGATGTCGGTCAGTGACTTACTCATTTTTCTTCCCTTCGTTAGGTGCCCGCATCCAGGCGGGGGTTCGAGCTGCGCAGAGGTGGGTGCCGCGGCGGAGATGGGCCAGGCTCATCAGCGTTTGGCGGCCGCAGTTCAGCCGTTGTCACTGGGCCTCGATCCGGCGAGGCCGGGCTGGCAGTTCCGCCGCAGCAGCCGCAGCGCGGAAGCGGGCCGAGCGCGTTCGAGCGCTTCCGCGGGGCGGTCCGATGTGCGCGAGCTTCCGGTAGCGCTACCAGGCGGTCGAGCCGCCGTCGACCGGGTAGTTGGCGCCTGTGATGTATGCCGCCCGGTCAGATGCGAGGAACGCCGCCAACTCAACGACCTCCTCGGGCTGAGCGAAGCGCTTGAGGAGCGTCTTGCTGGTTACCGCGTCCCGGGCCGCCTGATTGTCGCCGAGATCGCGGTCGCTGGCCGGGGTCAGAACGGGCCCGGGACTGATCGCCACCGCACGGATCCCATGAGGCGCACCTTCAAGTGCGAGTTGGCGCGTCATGCCGATGACGCCGGCGTTCGCTGCAGTGTGTGCGAGCATCGGGGGGACGCGGCCGGCGATCATGCCGGCCATGGACGCGACGTTGATGATGACGCCGCCACCGCGCCGGACCAGGTGAGGCCATGCGAACTTCGACACGAAGAAGGGGATGTCGAGTTCGCCGGTTATGGTCACCCGCCAGTCATCGACAGAGAAATCGGGCATCGGGCCGAAGCGCTGATAGGCCGCGTTGTTGTAGACCACGTCGAGCCCGCCGTAGGCGGCCGCGGCGTCCTCAACGACCTGCCGCGCCTGCTCCGGGTCGGAGAGATCGACCGGCGCGATGCCCGTCATTTCACCGCCGGCGCGACGTACCAGTTCGACCGTCTCGTTGTTGGCATCAGCCTGGATGTCGCACCCGACGACTTTTGCGCCTTCTCGCGCAAAGATCAGTGACGCGACGCGACCCTGACCTCCTGCGGTGCCGGTGATCAGCACTACCTTCCCGTCAAGCGTTCCCATAGAGCAGCTCCTTCTAATCGATTCGAAGTGTTTGTGTTGTATCGGAGTGTTTGTGATGTAAATGTCGGCGGTGTTGATGGAGTTGCCGCCGTGATCAAGGCAGGCCGTCAGGATGGCGTTCGACTCGTCCGGGTCAGGGGTCCCAGCCGTGGTCTTCTTCGAACGTCACGGTGCCCAGGGGGAGCGGGCTGACCCGCGCTCCGGAGCGGCTGGTGATGAAGTAGGAATCCAAGGACATGCGTGCGGTGGACCATGCGCTGGAAGGCCCCTTGGAACGCCTTCCAGATCGCCTTCGAGGGCCGCCTGACCCCCACCGACCACACACCTCAAAAGACCAAGATCAGCCACTGATCGGACACACCCGAGCCAAGTTGGTCGCCGCCATGGCTGGCTGCCGCCACTCTCAAGCCGGCCAACTTGCCGATGCGCCCTGAAGAGTGGACTCGGCCGGTACCAGGCTCAGGAAGGTTCCGGAAGCATGAACGTCTGCGTGCCCTTGGTCCCCTCGGCGAACCGCGCGATCTGAGCGTTGTCCAGCGGCGGCGGCGTCTCGCCAGGCCGGACAGGCAGGCAGTACTCGGCGAAGAACTGTTCCTGGCCGGGGGGAGTGAACATGAAGATCAGTCTTGCGGCGTGATTGCCTCTGTTCTTGATGCGGTGACGGGTTCCCCTGGGGATGTGGATGAAGTCCCCCGCGACGGCGGTGAAGATGTGGTCGCCGTCCAGGAACTCAAGTTCACCGTCGAGTATGTAGAACGTCTCGTCCGTGTCGAGGTGAACATGGGCCTGCGGGCCACCGCCCGCCGGAACCGTGGCCTCGATGAAGCCCAACGCCCCGTTCGTCTGCGCGCCCGTTGCCTTGATCGTATAGACGTCGCCTGCTCCCCACACCGTCGGTCCCTGACCGGCTGGCACATGGAACCCACCACGCTTGTTCCAGCGCGGGTCATTGGGGTCCGCTTCGGGCGGTGAAGTGCTCATGAGATCTCGATTCTCATCTGGATTGGGTCTGGATCGTCCCGGCCTCTACTGGGCCCTCGTCGGACTTGCTGTGCCGAATGAGAACAGGCGGATGCTTCGCCATGCGATGGGGCCCACGCCTGTGATGTACGGGCGGGCGGTGTTGCCATGTCCCCAATGTAGCCCCTGACAACATTGTAGGCAATGTCAACAATGGTGACGGCGACCACATACACTGGTGGGCATGCCCAAGCGCCCGTACCACCACGGAGACCTGCGTGCAGCTTTGCTGGAGCGCGCCGAGCAGACACTGCGCGAGCAGGGGGTCGATGCCTTGTCGCTGCGTGAACTGGCCCGCGGGCTCGGAGTCAGCCATGCGGCGCCGAGCCGCCATTTCAAGGACAAGCAGGCCTTGCTCGACGCGTTGGCGCTCAGCGGCTTCGAGCGGCTGGCCCAGGTGTTGGAGGGGGCTGGTGCCACCGGCGGGAGCTTTGAGGAGCGGCTCACCGCGCATGGCCGGGCCTATGTGGACTTCATGAGTAAGAACACCGCACTGTTCGACCTGATGCACGCGAGGACGGGCCAGGTGCAGATGCCGGAGCAACTGGCCGCCGCGGTCAAGCTGGTCAATGCCGAACTCCGCGAATTCGTCGCCGAGGGTCAGGCCGCGGGTGAGGTCGGCGCCGGCGAGCCCGGTCGCATCGTGTGGGTCCTGGCGAGTGCCCTGCATGGCTTTGCCACGTTCCTCAACCGTGGTGTAGTCGACCAGAACACGGCCGACCATGGGCTGGACGACCTGGTCCACTACCTGCTGCACGGGCTTGTCCCGCGGGAGCCGAGTGGCCCCTAGTGTCCTGAGCCGGACCCAAATTGAGCCGTCACCGACACGTAGGCCGTGGCAGCCGGCGTGCCCGCATAAGGGTGCCTTCGCAATCGGGCGCGCCATGCACTCACGACATGGGAAGGAAGTACCCTCGACAACAGCCGCTGGAAGCGGACCCCGGTGTGGTCGTCAGTCGAACAAGCCGCGCCGGCATGCGACGTCGGTGAGCAGCCGGAGCAAACGTTGTCGTCCGTGGTGCAACCGGGATGTCGCGGTGCTCGGGGAGATGCCAAGGACATCCGCTACCTCCGCGGGAGGGAAGTCTTCAACGTCAGCCAGGTACACAACGATTGCCAACTCTCGCGGGAGTTGCCGAAGCGTGGCCCTCACATCACGGTCGGGCAGCCGGTCCAGGGCCTGCGCTCTAGGCGTCCGGGGAACAGGGAACCTCGGGTGTCGTTCTCCCGGCAACCGGCAGCCGGCTCGTCCTGTCGAAGAGTCAGAGCCCTGCGGGCGCTGCCGCTCGCCACTGGCGCCGAGCGCGGTGTCGGCCAGGATCCGGAACAGCCAAACCTTGAGGCTGGTCCTCTCGGCGAACGACCCGAACGCGTCGAAAGCCCGAAGATACGTCTGCTGAACCAGGTTGTCTGCGTCGGCGCGGTCACATGTCATCTGCGTCGCGGCTGCGTACAACCGGTCGAGGAATGGCATGGTCTCGTGCTCGAACCGTACGAGTTCGGTATTTACGAAGGGTGTCCGTGGGCTTCGGCGGCTACTCTCGCCGTTTCCCTCGCCCGTATGCCGGTCCCGGTCGAGACGGCCACTACCGGAGGGGGCTCGGCTCACGTCCGTGGCCTCGGGAAAGTGCGCACTGCGGTGCGGCGATGTCGCCCTTGTCCGGGAAGTTTGAGGTCCCGCAGGCGTTCGGATGCTGCTACTCCACGGTGGCGGCCGTTCGCGTAGTTGGCGTTTACCGGCCGGTACGGGAAGTCGATGGGCTGAGCTATCGATGGGGGCATGGCGTTTTCCAGAACTGAAAATGGGTCTTCCGGCGCAGCGGAGGGGGACTGGGGGAATCTGCGTCACCGGGCGGTGCGGCGACGGCAAAGTGATCAGGTATGTCGCCGTCTCTGGCTGCGCGAACGTGAAACATACGCCTCGGCACCGGACTTGCGGAACCTGATCGCCAGCGTCCGCGTGAGGCTAGTTGTACTCCAAGGCGAAGATACGGCGCTTCGGCCTCGATTCTTGGTCTAAGGGGCGATTCTACTGTCGTGCCCTCTCAGGTCTACCCACGCAGAACGGGCCGTCTCAACCAAGGCTGGCAGAGAGGGACTCGGCTGCCCGCCGAGCTGGAGCCCGTGCAGACGGACGGACACAGTCATCTAGCGAAGCGACCGGAAGCCCGCACAATGCGGTAGAGCCTTCAGCTTCGCCTCCCCCTTGGGCGAGGCGTACTCCGATGCCCAGTAGCGCGCGAGTTCATGATTTGTGGCGAGCTGCGTGCCCTGCACCTGATACATGCTGGTCTCCTTGCTGTTGAACTCTTGGCAGGTTGTAAAGACGGGCTTCAGCGCCGGGTTACAGACGTTTCTCCGCGGGTGAAATGGTCGAATCTCCCGCTGGCAGGCACAGGGCCGTGCGGCCTGTGCCTGTTTTCCGGCGCCATCTCATGGTGGGGTGCGGGTTGCCGCCTCGGTATCCGCTACGTGACCTAGTTTCCGAAGGGGAGATGTCGTTCTTCCTAAGTAACCTGACGTGCCTGACGTGGTTGCTTCCGGTCAAGCGTCACGGCCAGCGCTGATCGACAGCACCCACGTCCGGGAGCTTGGAGCCCGGACGGCCTCGGTCAACGAGGCTCCGCAGTCCCCGCAGGCGCCACCTCCAAGGTCATGCCCGACCGAATCTCAGCCAGCAAGCACCCACCTCCACCGGATGTGGGTGTAGAGCACGAAGCGGATTCCGCAGAGCACCCAGCGATCATCCAGCGCTTTCCGCCCGAAAACGATGCCCGACGCTCGGATCAGCAGCAGTTGGGGCCACGATCACCATGGCCCCGTACGCGGTCGTCGTGTCAGGCAGGGTGAGGGACGGTACGGCGAGCCCGGCGAGTGCGACGGGAACGCTGAAGGCCAGGTAGCTGACGATGTACACCGCGGCGAACAGCTTCGCCCGCTCCGTGGGGCCGGCCAGTTCCGCGAGCGAGCGGAAGGCACTGAGGGAGGAGCTGCCGTACCCCCGTACCCCCGTACCCCCGTGCCGGCGAGGGCGGTCGCGCTCGCCGGATCGCGGACGCCGGCGTAGACCTTGGCCGCGCCGTGGTCGAGGAGTGCCCGGGGGAATGCGCGGCCGATACAACGATTGGCATTCGTCACCAGTGCGACTGATCCCTTGATGTCCATTCGGTCAAGAGGCCGCCCGGTCTCGCGCTGCACCCGGGCAGCCCGCCCCTCAGGCCCCGGCACCCTCGAGGTCGTCACCCCGTCCTACCTCGATTTATTTAGACATTCTTCTCAATTCAGCAAGAACAACTAACTGGACCTTTTGCCTCATGCCGCGCACGGTAAGAGAGGCGTAGGTGCACATCTGCTCCGCAGCTTCCTCACCCCTCGCGGAGTTGCGGACGCTGACGTGCATCAACCGGCTGGACTGGCGGCCGTCCCTCGCCTGATCGCAGGTCTGCCGAATCAACGGATTGGCCGTCATCGGAGTCCACGCGTCCAAGCCTTGAATGGCGAGTAACTCCGAGAGGTTCACCATGTCTGAAATGATCCCGCCGCACTCCCGGCGAACATTCCTTTCCACCCCGGCCGCGGCGGTCGCGGAATCTTTCGGTCTGTCGCCCGCGGAGCCGCGTTCGCCTATGCCGTCCTGCCCACGACGGCGCGGGTGCTGATCTCCTTCACCCCCGACCAGGCCACCAACATCCTGCCCGTCGACGGCTTCCTCGACCTGGCCACCCGCATGGTCGTGGTCTTCGGACTGTCCTTCGAACTCCCCGCACTGCCCAGGAGGCCCCACATGTTCTTCGACATGGGCCCGCTCGAAATCGTCACCATCTTCGTGATCGCGATCGTCATCCTCGGTCCGGACAAACTCCCCAAGATAAGCCTCCCACAGCGCACGCAGGCACTACCGGACGTGGGTGAGCGGCCGCGCACCCGAACTGAATAACAAATGCTTACCAGATACCAAGGAAGTCAGTAGAAAGAAGAGGGCAACATGTCGAAGAACTCGGAAACCCGCCCTGCTGCATCCGGAGCGCCCGACGGCGTTCACACACCGCCGGAGGGGAATGTTCGCTCATTCCGAGTCAGCGTTCCGGAGGCGACCGTGGATCGCATCCAGTCGCGCGTGAAGAACGCCGTGTGGGCGGATCGCCTCGGCGATGGCGGATGGGGGTACGGCGCGAGCCATGACTACCTGCGCGACCTCGCCGAATACTGGACGGAGAAGTTCGACTGGCGCCGGGCCGAAGCTTTTCTCAATCGATTTCCGCAGTATCTAGCCTCGATTGAGGGATTCGATATTCACTTCTACCACGTGAAGGGGAGCGGATCGAACCCACTGCCGCTCGTGCTCACTCACGGCTGGCCGGGCTCGGTCTTCGAGTTCTCGAAGGTCATCGAGCGGCTCACGCACCCCGAGCGCTTCGGAGGAAAGGAGGAGGACGCCTTCGACGTCGTGCTTCCGTCCCTGCCCGGGTTCGGCTTCTCGTCGAAAAACCTCGACCAGCCCGTGGGGCCGGTGACGACCGCCCGGCTGTGGCACAAGCTCATGACCGAGGTGTTGGGATACAAGACCTACGGCGCCCAGGGCGGTGATCTCGGCAGCATCGTCACGGTCCACCTGGCGAGCACCTACCCGGAGGACCTGGTCGGCATCCACCTCAACATCGCGCACACCGGCCCTGTCCCCGAAGAGGAGATGACCGAGGAAGAGCGGCAATGGGCCGCGGAGGCCGGCGCGTTCGTGGACGCCGAGCTCGACTACTTCCGTCTGCAGACCAAGACGCCGCAGACGCCGAGCTTCGCACTGGCGGACAGTCCGCTGGGGACGGCGGCGTGGATCCTCGAGAAGTTCAAGGTGTGGAGCGACTCGGGTGACGACATCGAATCGGCGTTCACCAAGGACGAGCTCCTGACCAACCTGATGATCTATCTCGCCACGAACACGGTGGATTCGTCCCTGTGGTACTACCGGGGTCTCGCCATGGAGACCGGGGGCAGCTTCTCCCCGGGCGGCAAGATCACCGTACCTACGGGTATCGCGCTCTTCCCGGCAGAACTGCTGAGCGGTCGGCCGCCGCGGAGCATTGCCGAGCGCTTCTACAACATCACGCACTGGAGCGAGATGGGGCGAGGCGGCCACTTCGCCGCCCTCGAACAGCCTGAACCCCTGGCAGAGGACATTCGGTCCTTCTTCCGGACCGTTCGCTGACGCCTCGGCCCGGCATGGGCTGTCCGCGGCCTGCGGAGGATCTCCACTCGCAGGCCGCGGACATGAGATCGGCTGGTCGGCGGTTCGGCGGGTGCAGTACTGCGAGCGGCTCCTGCCAAAGTGCCCGGCGGCTCAGTGACTTCGATGCAGTGTCGGCACCTTTCGGGCGCGGACCGCACTCGGCCGCCGCATCCCTCAGCCGCCCGTCCCGTAAGACCTGCCCGGCGTGCGGGGTAAAGCAAAGCCTCACGCCCGCCGACCAGGTGTTCCCGCGCGACAACAGCGGGACGGACCGGGACCGCGAGGTTCCCGGGCAATCCGCAGCCTCCAGAGGCCCGCCGGTGCCCCCTGGGGCCATTGATCGCGACTCCTCTCGGATTGATTCAGGAATTCTTCTCATTCGACGAAGAACAACTAACTGGATCTTTTGCTTTATCCGGCGCATCGTAAGAGGCATGGACACACGCATCGGCTCCCGCAGCTTCTTCGCCCTGGTGGGCGTCGTCGTGCTCTGGGCCTCGGCATTCCCGGCCATCCGCGTCGGGGTCGACGGCCTGGGCGTGGCGGCGCTGTCCTTCCTGCGGCTGGCCATCGCCGCCGTCGCTTTGGCGGTGGTCGCGCCGTTCCTCGGGGTCCGGCGCCCCCGGCCCAGGGACCTGCCGCTGATCGGGCTCGCCGGCGCAACCGGCATGACCGCCTACCAGGTACTGCTCAACTGGGGCGAGGTCCATGTCTCCGCGGGCACCGCGAGCATGCTGATCTCCATCGCTCCCGTCTTCAGCGTGCTGCTGGGCAAGACGTTCCTGTCCGAACCGGTGACGCGCCATGTGGTCATCGGCAGCGGCGTCGCCATCGGCGGTTCCGTGATCGTCGCGCTCGCAGGCGGCTCTGGGGGTTTCTCCGCCGGCGCGCTCGTGGTCCTCGCGGCCGCCGTCGTGCAGGGCGTGTACCACGTCGTCTCCAAGCCCCTCCTGCGCCGCTACAGCGGCATGGAGGTCGCCACGTACGCGATGGTGGCGGGCACCGTGCTTGCCCTGCCGCTGCTGCCGGCGACCTTGCGCACCGTCGCCGATGCCCCTGCGGGAGCGCTCATATCGGTGGCGTACCTCGGCCTTCTGCCGTCCGCTCTGGGATTCGTCATCTGGGGCTACGCCGTGGCCCGGCTACCGCTCAGCGTCTCCACGGCCGCCCTGTACCTGGTGCCGCCGGTCGCGCTCATCGTCTCGTTCGTCTGGTTGTCCGAGGTTCCTCGCCTCCTTGAGGTGGCGGGCGGCGTCGTAATCATCAGCGGTGTCGTGCTGATCAACCGCAGGTCGTCCGCACCCACCCGTGCACAGCACGCCCCGGCCACCGCGCAGCACCGGGTGGATTCCGCCACGCGGCCCGTCGCCCGGCTGCACCAGCCCGCCGGTCCCGCAGCCGCTGCCGATCACGTACGGCATCAGGGCTCGACGAACCGCGCCGACCACACCTCCCACAGCGCCCCGGGCCGGCAGCCCGTCTCGCTTGGCGTACATCACCACGCAACGGCCTGTGACACCCCGCAGTCGCCGTCCAGCCAAGGAAAGACATCATGATCGACTTTCGAAGTGACGCCGGCAGCCGCCCCACTCCCGCCATGCGTCGTGCCATGGCACGGGCACAGGTGGGTGACGACGTCTACGGCGACGACCCCACGGTCAAGGCACTGAAGGAGAGAACAGTACAACTCTGGGCAAGGAGGACGCCGTCTACTTGCGCATATCGAAACGATGACATCGCCCGTGACGAGAGTGACAAGGAGTCAGCCATGTGTAAGCACAGGCCCGAGTGCCCAGGAGCGGCGTCGCCGAACCGCGACACTGCGCGGATCGTGGTGCTCCATCCGGAGCAGGGTTGGTACCTGCTGTGCAACAGAGTGGTGCTGTTCGACGACGGTGGCGAACTGCTGCCCGACGGCACCGCAATTCGGTCGTACGCCTCGGCGGCCGCGACAACGCCCGTCGGCGCGAGGCGCGGAGCGCCGATCAACGCCCAGTGCGGGGAGGCGTCATGAACGATCCACCTTCTGCACGGCGCATGACCGATCACGAAACCGGCCTCGCCACCCGCCCGGGCAGTTGCATGAGCCCGCCCGGCGCCAAAACCGCCAACCCCGCATCGCCCTCCGCCAAGCGCGAGCCGGGCGCCCCGGTGGGGACCGGGGCCGCGGGCGGCGTTCGGCCGCGTGCCAGGCCCGGCGCCGGTACCAGCCGACTGGGCGACATGCTGCTGCAGGCGGCCATCGCCGCCGATGAGCGGGAGGTCGCGCGCGCCCGGCGCATGGTGGTCGAGTTCCTGCACTTCTGGCGGCTCGGCAACGTGGTTGAGGCGGCCGAGCTGCTCATATCCGAACTGGTCACCAACTCGGTGGTGCACAGCGATGGCGCCCGTGTCAGCTTCACGCTGGAGTACGCCGACCACGAGCTGATGATCACGGTCAGCGACGGCTCCCCCCACGACCTCCCGGCCCCCCAACGGCCCTCGGCGGCCGCGGAGCACGGGCGAGGGATGCTCCTGGTCGACCACTTCGCCAAGGAGTGGGGGACCAGTGTGAACGGCAACGGCACGAAGTCCATCTGGGCGTGCCTCGCGACGGAAGCGGCGTGCCCGTGACCGGCAACGGTCCAAACCCTCCGCGCGGACCTGCTCCCCTGGTCGCGATCATGCAGGCCCACAAGGCCGGTTGCACGGGAGCGGGAAGTCGAACGGTCCGGCGCGAAAGCTGTGGGGCGACGTCGCCGTGGCGCCGCACTGGTGGGGTGCCCGGCGGAGTACGCGCCGTTCGGTCTGCCGACCGTCGCCCAGCTACCTGGGCCCGCCGCTGCCGCGGCCGCTCCCGATCACTGACGGCATCCGGGCTCGACGAGCCCCGCCGGCCACACCACCCACGCGCCCCGGGCCAGGAGCCCGTCCCGCGTCGAGTGCATCACCGCACAACAGCCCTGTGACATTCCGCAGTTGCCGTTCCAAGGGGAAAGACATCGTGATCGACCTTCGTAGTGACACCTGCAGCCGTCCCACTCCCGCCATGCGTCATGCCATGGCACAGGCGGAGGTGGGTGACGACGTGTACGGCGACGACCCCACGGTGAAGGCCCTGGAGGAGAGAACGGCACAACTGCTGCGCAAGGAGGACGCCGTGTACATGCCCACGGGCACGATGACGAACCAGGTCGGCATCCGTGTGCACACCGAGCCCGGAGATGCGGTGCTGTTCGAGCAGAGCGCACACGTCTACCTGCTGGAGGGCGGCGCCCCATCGGCCTACTCCGGAGTGCTGCCCCGCCTGCTTCCGGGAACGCGGGGAATCTTTACCGCCGACGCCATTCACACCGCCGTGGGTTCCTCGCACCCCTTCTTCCCCTCGACCGTCTCCGCACCGGTACGCCTGTTGTGCGTCGAGAACACCCACAACAACGGCGGTGGCACGGTCTGGCCGCTGGAGGACATCAAGACAGTCGCCGCTGCGGGCCGTGAGCGGGCGCTGGCCCTTCACCTGGACGGGGCGCGGCTGTGGCACGCGAGTGTTGCCTCCGGGGTGAGCGAAGCCGACTACGCCGCCCCCTTCGACACCGTCAGCGTGTGCTTCTCCAAGGCGCTCGGCGCCCCGGTCGGATCCTGCCTGGCCGGGCCGGCCGACCTGATCGCCCGCGCAAGGCGTTTCAAGCAGCAGATCGGGGGCGGATTCCGGCAGGCGGGCATCGTCGCCGCCGGCGCTCTGCACGCCCTGGAGAACCACCGCGAGCGCCTGGACGAAACGCATGTGCACGCCCGGTGGTTCGCCGAAGGGGTGGCATCCCTCAACGGGGTCGATCTGGATCCGTCCACGGTGCAGACCAACATCGTGCGCTTCCGCCTGACGAACACCAGGGCCGCGGCGTTCGTCGAGGAGATGCACCGCCGGGGGGTGCACCTGCTGCCCTCGGGTGAGGACGGAGTCAGGGCCGTGTTCTACCTGGACATCAGTGAGGCGGAGACGAGCAAGGCGATCAGGACGGTCGAGGAGACTCTCACCGAAGAGAAGTGAAGTGAACCGACCGGGCGCACTGTCACCCACCCGGCACCCGTCCGATCCACAGCCACCGGCACGCCGCACACACCTCAGCAATCGTGGCAACCCGCGCCCGGGCTGATTCCACCGGCAGCCTGCACCTGAGCCGGCGAACAGCGCGGCCACATGCGATGGCGGCCACGGCCTGGAAGGGGGGCACAACTCACCGTCGCTGGCCTGCCTGACCAAGGCGTCGTCAGTAGTGCCCAGGCCCTGGCCAGGGCCCAGCTGAACCAGTGGGGTCTGGAGCACCTGGTCGAGACCACGGAACTGATCGTCAGTGAACTGGTTACCCACGCCATCCGTCACGGCACCGGCCCGATCCACCTGCGCGTCACCCGACACAAGATGCTGACCGTGTACGTGACCCGGGCTCTCGGCGACACCCTCCCGTGCGCTTGGCCGCCGGTGGTAGTACGCCTCCGGCTGGCCTCCCCGATCGCGCATCCAGCCCGGCACCGGCAGCTTCAAACCGCCATCAGCACACGCGAGCACGATCCGACACCGCGACGCCAGAGCCTGCGAGGACGTTGCCCGCCGCGACCAGCGCAGCAGCGTCACTCGCTCCTCATCCGCCAGAACCACCTAGACCGTCGGCCACCCATACGCGACATAGCCGCGTGGTTCCGCAGTGCCGTCGAAAAGCAGGTCGCGTGTGTTCTGGGTCGCTGCACGGCTCGTGCCTTCTCGGCGCTCGTATCGCAGTGATGCGTCCGATACCCGGTGGGCTCTGATCGAGCAGGTCTGCTCCGCGTCGCGAGCCAGGCTGCCGGCCCGGGCACTGCGGCCAGAGTGCACGACTTCCCGCGCTATAAGACCGTCTACGACTACTACGCCGAATGGGAGACCACGCAGCAGGGTGCGCGACCGGACGGGCCGGGCAAAGGGCCGCCGGGCGGCGCCGCGAGTTTTGCCCCCGCGGCATCATCGTGCAGCGGCCGTGAGCGCGCCCAGCCTCTACGGCTGGTTCTCCAACGGGATCAGGATGCCAGCGCGTCTCGCAGCATGGCACGAGAGGTGATGCCCAACTTCGGGTAGGCCTGGTAGAGATGAGCGCCGACGGTTCTGTGTGAGAGGAACAGACGCTCCGCTATCTGCTTGTTGGTCAGGCCGGAGGCTGCCAGCCGGGCTATCTCCAGCTCCTGAGGAGTGAGCGAATGCGCCTTCGAATGTCTGGGTTGCCGCCTGCTGAAGCCGGCGGCCCGCAATTCCGTTTCGGCGCGTTCCGCCCATGGCTGGGCCCCGAGGTGTTCGAACGTGGACAGTGCGGCGCTGAGAGGCCCTCTGGATTCTGTGGTCGCCCTGACGCGTCGCAACCGCTCGCCATAGGCCAGCTGGACGCGGGCGAAGTCGAACGGCCAACGCTCCGCACCCGATACTGCCAGGGCTTTCGCAAACAGTCCGAGAGCCTCGTCGTCGTCCGTGGCGGCCAGGGCGGCGGAGGCTTCCATCAGCATGGCATGCCGTGAGGAGATTCCGGCCACGCCGGCCTTGCGCATCGCGCGCACATGGTCGGCTGCCTCCGTATGCTGGTTGGTCCGGACGGCAGCCTCGACCAGGTCCATCGTCACCCACAGGGCATGCGGCGCGTGCGAGGCAAGATTTCCTGCCGGGCTGACGGCGTTCGCGTGCTCGTATGCGCCTGTGAAGTCACCGCGTCCCAGGGCGGCCACAGCCGCCGCGTGATGGGCATAGTGCGCGGCGGAGATTACCCCCTGGCGCATTGCCCAGTGGATGATTCGCTCGGCGGTCGCCTCCGCCTGGTCCGCTTCCCCGCGTGCGGCACCGAGGATGGCCTGGATGTACAGGAAGTACCAGGTGAAGGCGCTGTAGCCGTGGGTTTCGCATAGCTGGACTCCCTCGTCGGCCAGTTGCGCCGCCTCGTCCCACATTCCGGTGAGATAGTCGTCCAGGCAGAGGAGGAACAGTCCCAACAGGTAACGGCGAGCCGGGCCGCCGTCGCGTCCCATGCGTACCACTCGCCACGCCGCTTCACGGACGTCTCCGAGCCGGTCGAGATAGATGGCTGCCCCTCCGGTCCGCGTGATCTGGACGGGGTCAACTGCGTTGGCCAACTCCGGAACGAGCAGGGCGAGTTCCTCCGAGGCCGCGGCAGCCGTGCGTGCCGGATCGGCGAGTGTCTTGCCCAGAGCGGACAGGTCGGGCGGCACTCTGGGTGTCAGCTTCTCCAGCGCCTCGTAGTAGGGCTGCCACAGGTCGTGCCGGGCACCGTAGAAGCAGACCGCCGCAAGAACGTGAAGAGCGTCTACGAGCGACTTGTCCTCGGCGTCGTACGCGTGGGTTCCGGTTTCGATGGCACCTACCAGCAGACTGTGGGCCGTGTCGACGTCACCGTTGCTGTTCAGGATGAGAAGGGCGGCGGCTGTCGCCGAGTGCAAGGAGCCCTTCACATCCCGGTCCATGTGCCTGGCGCAGTCCAGGAGACTCTGCGCGCTGGGCAATGCCCCGGTGGACTCGGCGCTGACGTAGGCCGCCTCGGCGAGCCGGCGGCCCCGATCGGGGCCCTCCGGGGTGAGTTCTGCAGACCGGATCAGCGTCCGCATGCCGCCCACGGCGTCACCGCGGCACAGTGTGATCCGCGCCGCGTTCTCCAGCAGAGCGGCCACGTCCTCGTCCGGTTCCAAGGTCGCCTCGCTCAGATGCCAGGCCCGGCGCTCGGGCTGGTCCACCAGGACCTGGGCGAGCGCCGTATGCACCGCACGCCGTTCGCCATAGGTGGAGTTCCCCACCACTGCCGAGCGGATGAGCGGATGACGGAACCTCAGCCTCCGTGCTCTTTCATCGATGTGCACCAGTTGGTTATGTTCGGCAGGTGTCAGGTCGTCCAGGTCGTACCCGTCGTTCGCTTGCCGCGAGGCCGCCTGCAGCACTGCGAGATCACCGGTGCCTTCCAGTGCGGCCAGCAGCAGAAGACGCTGCGACGGCTGCGGCAGACCGGTAATCCGGGAGCCGAACAATGTCTCCAGGCGCTGGCTGAGCGGCAGCAGGGCGGGGATTGTGTTGAGGGCGGGACCCCGCACCGTGGACAGCGCGGATGGCAGCTCCAGCAGAGCCAGTGGGTTGCCGTGTGCCATGGCCAGCAGGCGCTGGCGGGCACTGGCGGCGAGATCCGGGGACCTCGTACTGACCAAGTAGGCCGCCGACTCCTCGTCCAACGGCTCCAGCGAGTATGTGGGCAGGGCACCGCAGTCGTTCAGGCTCCGCGATCCGGAACGCGCCGCGGCGAGAAAGCTCACGCGGATGCCGGTTCCCCGCCGCGCGACGAAACCCAGTACGGCCGCACTCGCCCGATCGAGCCAGGGGAGGTCGTCGACGACCAGCAGAAGCGGGTCACCGGCTGCGACCGTCCGCAGCAGGAGCAGTACGGCGTTGGAGACCACTAGCTGTTGCGGCGGTGGGCCGCTTTCGAAACCGAGCGCGACGCGCAGGGCGTCACGGAAGGGGGCTTCCAGTTCGCCGAGCGCGTCCTGGAAGGGAAAGAGGACCTGGTTGAGACCTGAGTAGCTGCAGTTCGCCTCGAACTCCACACCGGCAGCGCGCAGAACCCGCGTTCCCTCCGCGTGGGCCGCCTCGGCGAGGGCGTTCAGTACTGCCGTCTTCCCGACTCCTGCGTCTCCCGACAGCAGCAGCGCTCCGCCTCCGGCCCCGATGCCCAGAAGGTCACCGATCCGCTGCAGGTCGCGGTCCCGGCCGATCAGAGGGTATTTGGAGGAGTCACTACCGATCACTACGCGCTCCGGTTGCTGTTCGCGGGCCGAAGAGGGTTGGGCTGGGCGAGGTGGGTGGCAGCCTCGCGCCGCTGCGCTGGTAGGCGAAGTGGAGCGGCTGGACGATGGGCGGCTCGCCGGGCAGGCCGTCGACCGTGAGCTGGCCGAAAGCGTGGGCGGTGAGCCAGTCCTGCCATTCGGTGTCGTCGAGGGCGGCGTCCCAGGGGTGGATGAGCATGTGCGGGGCTCCCTTCAACGGGCTGTGAAGTTGCCGGGGCGTGATCGACGGGTTGAGGTCGTCAGCGGCTTCGGGCGCCCCGTACGTGCGCGCCACGGGCAGCACGCTCGCCCGGTGGGGGAGGGCGAGGTCCTCCGCGTCGTCGCTGGGCCCGCCGGTGGTGCGCACCTTGGCCGAGACCTCGTGCAGGTCGAGGAAGGTGACGGTGGTGGTGGCTGGCTTCTTGGCTTTCGCGGGGGCGGCGGCGCGGCCGGGCACGATGTGGTCGACCGGGGCGTCCAGGGCGGCGGCGGCACGCTCTGCCGGGTCGGTGACCTGGCGGGCCGCGCCGCGCACCACCACGGAGCGGTAGCTGATCGAGCGGGGGAAGGCGGAACGGCCCGGCGCGAGCCTGTTCATGTGTGTGACGGTCAGGCGCACAGCGAGCCCGGCGTTCTCGCCGGCGCCACGCAGCGGCCGCGAGACGGTGGAGCCGTGCACGTACAACCGCTCGCCTACGCGGTCGTAGGGGGCCGGCAGGCCGACCGACGCTCCGTCGCGGACGAAACCGAGGTGGCAGACGTAGTCCGCGTCGAGGATCGAGTGCACCAGGTCGCGGTCGGACAAGGCGCATTCACGGATGCGGGTCGGGACAGTGCAGTCCGTAGCGGAGTACGCATCGCTGACGGAGGGCGAGGCAGAGATAGTGCATCCTTTGAACTAGTACATATTGATATTTGCGGGAGCAAGGAGTAAAGGAGAATACATGCCTGCCGGGCGGGGGTGCCGCGGAGGTCGCGGCCGAGCGTCGAACAGGACATGGGCCAGGTCACGCCGGCTCCCGGCGCCGCCCTGCCCCCGCTGCGGGAGCTCGCCGCCGAACTCGGCGACAACCCAGCACCGTCGCCACCGCCTACCGACTGCTGCGCGACCGCGGTGTGATCGAGACCGCGGGACGGCGCGGCAGCCGGGTGCGGCCGCGCCCGGCCACCACCGCGCGCGACGAGATCCGGCTGGACGTGCCGCCCGGCGTACGCGATGCGTCCAGCGGCAATCCGGGCACCGCGCTGCTGCCCTCGCTCGGCGAGGCACTGGCGGAGACAATCGCCCGGCACGCTCGGCAGCCGATGCTCTACGGCCACTCCCGGTCGACGAGCAGCTCGCCCGGCTGGCCCGCGCCGCCTTCGACCCGACGGGCGATCTGAGGCATCTCCGGATCGCTCGACGCTACTGGAGCGAGCGCTCGTGGCCCAACTGTGGCCCGGTGACGCGGTGGCGGTGGAGGGCCCGGGCTGGGGCAGCCTCTTCGAACTCGTTCTCGCCCTCGGGCTGCGGCCGCTGCCGGTTGGCGTGGACGGCGGCGGCCAGGTACTCGCCGAGCAGGGCGATACCGGCCGTGGTCGCGATGACCGGGATGAGGGAGGTGGCGAGGCGGCCGGCTCGGCGAACTCGTGGAGGCGCTGTGGCTCGCGCAGGCGGAGAGTGATCCGGCGGCGGACTCGGATAGGTCACACATCGGTGCCGAACGCCTGCCTCAGCGTGGCGACGGCCTGAGCGATCGCCCCGCGGGCCGCGTGTGTCGACGGCAGCGCGTTGAGCGTGGCGCAGTCGTGTACGGTCCCGCCGCACCGGGCCGCGGTGACCGCCACTCCTGCGGCGCGCAGCTTCGCGGCGTACGCCTCACCTTCGTCCCGCAGGACGCCAGCCTCCGCGGTGATGACGAGCGCCGGGGGCAGACCGGTGAGCTGGTGCTCGGTGACCCTCAGCGGGCTAGCCGTGGCGGCGTCGCGGCGCGCGAAATAGCCCTCGGCGGACTGGTGGCAGGAGCAGGTATCGAAGTTTGCGTCGGTGACGGGATAGAAGAGCACTTGCTGGATGAACGAGACGTCCCCGCGTTCCTTGGCCAGCAGCGTCAGGACCGCGCACATGTTGCCGCCCACCAAGTCTCCGGCGACGGCCAGCCGTGTGGGGTCGATGCCGTGGTTGGCTCCCTGACTCGTCACCCATCGGGCTACCGCATAGCACTCCTCCAAAGCGATGGGGTAGCGCGCCTCGGGGGACAGCATGTAATCGGGGAAGACGAGGGTGGCCCGCGCGCCCACCGCCAACTCACGCACCAGCCGGTCGTGCGTGTGCCCGCTGTCGAAGTCCCAACCGGCACCATGGACGTACAGGACGGCGGGCAGCAGGCTGACGACCCCCTTGGGGCGCAGGATGCGCACCGCGACGCTGCCCTTCGGTCCGCCGGAGACCGCGACCCAGTTCTCGTCCACCTCAGGCTTGTCAAGTTCTCCGGACTGCGCCTCCTCCAGCGCCTCGTGTCCCTGCACCGATCCCAGATCTACAGGGAACGGCGGGGATGCGGTCGCCTCGGCGAACTCGCGAGCGGCTGGCTGGAAAACAGGTTCCTCTGAAGGGAAGACATAATCAGGCATCACACACTCCTTGACGGGTGAGGGCCCCGCGCACAGGCACGGGAATTCAACGCCAACGGCTACTCCCATTGATCGTCAACGGCCGCAGCTCTGCGTAGGCGCGGAACTGCTTGCGATGCAACTCCCGCGGGAGCATCTGCGCATCGGTCATGTGACTGTGGACCCTCGGCGCACTTTCTCGGACACACCACTGCCGCGGACGCCGAAGCAACTGATCGCCACTGTGACAACGGCCCTCCGCTTGACCTTTACGATGCCGCCAGTGGCGCTATGCACGGCCTTTGATTTCTCGACGCCCGTATCGCAGCGCGAGTCGACATGCCCCGCAGCCGCTATCGGCTGTCTGCGTGTGAGGGATTGTGCTCTCCACTTAAGGCTTTGGCTGACGATGACTTGCTTGTCGGCGACGATCGCGTCAACTGCTGCTGATCCCGCAGTGTCGGCATCGTTTTCGGGCGGAAGCGCTGGATGATCGCTGGGTGCTCTGAGGAATCCTCTTCGTGCTCTACACCCCATGCGGTGGAGTGGGTGCTTGCTGGCTGAGATCTGGTCGGGCGCGACCTTGGAGGTGGCGCCTGCGGGGACTGCGGAGCCCCCCTTGACCGGGGCCGTCCGGCCCCAAGCCCCCGGATGTGGGTGCTGTCGATCAGTACTGGCCGTAACGCTTGACCAGAAGTAACCGTCAGGCATGTCAGGTTACTTAGGAAGAACGGCATCTCCCCATCGGAAACTAGGTCATGTAGCAGATTACCGAGGCGGCAGTCCGCACCCCACCATGAGATGGCGCCGGAAAACAGGAACGGCCGCAGATATCCGGTTATCTCTCCCTGGGAAGGGGCTTCATCATGAATGCCAAGGTCGCTGTCATCTACTACTCCTCGACCGGAAACGTGCACCACCTTGCCAAGGCCGTCGCCGAAGGCGCGGAGAAGGCCGGCGCCGAGGTCCGGCTGCGCCGTGTGCCGGAGCTGGCGCCGGACGCGGCCATCGACGCCAATCCGGCGTGGCGTGAGCACGTCGAGGCCACCAAGGACGTGGTCGACGTCGCAACGCTGGATGATCTGGCCTGGGCGGACGCGTACGCGTTGGGGTCGCCGACGCGCTTCGGCAATATCGCGGCGCAGCTGAAGCAGTACCTCGACACCACGGGCGGGATGTGGCAGCAGGGCGTCATGGCCGACAAGCCGGCCACCGGCTTCACCAGCGCTCACAACGCGCACGGCGGCAACGAGTCCACGCTGCTCGCCCTCTGCAACACGTTCCACCACTGGGGCTCGATCATCGTCTCGCCGGGCTTCACCAACCCGGTGGTGTACGGCGCGGGCGGCAACCCGTACGGCACCTCGCACGCCGGCAGCGCTGGCGCTCCTGGCGAGGAGACCCTCGAGGCCGCCCGTTACCAGGGCGAGCGCCTGGCGACGATCGCGGCGCGGCTGCGGGCAGGCGCGCGCTAGTACGGCGACCGCACTCGCTACCCGAGGCGCAGCCAAGGGCTCTCGCGCTCGGGGAAAGGTCGCGACAATCTTTTCGCCTGGGTCTTGCGTCACCCTCCCCGTGGATGCGGGCTACACCAGCCGCTGATTCGCTCGCGTGAGCGCCGCTCACGGTCTCCGGTATGCCCTGCTGATCATGATCAATCAGGGCTCCCGGTTCCATCGTCAACACAATGCCGAGCTCGGTATGGATGGGCGAGACCGTGGGCGGCGCCTATCAGGCCGCGAAGAGCGGCCTGATCGAACTCATGCGGCACACCGCCACCTTCGGCGGCAAGCGAGTCGTCTGGGTCAACCTCCTGTCCCCGGCGTGATTTCACCATGGCCGCGTCCAAGGCACACCGAGGAGTGGCGGGAGCGGGTGCTCGCGTCGGTATGCGCGCCGAGGCGGGGCAGGCCGGAGGGCATCGCCGCCATGGTGGCGTTCCCTTCTCCGACGGCTACCTCGCTGCTGTTCGACGGCGGCGTCGACTTCACCTGATCAAGGGGCGCGTTGCCTGGTTCGAGCAACGCGCCCCGGTGCACGTGCGGCGACGGCACCCCGACCATGTCCTCGTCCATCACCCTGACCAGTCCGGGAATCGTGTCCGGGCACCGGGACGCTGCGCCCGACATGCCCTCGCTTACAGGAAATCTGAAGAGGACCATCACCGTGAACCCATCCGTATCCATGAGGGCCGTCGCATGCTCGTCACATTGCACGGCGGAGCAGAAGGGCAAGGGAGCCATGCCGTTGTGGGTGGCGGCCGGAACACATCGTCTCAATCCCGCCACCGTCCCCGCTGGATCCGGCAACTCCGGCCCTGTTTTGGGATCCGGAGGGGTCCGATGAGCTCTGTCGCCGCCTGGGCCCATCGCATCCGGCGCACGCGACGCAAGCCGATCCCCAGCCGGATTACGACGGGAGAAGTAGTGCGGTCGAGCCTGCGGCGCGGATCGACGGGTGCAGCGGCGACCGCGCTCGTGTGCATGGGGGCCGCCATGGCAGAAAGCTGGGCGACGTTCGGGCAGGACACCGCGCACGTACTGGCTCGGATTCACGCCGTCGTCCCATTGCCCTTGATGGCACTGACCTTGCTCTGGCTGGCCCACCGCCACCATGCGGTCTATGTGCGCGGCGCTATCGCGTTGCTGCTGTCCAGCGCACCTGGTGTAGCCGTCTCCGTCTCCGCCTCAATCCAAAGTTTGCCGGTGCGTGAGATGTCCCTTGTCCGTGATTACCTGGCGCTGCCCGGTGTGCATGCAAGCTGGTACCTGCTGATGGCGCTGGCAGTGGTGGCCACCGCCTCGGGGCTCGCGGCACGGGGCGCAGTGATGGTGATCGCGCTGTCCGCAGTCGCGGCATCGGTACTGACCGCGGACCACCACCTGCTTGGCGCTCTGTTGGCTGCGGGTGTGCCGCTTCTGGCGTGGTACGCCGCGGGGCATTTCCAGGATCGGGACCGAGTGCGGCGGCGCTCGGCCGTGGGCGCCTTGCGCGCCGCGGAGCCGGAGGCGGGCATGGTTTCGTCCCGGCACCGTGGCGGGGCGTTGGAGCCACGGGCCGATGCGGATCTCGTACCGCTGCGGCAGGCGGGCTGACAGTCATGCGTATCGATGCCCTGATCGAGGCGGCCGGATGGTGGTCGTACGCCGTCGTGTTCGCGGTGACGGCCGGCGAGACCGGCGCTTTCATCGGTCTGCTGGTGCCCGGTGAGACGATTATCCTTCTCGCGTCCGCGAACCGCGGAGTTCTGAATCCCCTGGTACTTGCCGCTGTCGTGGTGGCCGGGGGCATGGTCGGTGACAGTCTCGGCTATGCGCTGGGCCGCTGGTGTGCGCGGCGCCCACGTGCGCGGCTGGTGGGCTGGATGCGGTCCGGCCGTCGGTTCGGACGGGCCCAGGCCTTCCTGGTCCGCCATGGCGGGGCGGCGGTGTTCACGGGACGGTTCGTCGGTTTCGTACGGACGTTCCTGCCGTTCGCCGCCGGGGCGTCCGGCATGCCGTACCGCCGCTTCTTCCTCTACAGCACTGCCGCGTCGCTGGTCTGGGGCGTCGGCAACGTGCTCCTCGGCTACTTCGCCGGTGCGGCCGCCACCGAGCTTCTGCACTCGGCCGGTCTGGCCGGCGCTGCCGCGCTCGCCGCCGTGGCCGTGGCCGTGGCGATCGTCGTCGGCATACGGATTCTCTCGCGCCGCCGCCGCATTGGGCGGGCCAGGTCCTCGGTGGTGGTGTCCGGAGGGCCCCCGCGGGCTCCCGAGCAGGAATCGATGCACGTGTTCATGTATTCGAAGGAGAAGTAGGCCATGGGATTCAAGGGCGCGAAGTTCGCGGTGGTACCGCTGGACTCCGAATGGGCCAAGGACCCCTCCGTCACCGGTGAGAAGGCCGCAAATCTGGCCCGCGCGGCCGTGGCGGGGCTGCCCGTGCTGCCAGGGTTCGTGCTGGTGCCTGCCGAGCGGGTGCCCGGGGCACCCGACGGGCAGGAGGCGGTGCGCTCCGCCTGGCGGGCGTTGGCCGGGGCGCAGGGGCAGGAGCGGCCTGTGGTCGTGCGGTCCTCATCGGTGCACGAGGACACCGAGGACTCCTCAATGGCGGGACGTTTCGAGTCGGTGCTGGACGTGCGGGGGTGGGAGAAGTTCACGACCGCGGTGCAGACCGTGCTCGATTCCTCCCGGCGGGTACGGCCCCTGCGACTACCCGATAACGTGCCGCCGGACGACGGGATGGCGGTGCTGGTGCAGCCGATGCTCAACTCGGCCGTCGGCGGGGTGATGTTCGGTGCCGATCCGGTCGAGGGACGTACCGACCGGATCCTGGTGAGCGCGGTCCGCGGCGGTCCAGACCAGCTGGTCGACGGCAGCACGCAAGGGGTGCGCTACCAGCTGACCCGCCGTGCCCGGCTGGTGCGGACTGATCCGGCCGAACCTCGCGGCAACCGGCTGCTCTCGCGCCGGCAGACAACCTGGCTGGTGGCGCTGGCCAGGAAGACCGAGCGGGTGTTCGGCGGGCCGCAGGACATGGAGTTCGGCTACGACGCGGGAGGGCGGCTGTGGTTGTTCCAGGCGCGTCCCATCACCGCGATGGCCGAGCGCCCGCCGCGCGGTGCGCGGCTGCTGGGCCCCGGTCCGGTCGCCGAGACCCTTCCCGGCGTGCTCCAGGCGCTGGAGGAGGACCTGTGGGTGACGCCGATGTCCCACGGTCTCACCGTCGCCCTCGACATCGCCCAGGCGGCGTCCCGCCGCCAGCTGCGCAAGCTGCCGGTGCTGGCCACCGTGAAGGGACGGGTCGCCGCCGATCTGCGGCTGCTGGGCGTCGTACCGTCCGCGCACCCTGTCCTGCACCGCATCAACCCGGCCCCAGGGGCACGGCGCGCGTCAGCGGCCTGGCGCGTGGGCCGGCTGCGCTCGGCGCTACCGCTGCTGGCGCTCGACCTGATGGCGGACGTGGACCGTGCGCTGGCCGACTTCCCGCCGCCCAAAGACATGCTCAGTGGCCAGTTGCTGGACGCCGTCGCCTGGGGCCGGCAGGTGCTGTCCTCGCTGCACGCCCAGGAGTCCCTGGCGAGCGCGCTGCTCGGCGCCGGTCCCGGCACCACGGCCGCAGGTGAGGCGCTCGCCGAGCTGGCCGAAGGCCGCGCCCGGGGACTGAGCGACGAGCAGCTCATCGCACGCCACCCAGTCCTGCTGGCCCTCCTGCCGCCCACACTCGGCGACCGGGCAACCCTCCCGGAGCACACCCGGTGGACCACCGCGCCGCGGGGTGTGGGCGCCCTGCCGGTGCGCGAAGGGCTGCGCCTGCGTATCCGCTGGGTACACGAGCTACAGACACGCATGGTTCGCGAACTGGCACACCGACTCCAAGCCGGCCCATGCCACCTCGGCTCGTCCCGCGTGGTCCTGATGCGCTGGGAGGAACTGGTGCGGGCCGCAGAGGGCGGGGATCTGCCGACCGATCTCGCCGAGCGGCTGCCGCAGCCGGACACCGGACCGCTGCCCGCGGCATTCCGACTGGCCAAGGGCAACCCTGTGGCCCAACTGCCGCCCGGGCGCAGGACGCCCAACGAAGGTCAGGGAGCGGGCGGCGGCTTCGGCGACGGCACCGCCTGGAACGGTCACGGCGAACGCCCCGACCGTCCCGTGCTGGTGGTCCGGACCCTGGACCCCGCCCTGGCACCGCTGCTCCCCGGCCTGGCCGGCCTCGTCGCAGAAACCGGCAGCGCCCTGTCCCACCTCGCCGTACTCGCCCGCGAATACCGGGTCCCAACCGCCGTCGGCGTACCGGGAGCGGTGGACCGCTTCCCCGGCGGAACGTTCCTGACCGTCGACGGAGGGACCGGAGCGGTGAACGTGCGCGACACCATCCCCCAAGCGGCACTAAGAGTCGCCACCACGCGACAGGAGTCGGCGGTATGAAAGCCATCAAACCGCTCGGATACGCTTTCGGCGGTCTGTCAGCCGTCTACGCCGGCTACTACACCGTGCTCTACCTGATCCGCTGGGAATGGCAACGGGCCCTGATCTCCGGAGTCCTGCTCCTCGTCGTCGAAGTCTTCCTTGCCACCGTTCTGCTGCTCAGCCAAGTCTCCCGGCTGGAGAACCGGCTGGAGCGGTCGGACGCCCGCATGGACGACGTACGCAAGCGGCTGGAGCAGACCCGGACGCCAGCGTCGAACCGCTTCACCTGGCTCTCCTCGGCTGACATGACGGAACTGAACGGCACTCACCGCACGTTCGTGTTCGTACCCGTGCTGATGGTGGCCGGCGCGGCGCTCTCCGGTCTCGCGGTGGTCATCCAGAAGGTCGCAGGCGCCACCATCCGGCCGGGAGCCGAACACCGCCTGACCGGACGGCTGGCCGCCCTGACCGCCCCACCGGTCACCGCAACGCTTCCGTTGCAGGACCGACCGGCGATACAGCCCGCCCGCGCCGGACGCAAGACGCGCGCCCTGGCGACGGCAGTAGGCGGCCTGCTGCTGGTGCCGCCGCTGTGGTCCACCCTGGCGGACGCCACCCAGACCCGTCCCGAACATGCGCCCGACGCGGCGAGCACAACCATGGTCTTTGAGGTCGAGACCCGCGGTGACGACAGTCTCCAGGTCGTCCAACTCGCCGCAAATGACCTGTGGGAGACCTGCCGCCGATCCACCGCCGCCCTCAACGACAACGCCACCCTCAACCGCATGCACGACGGCGTCTACATCGGCATCATCCGCCCGGCCCTGCCCTCGCACGACCTGATGCGCCTGCGCGGCTGCATCGAGGACGCCAACACCAACCGCACCAGCGCGGTCGTCCTCGGGGAAGGACAGGCCGAATCCCGGGACTGAGGCGTGTCGCCGGGCCCAACACGCAGACGGGCTGACGTGCCCGCGCGCCGACAGCGATGGAGGGTGTACCAGGCCGGGTGCCGCTCAGCAGGTCCTCCCGGGCGTGGGCTGCGGCCACCGGCGCGTGTGGTGATCCCGGCCGGTTGGTGTCATGGTCCGGGCGTGAGTTGCTGTTCGGCCCAGATGATTTTGCCGTTCGGTGTGTTGTAGCGGGTTCCCCATCTGCGGGAGAGCTGCGTGACGAGGAGGATGCCGCGGCCGTTCTCGTCGGTGGTGCAGGGGTGGCGCAGGCGCGGGTAGCTGTTGCTGGAGTCGGAGACCTCGCAGGTCAGCATCTTGTGTCGGATAAGGCGCAGGTGGAGCGGGCCGGTGCCGTGACGGATGGCGTTGGTGACCAGTTCACTGACGATCAGTTCCGTGGTCTCGACCAGGTGCTCCAGACCCCACTGGTTCAGCTGGTTGGCGGCAAGGGCACGGGCGCTGCTGACGACGGCCGGGTCGCCCGGAAGCTGCCAGGAGGCGGCCTGGTCCGGTCCGAGTGCGTGGGTCCGGGCGAGGAGCAGCGTGACGTCGTCGCTCGATGCCTTGGTGGGCAGCGTGTCCACCACGGACGTGCAGAGGTCCTCCAGCGGCAGGCCGGGCCTGGCCAGGGCGACAGCGAGGCGGGCCATGCCGACGCCGATGTCGTGATCGCGAGCCTCGATCAGACCATCGGTGTAGAAGGCGAGCACGGTGTGCTCGGGCAGCTCCAGTTCCACGGACTCGAAGGGGACCATGCCGACGCCGAGCGGGGCTCCGGTGGGCAGTTCGGGGAAGGTGACGCCGCCGTGCGGATCGATGATCGCGGGCGGTGGGTGGCCGGCCCGCGCCATCGTGCACCGGCGGGTGACCGGGTCGTACACGGCGTACAGACACGTGGCGGTCATGGTTGTGGTCGCCAGGTCCTGGGGGTCGGCGTCTTCCTCGGCGAGGCCGGTGACAGTGTCGTCGAGGCGGGCGAGCACTTCCTCGGGGGGCAGGTCCATGTTCGCGAGCGTGCGTACGGCGGTGCGGAGTTGGCCCATGGTGGCGGCGGCATTGATGCCGTGCCCGACCACGTCGCCGACGACCAGGGCCACACGGGCGCCGGACAGCTCGATCACATCGAACCAGTCTCCGCCGACGCCATGGTGGCTGTCGGCGGGCAGGTAACGCCAGGCCACGTCGGCGGCCAGCCCACCCGTTGCGTGGTGGGGGAGCAGTTGGCGCTGCAGGGCCAAGGCCGCGGAGCGTTCGCGCGCGTACTGGCGGGCGTTGTCCAAGGACAGCGCGGCCCAGCTGACGAGTTCCTCAGCCAAGAGAAGGTCGTCCTCCGCGAACGGCAGACGATCCCGACTCCGCACGAACACCGCCACGCCCAGCACCGCCCCCCGCGCGCGGATCGGGACGACCATCAACGAGTGCATAGCGTGCTCGCGGATCGCCGCCCGCGCCGCGTCGTGGTGATCCAGCCACGTACTGGGGGAGGTGTCCAGCACCGGCTCGAAATGGGACTTCCCGGAGCGCAGCACACCCGCGAAGGGCGACGCCGGGGGGACGAGCTCAGACTCTCCCTGCGCAAACAGAGACTCCGGGGCCCCCGGGTGGACCGACGCGAGGCCCGCACGGCGGAAGGCGGGGACGGGTCCGCCCTGCGGGACCAGGCGCGCCGGCGGCTCCTCGCCGAACGAGACCGACTCCGCCAGGTCCACGGTGGCGTAGTCCGCGAGCAGCGGCACCGCCAGATCGGCCAGTTCCTGCCCGGTCCGCATGACATCCAGGGTGGTTCCGATTCGCTTGCCGGCCTCGCCCAGGACCGCCAGCCGCTCGCACGCCCGCCGGCTGTCGGTGACATCCACACTCACGACGCACACGCCCAGCGCACGGCCCTCTGCGCCGTCAAGGCGGAAGAAGGAGGCCAAGAACGTAGGTTCATGGCGCACATGCGGCGGCACGAACGCCCGGAACTCCACGTTGATCGCCGGGACGCCGCTCTCCAGCACCTGGCACATCAGCGCCTCGAGCATTTCGGCCTGCGGGCCGGGCGCCGCCTCCGTCAGCCTGCGGCCCAGCCGCTGTTGGAGGGGGATGCCGTCCCTGAAGCCCTGGGTGTCGTTCCCCCAGGTGCAGCGCAGCTCGGTGTCGCGTATCACGACACCGGTCGGCAGGTGCCTCGGCAGGTGCACCGCAGTCGGGAGCGACTCCACCCCAGGTCCGTCCGTCGCTCGCGAGGGAAGCGTGGCCTTGTCGGTCGCCGACACGATCCACCGGGCCCGGCCGTCCTGTCCGGACAGTGACTGCACGCACAGGCGCACGTCGATCCTGCGGCCGTCGCGGTGGCGGACCGTGGTGAAGCCGGACCAGCGGGAGGGGGCAGCGCCCGGCTTGGCGAACGCCGAGGCCTTCGCCCGGTCTTCAGCAGCCGCCAGCAGGACGGGAGCGGACCGGCCCACGACTTCCGCGGCCGAGTAGCCGACCAGCCGCTGGGCGGCTTGCGTCCACCCGACCACCGTCCCTTCCGCGTCGAGCAGGGCTATCGCCGCGCGGGCGGTCTGGAAGGCCGGCTGAGCTGTGATGGGTGCTGATTGTGCAGAGCTGTCCATCGGTCATTCCTTCGGTGTCCCCCGGGGCGAGGTTCGCCGAGTGCTGCGTGCGCGCTGTCCGGTGCCGGGTGGCGGGTGCCCCGCTGGGCAACGGACGGACGGTGTTTCACGTGCGGGGGTTCGGGATTGAGGGGCTGCGACAGGGCGGCCTTGACTTCTGCCTGGCTTCTTCTTTGGCGAGGGCTTCGATCTGGTCGTTGGCCAGGGCCTGGACGGTCTGCTCGGCCACGTCGGCCGCGCTGATCTTCGGCGCGGCCGTCCAAGCGCTGAGGTCGGTGTCCACATAGCCGGCGTCGGTCAGGGACCACTGTGCTGCCTTGGAGGCGGCATAGCCGGGGAACAGAGGCTGCCCGGCCCAGGACGCCAGCAACAGCATTTTCACCAGCGCGCCGCCGCCCTTGCGGGCGAGGAGGGGCGAATGCCCGGGAGACGGCCCAGGTGGTGACGCCCAAGCACGTGCAGTGCGGTCGGGGCCCCAGCCGGTCGTGGTGGGCTTGCCCGAGAAGCCGTAGCCGGGCATCGACGGGATCACCAGAGGAACGCGTCCGATGCCTTTGCGCCGTATACCGTGGGGTTGGTGAGCGGTTCGATGATCTTCAGCTGCTCGATGATCGAGCCGGGCCCTCGTGCGTGACGATGAGCGGCAGAGCGTTCTCGTGCTTCGAGCGGACGTGGATGAAGTGGATGTCCAGGCCGTCGATCTCGGTGATGACTGCGGCAGGGCGTACAGCTTCGCCTTGACCTTGCGCCAGTCGTAATCCGACGCCTACTAGCGCGCGAGTTCCTTCATCGTCGCGAGCCGCGTGCCCTGAGACTGGTCTTGGGCGGTCCCCTGTTCGGGCCACCGTGCCGAGGTGATGCGCCGACGGAGGTCGACCAGATCCTTCTCCGGGAAATGGACGCGGAAGGGGCAGATGCTCCCGCCCGCTGCCGAACCGGAGCCGGATCCCCTTTCGGCCGCTGCGGCCGACTGGACGTCGGGAGCACGGCGGGAATATTTCGGACATGGTGAACCTCCTGGGGGTGTTCGACTTCGCCGTGCAAGGTGGGGCGAGTTGGGCTTTCGGGCGACGGCTGATCGGTCGTGTCGGTGGCCCTGTGAACGGGCAGGATGCACGGCTGCCGGTGCAGCCGATGCACGTCAGCGTCCGCAGGTCCGCGAGGACGGATGGGCCGCCCCGCCGGACTAGGGCATGTGCCGGTCGAGGGAGCCGCGGGAGCCGGTGCGTGCGTTCACATCTCTTACGATGCGTGGAATGAGACAAAAGGTCTAGTTAGTTGTTCTTGGTTCATTGGGAAGAATCTTTGAAGTTATCGGGGCGTGGTCGGTGGCCCAGGGGGACCGGCGGCGGCGCGGGCGCTGCATCGCCGCCTTCGCCTACGCGGCCCGCACTTTGATCGCTCCGACTGGAAGCGCATCCTCGGCACGGCCTGGCGTGCCAGGCGTAGTAGCCGGACTCAGCCACGCGGAGGACCCTCGTGGCCAGCAGGATCGGCAGCTTCTCGGAGGCCATCACAGCGATGGCCGCGTAGCGTCTCTTGGGGACACTCCGAGCAGTTCGGCGGCTCGACGATGGATGGTGAGCCCCGCTTCCACTTCGGCGATGCGGCGACGGGCCTGTTGCGAAAGCCGGGCAGACCGGTGATGTCGGCAACGAACGCGTCCTCGCGCACCTCGCCGCCCGCCCCGCCGGTACGGTTGCCGGACGACGGCTTCCAGGCCCCGGGGCGGCCTCGCCGGTGTCAGTCTTCCCAGTAGTCGCGTTGTGGCAGTTGGACCCACAGGTCGGGGGGGCCGATGACCGCGCGTGCGTCAGTCATCCGCAGTCCTGCGAAGGAGCAGGAGAAGGCCACCGCGTTGTGCTGGTAGAGATATGAGGCGAGGACCTCCTCCGCGGTGTCGCCCTCGCCCGGCCCGCCGCCGGGGCGCAGGTCCCAGTCCTCCATGGCCCCGTCGCGGGCGATGCTGCCCTGGTCGCCGCTCTTGGGGTTGGCGTACAGGCCGTAGCAGACGGTCCCGGCGGACAGCCGACTCATCACGCCCGGCATGTGCGGCGCGTACCCCCATGGCTGGGTCACGACGCAGCCGCCCGGCACGGACGTCACACCGATGATCCGGAAGGTCTCATCCGTCTCGTCCGCGTATCGGGCCTCCAGCAGCTCATCGATCACCTCATCCTGTGCCGGCGTCGCCTCCAATCGGCGTACTGTTTCGGCTGCGTCGATCCCGCCCACGCAGGCGAGCCCCGTGCCCTCGTAGTCGAAGCTGCCCAGCGCTCCGATGAGCCGCGTGGCCTCCTCGGCTGCCGCGCGCTCGGCATCGGTCAGGCGCACACCGGCCGGCACGGTGAACAGATCGGGCGTCGGCCCGGCCAGACTCAGCCGCCCCGGTGACCAGCCGCCGATCAGCGGTTGCCACGGATCAGCCCCGGCGGCAGCCAGGGCCCGCGCATTGTCCGGCTTCCGGGACACGATGGCCTCCCACACCGCCGTGACTCCGTTCTCCAGCGCGTTCACGTCCGCAACCCGTCGTGCCAGCTCGGTGACCACCTCCGGAGAGCCGAACACCGCCGCCTGGTGCAACGGCCGCCCCCCGCTCCACCTCTCCGGGTCGGCACCCTGGTCGAGGCGCCGCCGGATGTCCTCGTGGTCCGTCCAGTCCCAGCCCATGCCGGCCCAGCCATCGTGTTGCACCATGTCCCTCCAACACCGATCGAACGGCTCCCACGAGCCTCACCGTCACAGGCTCGCACCTAGGTCCGACAACAGCCCCACCCCACCCAGAGGCTTCAGATCAACGACACGAGATCGCGATCCGTGTACGCGGCTGCGCGGTCGGCATGTCCCTTCACCGCCTTCGACTCCTGCTCCGCTCAAACTTCAGTGACACGAACCATCTGATCGTCAACTTTCCCCGCCCGAAATGCGTGGGGATCAGCGTCCGATGCCCGTACTCACGGCGTGCTACACCAACCCGGTTAGGTCAGCGAGCCAGCGTCCCGCGGCGTCCGAGCCGACGATCCACGGGATCACCAGCCCGGCTGGAAACCTCCACCTCGACGAGGCTGAGCGTCCTGCGCCATCTCGGCCGGCACACAGCCCGCCCTCGATCAGCTGCAGTCACCAAGCTCATGGCCTACATGCCCACGGCGGTTGCCGTCGGCTACCTCCGCGAGCCCGAGATGGATCTGCCCATGCCCGGCCCTGACTTCGCCCACCGGATCAACACCCTGCTGACCGCAGCGGCCAACCACCCCGCCGGCCCCAGCCGTCTCCCCACGCGCCAGGATGGCCGCGAAAGAGACCAAGGAGGTGCTCACTCTCCCACCCGCCACCCCTCTGACGAGGCCGTCCAGCAGCACATAGGGGAGACCGCAACCCGATGAATCGCCTGCCAGCGGCTCCAGCGGGTCTGGGCCGGAGCGCAGGTGCCAGCTCACCCGACTGCACTGTCGCTCCAGGGGAGTAAATCGGTCGGTGTAACTCCCAATCATGAAAGCTGCATCGATGACTAGTGAGAACGTGACCGAGCACGAGGCTGTCGAGTCGACGGCGGCCGTGTCGGCGAAAGCCGTGACGACCATATTGACGAGCTGGTGAAGCCTGCCCAGAGCACCTGGGGCCACCTGCCTCCGGCTCGGTGACCGATCCCCATGCATTGCTGCTGGAGCCGGGGCTTACAGCAGCGCCTCGTCTCGCTCGGATCCGGGCTCCGGTCGGCCGACCGCGATCTCAGCACACCCGTGTGAGACACGCTCGAGAGCGGTGAGCGCGCGCGGGGAGGGGCAGCGGGCATTCCCATGCCGGCTTGCGCGTCTGCGCGGATATATCAGACCGGGGTATCCGAGAGGTTCACGTCATGGGATCGCTTCCTTACGCTAAGTGAAGCGTCAGCAGGGGAAGTTGGCGCGTGGGCCGGGGTGAACAGGGGTGGGCATGGGAGCTGCGTCGATCGAGGGAATCACCTTTGACCTGAAGAGACTGTTCGGTGAGGCCACCTACTGCATTGAGTACTACCAGCGCGAGTACGCGTGGTCGGCGGAGGACGTGCGCACCTTGGTGAGCGACCTCTTTGCGGCGTTCGACCGGCTGGCCCGGGAGGGGCGTCTGCACGAGCGCGACGCGGACGACTTCTTCCTCGGCCCCTTCGTCTACATCCAGCAGTCTCCGCACATGCGGTTCCTCGTCGACGGACAGCAGCGCTTCACCACCTTGCACCTGCTGTTCCTGCACCTCTATCAGTCAGCCCGGGCCTGGGGATTTCGCGATGTCGTCAGCAAGCTCGACCGGGTGATCACTGATTTCGGTCGTGGCAACCGCCCCCAGTTCCGCCTCGACATCGAAGAGCGCCAGGATGCTCTCGAAGCCCTCTATAGGGAACGGCCCTACGAGGTAACCGCCGGAGCCTCGCTGTCGGTACGCAACCTGCACGAACGCAGCCAGCAGATCGGCGACCTCCTCGAGGAACACCTCGAGGCAGAGCACTGCCAGGCGTTCGTCGACTGGCTGCTATCCAAGGTGATCATGGTCGGCATCCGTGCCCCCAGCCGCGACAGCGGCTTCCGCATCTTCGAGTCGATGAACGATCGCGGCGCCCGTCTGACACCTGTGGACCTCGTCAAGAGCTACCTGCTGTCCAACGTGAGAACAGGTGAGGAGAAGCTCAACGAAGCCTGGCGCCGCATGCTTGCCGAGCTGACCGGTGTCCGCGGAGACACCGACGCCCCACGCAGATTCCTCAAGTCCGCGCTCCTGGCCCGCTACGCCACCGTGGGCGAGAACGAGACGTCCGACAGCGAAGACATCGATGCAGCGCTGAACATCTGGATCCGCAAGAACAGCAAGCGGATCGGGCTGCGCCAACCCGACGACTACTTCCGCTTCGTCGAAGACCTGATCCGCCTCGCCGAGCACCACAGAACATTCCTGCACGCCAGCAAACAGCCCTACCACCAGCACGGCCTGTCAGCCCTGTTCTACAACGAAGCCAACGGACTGACCAACCAGATGGCCCTCATCCTGGCGCCCATCCAGCCGCACGACACAGACACCCAAGCCAAAACCAAGGCTGCCCTGGTCGCCAACTATCTTGACCGCCTATACGTGGAACGCGTCCTCAACGACGACCCCGTCCAGGCCAAGGACTTCCAACCGGACATCCACCGCCTCGTACCCCAACTGCGCACCTGCGCCACCCCCGACGATGTGTCCGAACTCCTGTCGGCCCAGCTTCCCGACAACTCCTTCGAACAGGTCGCCACCTTCGGTATGCGCGGCAACAACAAGGCCCAGGTCCGCTACCTGCTGGCCCGGCTGACCGCCTACGTGGAGACAGAAACCGGCAAGCCCGACCTCATCGCCGACTACCTGAGCCGAGAACGCACCTGGCAGATCGAGCACCTGTACGCCAACCACCCAGAGCGGCACACACACGAGACCCCGAGCGCCGTCACCTTCCGCGCCTGGCGCGCCCGACTCGGCGTCCTGGTCCTGCTACGCCAGCCGGACAACGCCAGCTACAACGACCTCCCACTGGACGTGAAAAGACGCCGCTACGCACGCGAGAACGCCCTGGCCGCCATCCTTGCCCCCGAGCACCGCAAGAACAATCCGACGCTGAAAGGCTTCGTCGCCCGCCACGGCATCGAGTCCCACTTCCGCGAGTTCGGCAACGAGACCATCCAACAGATCGTCGAGATTCGCGGCGAACTCTATCGCCGCCTGTGCACGCACATCTGGAACCCGCAGCGCCTCGGATTCCACCCCAAGGAGCAGACCACCAACACCCCGGCATCCACCCCGCACGTTCCGCCCGCCGCTGATGCGCGCCGCGGAGCACTGCGCACCGACCTGGCACGCCTGATGCGGGCCGGCGTCCTGCCTCCGGGCACGCGGATCGACGCCGACCACCGGGGCATCCGCTACACCGCAACCGTCGACGCGGAAGGCTTCGTCACGCTGGACAGCGGTGACCGATACGGCAGCGCAGACGAAGCCGGGAAGGTCGTCTGCGGGACACGCCGCTGCGCCGGCATGGCGTTCTGGCACATCACTCCGGCGCAAGGACCCCGGTGCTCCCTGCGCGACGTGCGTGCGCAGGCCCAACGGGACGGCGTACTTACCGGCATCCGGAGAACCTGAGCACGCGCAGCACGAACCGCTTTGCCTCAGCCGTGGCAACCGCATGAAATGTGCATCACCGCACGGACCACCGGACTATCGTCGGCAGCGTTGGGCGAGTCGTCGAGCAGGCTGCCCGACCGGCCGGTCACCAGCAGCAGGCCAGCCGCTCCGGCGAGCGCAGTTGCCGGCCCAGCCGGAGCCGCGAGGCCGTCTCGCCCGGCCGCGAGCGCGGGGGCGGAACGTCAGTCCTGACCAGATGACGGCAGCGGCCTGCTTCAACTCTTTCTGGCGACTGAAGCTTGTCTTTGTCCGGCGTTCGGTACCTCGAAGCCGAAGCGGCTGCCCGGACGCTCCCATTCGGCGGGCGAGACGGGTACTTGATCAGGACTGGACCTGTCTACGGGGCCTCGATGGGCAGGGGATCACCGAGCGGGTCTTCCGGGTCCATCTTGTACCGCTGCGGGGTGAAGGTGCCGTCCTGCTGCTGGTAGTCGTACTGCCGTGCACCGTTACCCGAGGCCACCGAGAACAGTGCACCGCCGTCAGCCTTCACCTCTGTGGTCCCTGGGTCGCCGTCACTCGTCCAGTGGACGACGAAGCTGAAGGTATGGACATCTGCGGTCGTGAGCGCGACGAGAGTGAGTACCTCAGGTTCGCTCTCGGTGACCTGAACGGGGAAGCCTCGCACCCGCATCTGTCCGGTGGAGTTCCGGCCCTCCTTGAACTTGAGTCTCGGAACGTTCTTGTCGAGATTGACGAGGAACGAGCTGACGTTGGAGTCGCCGCAGCCCCCGACCCGCTGCACCCGCACGCTCGTCTTGGGCGTCGGCTTCACATCCGCCACATTCACAGTGATGTTCTGGATCGTAACTGCGCGTGAGGTCTTGCCCTGGAGTGTCAGAGTGATGGTCGTTCGGTCGGCAGTGACGGCATTGTGGTCCCGGTCGAATGCGGCTAACTGCTTCTTGTAGGCAGCGACCTCAGCGGTGGTCTGGGTCGCGCCGCTGTTCACATGGGCCGCGATATCGTCCAGGGACGGAGCTTTGAGGAAGACCTTCCCCGGGCCGCCCTCGCATGCGTCCCACGGGTCGCTCTCACTGATGCTGTAGGTGAGTGGCGTCGTCGGCGTGGTCGGCGACTGCTTTCCCCCCACGGTCGGCGACTGCGTCCCGGAAAGATCGACACTATTGCCCCCGCCACACACAGAGCCGCCTGAGCACTCGTTGGTGGAACACCCGAGGAGCAGCGACCCGGCGCACATTGTCAGGACGGCGAGGCGGCAGATGTACCTCATCTTCCTGACTCCGGGCTTGAGGTTGGCGTGGCCGTCGGATCAGGGCCGTTGCCGAAGTTGGTGTTGTTGTCGTGGCCGCAGACAGTCTGGTTGCTGCACTCGTTACGGTCCCCGCCGATGGTGTCCGTGGCGAACAGTGTGACCAGCGTTCCGGCGATTGCGACGAGCGCGGCTAATGCTGCAAGCCACACCCGCGTGCGCTGGTGCCCGGACATGGGCATGCTTCCCCCTGGGTTTTGCTGCGGATGCAGGCCGAATGCCTGTCGTGTCTAAGTATCTTCATCTTCTTCCAGATGAAGCGGGGATTTCGGAAATCCGCTGTCTGCTGCCGGAGTGACTCCAGGGGGCAGCGGTGGCGTGCGATGCAGGGAAGGAGGATGTTCCGGAGCCGGACGGTCGGCACTGTCCGAGTTGCCGTCTGGACCATGCAGAGCAGCCGTCGCAGGCAAAAGCGAGCCTTGGCCGCGGCGCCGTTGGGGTGCAGCAGGGCTGGTGGAAGGGGGCGGCGCTGCTGTAGGCGATGGCGGGGTTGGTGTCGTCGATGACGCACTGGACCGCGGTGGTCGACTCCGCGCCGTCGACCGAGCGGGCTTACAGGTCGAGGGCTTCCAGCTCCAGGACGCCCTGGACTGGCTGTCCGGCGACCCCCGTTGCGCCGTCCACCAGCCTGCTCACCGACCTTGCCGTTTTCGACCCTCGCGGCTCGGCGGAAGTCACCCGCACCTACTGGCAGGGCGACACCCACAAACGCGCCTTCGGTATCGGGCCGCGACCTGTTCTGCAGCGCCTTCCGGCATCAGCCCAGTCGGCGCCAGGTGAGTTCGGCCGATCGGTCGGCGCCCCAGAGGCGGGTGGGGGTGACAAGGCTCAGTTTCAGGTACTCGTTTTCGAAGCTGACCGTCCTGATCTGGGGCCGTCCGGTCCAGTTCGGGAAGAGGCTGGCCGTGACGTGATGCTCGACGGTTGTTGGATCGACCACGTGGAAGGGGCCGCCGTAGGCGACGTAGGTCATTGCAGCCTGCGTCAGTTCTTCTGCCGTGGCTTCCTCGAGACGGTTGGATCGCGTGCGCTGGCGGTCGCTGCGGCACAGTTGGGCGGACATGTAGCCCTCGGGGGTGTAGATGATCAGGCCGTGCGGCCGGTGGCCGAGGGGGTGGATGATCTGGCCGTCCGGGCTTGTCGCGGTGTAGGACGCAAGTTCCCATGCGCCCAGCAGCTTTCTGCGCACCTCTTCACAGGCCTCGTGTTCGCTGATTGCTGCCGCTTGGTCGTAGGTTGTCATGGATATGCTCCTTTCATCCGTGGGTTCGTCGTCCGGCCCCGTTGGGTCCAGCTCCCCGCGGCGAGAGGGCGGGCCGACAGCCGGCCTCGTGGACCGCCGAGGAGGCTGCGTAGATCGCCGCGCCGAGGAGGCCGGACAGGCGAGTCAGGCGCGCCGGACTTGGGCAAGGCGAGCAGCAGGGAGGCAGCGGCAAGGGCAGCTGCCACGCAGTCGGCGCGCCATGTCCCGTTGCTTGCGGGAGGACTCCCGGACGGTGCGAGAAGGCAGCGCCCCCAGGGCCGGTCCGGTGCCGCCAGCTCCCAGGGCTCGACCGGCCTGACCGCCCGCAGTCGAGGCAGCGTAAGCCGATCTGGCCGGCCGTGGTGATGATGCCCGCCGCCGTGGTGGAGACGCCCAGGTCGTGGGCGTTCTGTTCGACCAGCGGCTGTGTGAGGTGCCTGGGGGGGCACGGAGGGGGCCTGTGGGTGAGAGCCGTGGGGGTCAGTTCCGTGTGGGTTCGCCGTCGACGAGCCGCCACAGGCGCAGTGGGTTGGCATCGCGCAGCGGCTCGGGAAGCAGCTCGTCGGGGAAGCCCTGGTAGGTGACCGGCCGCAGGAATCGCTCGATCGCGCTCATTCCGACGGAGGTGAAGCGGCTGTCGGAGGTGGCCGGGAAGGGGCCTGTGTGGACGGAGGCGTTGGAGACCTCTTGCGGCATGGAGAAGGCGTTGATCACTATGCGGCCGGTGCGGCGCTCCAGGATCGGCAGGAGCTGCTTTGCGGCGGCACGATCGGCTGCTTCGGCGTGCATCGTGGCGGACAGCTGTCCCCTGAAGGCGCAGGCCACGTGGTGCAGTTGCTCCATGTCGGTCAGCCTGACCAGCAGGATGGATGGGCCGAAGACCTCCTGACGCAGGGCCGGTTCGGCCAGCACCTGCCCACCGGTGACCTCATACAGCAGAGACTGGCCGTCCCATGTGCGGATCGGGTCCGCTCCCGCGCCGATCCGGGTGGCGCCGCCCTCCTCGATCCGCCGTACGTTGCGGGTGTAGGAGTCGTGGATGCCGGGCGTGAGCATGGTCCGCGCGGCCGTCTTGGCCACCTCGGCCGTGGCCGCGTCCCGCAGCTCCGTGAAGCCGGGCCCGTCGATGGCAAGGAGGATGGCAGGCTTCAGGCAGGCCTGCCCGACGTTGTACTGCGCGCGCTGGGCAACGCCGGTACCGATCTCCGCGCCCCGGGCTGCCAGGGCGGCGGGCAGGACGAAGGTCGGGTTGACGCTGGTCATCTCGGTGAACACGGGGATGGGGTCAGGACGCTGCTGGGCCCGGCGGAAGAGGGCCATGCCGCCGCCCTCAGAGCCGGTGAAGGTGACCGCCCGGACCAGGGGGTGTTCCACCAGTGCCTCGCCGATCTCGTTGCCTGCGCCCCGGACCAGCGAGAAAACCCCTTCATGCAGTCCCGCTTCGGTGACGGCCTGCCGGATGGCGCGGCCCTGGATCTCAGAAGCACCGGGATGGGCGTTGTGCGCCTTGAGGACGACTGGGCAGCCGGCGGCCAGGGCGGAGGCGGTGTCGCCGCCTGCGACGGAGTAGGAGATCGGGAAGTTGCTGGCGCCGAAGATCACCACGGGGCCGAGGGCCACCTTCTGCATCCGGTGGTCCATGCGCGGTGCGGGCTGCCGCTCCGGCTGTGCGGGGTCGATGGTCGCCTGGAGAAAACGGCCGTGACGGACCACGGTGGCGAACTTGCGGAAGTGTTCAGCGGCCCTCAGGGTCTCACCCTCGAACTGGGCAGCGGGCAGTCCGGTCTCCAGTGAGGTACGAGCGGCGAGTTCGTTCTTGACCGCCTCGAGCCTGTCCGCGATGAGGTCGAGGAACGCGGCCCGCTCGGTGGGGCCGGTGTGGCTGTAGCTGTCGAAGGCCTCGTCGGCGAGGCGGAGGGCGCGGTCGACCTCGGCTGGGCCGCCGACGGCGAACTCGGGATCGAGGAGCTCGCCGGTGGCGGGGTTGAGTGCCTTCATCGTGCCTGCGGTGGCGGGTACGCAGGCCGCTCCGATCAGCAGTTCTCCGGTCAGCGTCATGCCTGGGCTCCCGTGAATGCGGTGGTGAGATCGTCCGTGGTGACAATGGCGTGGGCGTAGGTAGGGCCGTTCAGCTCGTGCGAGGCGTGCATCTCTTCAGGGAGAAAGGCGGCGGTGGCGTCCCGGACCAGCGTCACGTGGTAGCCGAGTTCCATGGCAAACCGGCCGGTGGACTCGATGCAGGTGTTTGCCAGCAGGCCGACGACCACGACGTGGGTGATGCCGTGCTGCTTGAGCTGGAGGTCCAGGTCGGTGTTGGCGAATCCGCTCTGCCCCCAGTGCTCCTGGGCGACGACATCGCCGGCCTGCGGCTGGAAGTCGGGGTGGAACTGGCCGCCCCAGGTACCGCGGGCGAAGTTGTGCCGCTCCTGGATCTTCCGCTGGGTGGGACTCGGGTGGTCCCAGGTCTCGTAGTCACCCGGCTCCCAGCGGCGGTGCGGGACGAACACCACGCGTATGCCGCTCTCGCGGGCGGAGGTGACCACGGAGCGCAGGTGGTCCAGCAGGCCGACCTCATGCGCCATGCGCTCCAAGTGCGGCCAGACCTTGCCGCCCTCGGAGAGGAAGTCGTTGTAGGGGTCGACGAGCAGGACCGCCGTGCGGCGGGGGTCGTAGGTCTCGGTCATCGTGTCTCCTTCAATCTGGATGATGTAGAACATCTAGATTAGAGGATTAGCCGCATCATCCTGGAAGTCAAGCGAGTGCAGGTCGTATCAGCATTTCCCCACCATGTGTATGATGAGCATCTTCTAGTCGTCCGGCGACATGCGTCGTACCTTGAAGGGGGGCCCGACATGGGGCACTCGCAGGCGGACAAGGCGGCATCCCGCGAGCGGGTGCTGCGGATGGCGGCCCGCAAGGTCCGCGCCGAGGGCGTGACCCGGCCTGGCGTCGCGGACCTGATGAAGGAGGCCGGGCTGACGCACGGCGGCTTCTACAAGCACTTCACTTCCCGGGACGACCTGATCGCCCAGGCTTCGGCCGTGGCCCTGGCCGAGGGCTCGGCGAAAATGGAGAGAGCCGCGCGGAAGAACAAGCAGGATCCGCGTGCCGGCCTCGTCGACGCCTACCTCGCCAAACAGCACCGCGATGCGCCGGCCACCGGTTGCGCCCTGGTCACGCTCGGCGCCGCAGCCGGGCGCGGCGACCAGCACTTCAAAGAGGCCTACGAGAAGCAGGTCCGCGCATACCTCGACCTGATCGCCGGCCTCGACGACGATGCCGAGGAAGCCCGGGCCGAGTCGATGCTCACCCTCAGCGCCCTGGTCGGCGCCACGCTCATGTCCCGGGCCGTGGCCGACTCCGGCCTCTCCGACGAACTGCTGGAAGCGGTTGCCGGCCGGCTCAAGCGCCACGCTCCAGGGACCCCGTCTTCCGCCGCCTGATACATACCCGGGCACGGACGCTTTGCCGGGGCAAGGTCCCCCGGCCGTATCCAGCGCAGCGCGGCGGGGGTGATCTCCGGCAGGTGGCGTTGGTGGGCATGGCGTAGCCGAGCGCCTTGTTCTCGTCAGCTGGCGCGGGCGCCGTCGTGGGGTGGCCGGCCGTGCCATCGGTGGGCGCAGTGCCCGGCCTGCCGGTCCGGGAAAGTGATGTCGGTGACCGCCTCCAGGGTTGCAGGGAGACCCGGCGCTGCGGCGATCGTCGACGCGGTGGCACGTGGCGGTCACCTACGGGACGGCGGGGGCGGGCGACGAGGGGTGGGAAGACGAAGACGAGGGCGGTCACGCTCCGGTCGCGGGCTCCAAGATTGCGCACCTCATCCTGTGGAGGCTGCGTGACTACACCGGCGACAATCGGTGGGAGACGGCGGACGCTGAATCCGGCGATCTCGAGGCTATTGTCTCCGCTGTCCTTGGCCGTTCCGGGCGCACGGGCTACAGCGCCGCGTTCGAGAAGGCGGTCACACATCCCGTCGGCGATCTGCTGATCCTCGACCGCGTCAGCCTTGACAAGGCGTGGAGGGGTTTCGGACTGGGCCCGGCGCTGGCCGTCGAGGCGATCCGCCGCCTGTCCGGGGGCTGTTGCGCGGTAGCGGTGTTTCCCGGCATGGGCGAGTACCCCGAAGACCGCGAGCAGGTCACCGAGGCCTATCGGCTCCAGGCGAAGAAGAAGATCGCCGCACGTGGGAGAGCATCGGCTTCCAGCCGTTCCGCCGCGGGGTATGGCTCCTGGACACCGCCTTGCGCCGACCGGAGGAGCTCATGCAGGCCCGCCGCGCTCAACTGCGTGCGCTCGGGACGGCCTTCCGGCAGCCCGGGTCCGTCTGAGAGCGGCCTGGCGGACCTACCGCTGGCGCGGACGGCACCGGGTCGCGCCGGGGGGTGGTCAGCCCTGTTCGACTGTCACGTCGCCGTCGGCGAGGTCGCCGAGCGCTGCGACGACGGACTCGATGTACTCACGGTGCGGCAGGGGCAGGTGGCTCATGTCTGGGACGACGTGCACGCCGGATCGGCGGCACGGCGCGCGGACTCCCGGTATCACGGCCGGCGCGCCGTTCACCGGGCTGGCCCAAAACCTGCAGCGGCTGGCGCGCAGGCACATGGCTCGCCCGCTGGGACATCTCCGCATCCGGTCGGCTCACCGTCTGGGACCGTGCGGCACGGCGTGGATATGTGCTGCGCATGGGCACGGCGGGTAGTTCATAGTGATCGGACACTTCCCCGCAGCATGATCGGACGGCTTGTGACGACTGCGTACAGCGAATCCAGCACCGAGCGCATCCCCGAACGCGTCCCCGGGCGGTCCTGGACCGTTCGCCTGACGGGACACAGCGACCGCACCGCCACTGTCACCTGCAGCACGGCCGCGTGCCGCATGCCGGCCCGCTCCAAGAACCTGGCCGCGATGCGCACCTTCGCCGCCCAGCACGCCGCCGCCCACGCCAGGGTGGCGACCGTCCGGCCGAACGCCGCCTGCCATTGCCGGGCCCAGCAGTGCGCCGCCCACCCCGCAGCCAAGGTCTACTGCGCCGGCGTGGTGGTGATGATCCTGCGTCATGACCCGACGGTGGGCCGGGTGTGGAGCGTGGAGGAGG
The DNA here is from genome assembly GCF_053594115.1 of Streptomyces sp. NPDC001970. NCBI lineage: Bacteria > Bacillati > Actinomycetota > Actinomycetes > Kitasatosporales > Streptomycetaceae > Streptomyces > Streptomyces sp. NPDC001970. The sequence continues at coordinate 31,541 of NZ_JBSFDW010000035.1, read as the reverse complement.
TCTGCGCGGCCTGCGCGCCCCTGATTTCCCACGCCACGGTCGTCGCGCGTGCCGCCCGTCCCCGGCCTGCCGCAGCCGAGAAGGATCCCGCGCAGGTTCCGGCTCCGCGCTCGGCCGTACCGGGTGGGTTCTCCTCGCCGGGCGCCCCGGCAGCCGGTGATGCTCAGCGCCGCCGGCCCCGACCCACGGCCCGCCGTCCGCGCCGCCCGGGCAACGGGCAGGGACGCTGACCGCAGCGGCCGCGACTCGCCTCCCGGGGACCGGCCGCCAGAATCGTCGCAGCCGCGTCGCGGACCCCGTCCGCCTCGCGTGTCCCGTCGTGCGGGACGCGGGCGTCGAGGAAGCGCGTGCTGCACCCACCCTCCGAAGACGGCGAGGAAGGCAACGATGGCTGCGAAGGCTTCAGGGTTCTCCTTGACGAAGCCGACGAAGTTCTCGATGGCACGCATCCTTTCGTGAGCGTGCGGTCCAGGCGCCGGGGCGGAGTCCGCCACAGTGCCCGGCGGCGGCAGCATCGGCCGGACACAGAACCCGACCGCCGGGCGGTGTCCAGTCTCACCTACTGCTGTGCGGCTTCGTTGCTCGGGCCGGTCCCTTTCGCGCCTGCAGCGTGATCCACTTCTGGCGTGGCTCCGTATGCATCCTGAACGGTCGGCAGCGGGTCCCTGTGTGGGCGATATGGGGCCGGTTGTCGGAGGGGGATGGTTGGATCTGGCCAGGAACCTGAGATCAACGGCGACTTGGGGCCCGGGGGCGATGTCAAGGGTGGCGTCGGCTGATCAAGCATGTGAGCAGGCCGGCGCCGGGGCCTTGAGAGGGGAGGGCGGTTCGTATGTTGCTGGACGAGGTCCTGATACAGAACTTCCGCAATTTCACCGACGCGCAGCAGATGAAGGTCGAGCCGACCGTCACCACGCTGATCGGGAAGAACGAGGCGGGCAAAACCACGGTCCTCAAGGCGCTGCACCGCCTGAACCCCGCGAACAACCCGGACGACTTCAACCTCACCCAGGAGTACCCGCGGCGCCGTCTGGCCCGTGATCGTCGCGCCGGCGATCTGAGTGACTGCACCCCGGTCCAGGCATGGTTCACCCTGGAGGACAGCGACGTGGCGGGGTTCACCGCCATCTTCGACGTCGCCCCGCCGGCCAGCACCCGGATCGCCGCAGGCCGCACCTACGGCAACGAGCAGTGGATCGAGGTGGAGTTCTCCTTCCAGGACGCCCTCGCCGGGGCCTGCCAGTCCAGCGGCGTCGACCAGGAGGACGCCCAGAAGCTGGCCGCCGCCGCCGACGACGCGGAAGCCGCGACCGCGGCGGCCAAGGAGCTGCGCGACGCCGGGTACCAGGCCAGGGCCCAGGCGGTCGCCAAGGTGCCTGGCGCGCTGAAGCCCTACATCCCGCTGCTCAACTACGAGCAGACCGACGCCGTGCTGGAGTTGCTGCCCAAGTTCTTCTACTTCTCCAGCTACGAACTGCTGCCCGGCGAGTGCGACCTGAACGAACTGGTCTCCCGCGTCCAGAACAACGCGCTGGAGCCCGGTGACGAGACCATGCTGTCGCTGCTGGACCTGGCAGGAGAGAAGCCGCAGAACCTGCTGGACGAGGACTGCGACAGCCGCAACGCCGAACTCCAGGCGGCCAGCGTCGACCTCAGCGACCGGGTCTTCGAGTACTGGAAGCAGAACGACGCCCTCACCGTCGACTTCGACACCGACATGCCCATGGTCGGCACCGAACCGGACGGACGCCCGGTGCGCCACCGCGTACTGAAGGTGCAGCTGCGCGACGAACGCCACGGCGGCGTCACCACCAACTTCGCCACCCGCTCCGCTGGCTTCCAGTGGTTCTTCTCCTTCATGGCCGCCTTCAGCCGCTACCAGAACGCCCCCGAACGAGTCGTCGTCCTGCTTGACGAGCCGGGCACCAGCCTGCACGGCGAAGCCCAGGGCGACTTCCTCCGCTTCATCTTCGGCGAGCTCGGCGCGCACAAGCAGGTCCTTTACACCACCCACTCCCAGCACATGATCGACCCGACCCGGTACGAATCCATGCGCGCCGTCCACGACCAGGCCACCCGGGAGCACCCGGAACTCGGCGTGGTGATCTCACCGGTCAGCCTGTCCGCCGACCGAACCACCGTGCTGCCCGTCGAGGCCGCCCTGGGCTACTCCGTGGCCCAGCACCTCTTCCTCGGCTCCGGCCCTCACCTGGCCGTTGAGGGCAGCAGCGACTTCGTCTTCCTGGCCCGCATGTCCGACTACCTGACCTCCCGCGGGCGGCAGGGACTGTCCTCCCGCATGTCGATCATCCCGGTCGGCGGCATCGGCAACATGCCCGCCTTCGTCGCCCTGCTCGGCCGCCGCCTGGAGGTGTTCGCCCTCATCGACGGCGCGGAAACCGCCAAGGTGACCCACAAGGTCCGCAAGGCTGCCGCAGCCGCCGGTGTCGGCCCCGCCCGCGTCGTCGTCATCGGCGAACAGGACGGACTCCCGGCCTCCGGCGACATCGAGGACCTGTTCACACCCAAGGACTACCTCTGGCTGTACAGCCGGGCCGTCAAACAACTCACGGAAGACCAGCTGCCGCACACCCCCGAGCCCATTCTCAAGCGCATCGGCCAGGTCAACGGCACGTTCGACCACGTCGGCCCGGCCCACCAGCTGACCACCGACCGTGACGCCTTCTTCGACCAGGTCGACGACGAGACCCTCAACCGATTCGAAGAGCTCTTCAAGCGACTGACGACCGAACCTACGAACTGACCAGGGGTCGCGGGGACCGCAACCCCGGCCCGCGCGGCCGGGGCCGCCGCAGATACCCAGCACCCTACGCTCACACCCCGGAGCGGCCAGGGCCGCAAGCCGCGGTTGCACGGCTGAGGCACCACGCGGGCGCTCGTAACCCTGTTCCGGTGTGCATCGTTGGCCTGGGTGGTGCCGCCCTTGGTTGTGCTGTGACGGTGCCCGGCTGAGTGCCGCATCCGCCCACGCTTGATGCGGACAGGTAGGCCCAAGACGCACGGCGTCGTTCACAGCACCCCATCGCGTGGCCAGGCCACCGTAGAGTGCCGGGTCGTGGGGACCGGCAGGAGACGGCACCGTCATGACCGCATACCCGCGCAAGCGTCCCCAGCGGCGCAGCGAGATGCCCCACGGCTTTAAGCCGTCTGAAGGACTTCAGCAGATCCGCGATGCCCTGCCGCCCGCCCCTGAGGCACACACGGTAGCGCCCGTCCCGTACCCGGCGGGCGACGGGGTGCCGCCGGAACTATTGGCGCTGGTCACCTACCACTGCGAGCACATCAACGCCTACCTTGCCCGGGCCCAGAGTGTGGGCAACCTGCATCAGGACTGCATGGGGGAGTGGCGGCGCCTGGTCCTGTACGCCCTGACCGACGCTCTCGCACACAACCACCTCCTGGTCGGCACGATCGCCGCCTACCTCCAGCGCCAGGACCTCGACGCCGACCTCCTGCGCCGCTACCTGCGGTCACCCGACCCCGATCGCTACATCACCCGCGAGGCCGTCGAGCACCTCGACGGCCTGACCGGCGCCACACTCGAGCAACCCGTTGAGCCGACCTGGACCGCGGTCGGCCGGTGGATCGCCCGCGACACCCGCTGACTGTCCCGCCGTGCACGAACGCCTGCCCACGTGAGTCACCGGAGCTGCGCTGCACCACGCCCACGCGGGGTTCACGGGTGCGTCGGCCGGTTCTGTGCGGTGAGGTCGCGGAGCAGGGTAGGCAGGTCGCCCGGCTTCGCGGCGTCCGCGGCCTGCTGCTGCAGTGGCCCGAGGTCGTCGTCGGCGAGCTGATCGACCCAGGCGACTGCGCCCCGGGGCTCGACATCCGACAAAGGAAGCCGCGCTCGACTGCTCTGGGGCCATCCACGCCGGCCCTTGTGCTTCGGCGCCCTCGGCTTCCACCTGCGTCGTGTGCCGGACGGGTCAGACCCTCCAAGTGCGCAGCTGGTCTGCGACGGCGTAGACATCCAGGCGGGTGTCGCGGATCTTCCGGACGAGGTCGGGCAGGGCCCCGTAAGGGGGGTCGATACCTTCGCCGGACTGGTCCATGTACTGGGCGGCGACGAAGGCCGCGAACAGGCTGTTTCGGTGCGGCAGCGGCTCCAGGCGAACGATGGTGTGCAAGAGCGCGGCCGCACGCCATGCGGCATCCGGATCGGAGGCCTCCAGCGTCGGCATCCGGGTCTTGTGGCGCGCGACGGCCGCCACCAGCCCGGAATAGTCGGAAACCGTCACGTCCTCATGGCCGAGTGCGAGTTCCTGCACGTCCAGAAGCCAGGCGACATCGATGTGAAGGACGGCCATCAGGCAGCCGCAGCCCCGTCGCGGCGCTCAGAGGGCGGGATCTCCTCGGGGAACGCCTCGTCGAACTCGGTGCGCAGCTTGTCCGCCCACTCGGCAGCGCCGGCGACGAACCGCTTGCGGTGCATCTCGCGAACGCCGAGGTCATGGAGGTACTGCTTGAGGCTCTTGCCCTCGGCTGCGGCTGCCGCGCGCACGGCCTCGAGTTCCTCGTCGGTGAAGGACACATTCAGTGACGGCATACCCGTGATGGTACCTAGTAGGTGCCATCGTGCGCCAGGCCCGCGGCCACGCCTGCGGAGGCACAGCGCCGCCCGCACTTCGCAGGCGTATCCCGTGCCGGTCGCGTCCAGGCACCGGGACAGAGTCCGCCACAGTGCCCGCCTGCGGCAGCATCGGCCGACGCCGTGCTGGAGTGGTCGTACCGTGGGCAGGATCCCCTTCCTCGCGGGCGTGTGTGCGCGGGGACCTGGGCCGGGGGGAGGGGCTTGATGGCGCTGACGGCATTACACCCGGAGCGGGGGCGCCTGGATGCGACGGTGGAGGATCTCGGCAGCGGCTGGAGATGGGAGGCGGTTCACCGGGTCCGGCCACGGGCCGAGTTGAGGTGTCCGGAGTGCGGGCACGGCGTGCGGGCCAAGGTGTCACCGCGGGGGCTGAGGTTCTTCGCGCATCTGCCCGGGGCCCTGGCCTGCGCACTGGCCGAGGAGACGATGGCCCACCGCCTCCTCAAGCAGGAGCTGGCTACCGCCGCCCGGGCCGCGGGGTGGACAGCCGACCTGGAGGTGAGCGGTCCCAGCCGTGCCTGGCGCGCCGACGTCCTGGCCTCGGCCGGCGGCCGCCGGATCGCGCTGGAGGCACAGCTTTCGCCCATCCCCCCGGACCACATACGAGAGCGGACGCAGCGCATGGCAGCGGACGGGGTGGCTTCGGTGTGGTTCTCGGACCGTCCCCGGCCGCCATGGCTGGGCGTCGTCCCCTCGGTGCGCCTGACCGCGGGGGAGAACGGCCTGGCCGCTGTCGAAGGATTGGCCCACTTCGCCCACCCCACATGGCGACCCCAAGGCCCCGTCCCGATCGCTCAGTTCATGAACTGGCTCTTCACCGGGCACATCGTCTCGCACCGACCGCGTGTGGCCATGACACACACGGCACGGCCTTTGGCGACGGTGTGGACCACCGAAGCACACATCCGGCTCGAGAAGTCCTACACGGACTGGCAGGAGCAACAGAAGCTCAAGGCAGCCGAGAGTGCGAAGCGCCAGGAAGAACGACGCCAACTGCGTAAGGAACTTGCGACGGCGCACGAGCGCGACGAGGAGGAACTCCGGCGTGATGAACAGCAGCAGCTACAGGCCGAGGACCGCCGTCAGTGGGCATGCCAGCGCGCCCGCGACCTCGAGCTCAGCGCGAGAGCCGATCACACCCGCCTGGCCCTCGTGCGGCACTCGGGCAGCCTGCCCGGTATCCAGCGCGCCATCGTCCGCCTCGCCCGAGAACACCGCGTGCCCGTGGCCATCGGCTGGAGCGTCGGCGAGTCCCGCTATGCCGGCGGAATGCCGCTCGTGGCCGACGACGGCACCCTCCTCGGCGTCTTCGACCCGCTGCCCACCCACTCCACCGCCTGCATCTTCCTGGGAGACGTCGGCGCCCGCATGATCTTCCCGACCAAGGAACGCCGCGCTCGCTTCATCAGCCTGCTGAGGCAGGATCCCCCGGTCCTGGACTACTGGACGGCCGTCGTCTGAGCCCGGGACCCCGGCCACCAGAGTCGTCCCGGCGGGCGGCAGGCGGTCACCCGAAGTACGCCATCCCCGGACACCTTCGCCGATACGCCACGCCTTGGCCCCGCCCCGTGATCGCAGGCCGTCTGCCGGTGACGCGGAATGCGATAACCTCCGTGCTTCCCACAGGAATTGGGACTGTGAACCTTCCGGCTCACGTTGGCGCGTGGAGGAGGGCTCGGACACCGCGGAGTCGCAGGAGAGGGCTTTGAGCTGGCAGGGCGAGACGACGCCGTCGGCGGTCGGGGAGTACCACATAGAACGCCGTATCGGTGCGGGCGGCATGGGGGTCGTCTATCTGGCTGTGTCGCCGTCGGGCCGACGGGTCGCTCTGAAGGTCATCCGCGCAGAGTTCGCGGGGGACGCCGATTACCGCGCCCGGTTCCGGCATGAGATCGAGGCCGCACGGCAGGTCAGCGGGGCGTTCACGGCTCCGGTGGTGGGCGCCGATGCCGACTGCGACCCCCCGTGGATGGCGACGCAGTACTTCGACGCCCCGACGCTTTCGGAACGCGTGCAGGGGAGCGGCCCGTTCGACGAGGACGGCGTGTGGCGGCTGGGCCGGGGACTTGCCGAGGCCCTGCGGGACATCCACCGCGCCGGCCTGGTGCACCGCGATCTGAAGCCGAGCAATGTGCTGCTGACCGAGGACGGACCGCGGGTCATCGACTTCGGCATAGCCCGGGTGCTGAACGCGGAACGGCTGACGCAGACCGGCACGATACTCGGCACCGTGTCCTTCATGGCTCCCGAACAGCTCAGCTCCCCACGTGACGTAGGGGCGGCGGCCGACGTGTTCGCACTCGGCGGGCTCCTCACCTACGCGGCAACAGGCCGCGGGCCGTTCGTCGGCGACACCGGCGCCCCGCCCATCGCCATCGCCATGAACATCGCCCAGGACGAGCCGGACCTCACCGCAGTCCCCTCCGCCCTGCACTCCGTTATTGAGCAGTGCCTGTGCAAGGACCCCGCCGGCCGGCCCTCACCCACCGAACTTCTCGCCGTGCTCCAGGCGAAGGGCGCAGCGGCGGCGGGCCCGGAGAAATCCCGGGCGATGCCGGGACCCGTCGGCCTCGCGCACCGCTCACGGCTGCGGTCCCGGACCCGCACCTACATGCTGGGCGCCGTGGCCGTGATCGCGGTCGCCGTGGCGGTGCCGATCACGCAGAGGGGCGCTGCCGGAGGCGACCGTGCCGATGCCCGAGATTCCGCAACGCCCTCGGCCCCGGCCTCGCCGTCGGCCGCGTCGGTAGCGGCTGCTCCTGCCGTCGAACCAATGGCGGCCGTGCGGCCGAAGGGATGGGCTTTGTGGGAGAAGAAGCCGACCACTGCCGCGGAGTCCTTCGGGGGTGCCCGCCCCGCCTGTGCCGGTAGCGGGGATGTGCTCGTGTGCAGCGAAGCCGGTGTAGTAGCCGAACGGATCGATGCCGCCAGCGGACGGGTCATGTGGAGCAAGCGGCACACCCAAGAGACCTCGACGAGCTCGGTCGTGGGGTTCGCGGGACAAACGGCCCTGGTCCAGGACTTCACCCGGGATCAGCTCGTGGGCTTCGACGTGAAGACCGGTCACCGGCTGTGGTCGGCCCAGGCGTCAGGGCAGCCAGCGGGTACAACCGTGCAGGAATCCACGGTCACGATGGTTCACCCGCATGTGGACGGATCCCGGATCGACCGCAGGGACGCACGGACCGGAAAGCTGCTCGTGTCCAGGACCTTTCCCGCCGGCGCCTGGCCTTACGTCTTCGAGGGCGGGGACGGTGTGCTGCACGTGCTGAAGACCGGTGGCGACAAAGGCTATGTCACGTCCCTCGCCGTCCTGGACACGGCCACCCTGCGCACGACGACTCTCGCCACTTTCGATGAGGACCCCGGGACACCGGTCGCGGCCGACCGCGACACCGTGTCCTTCCTGCTCGACGGCAAGAGCATCACCCACGTCACTCGGGCCGACGGACACGTGCAACGCGTACCCCTGCAAAACGCCCAACTGGGCGTCCCCTACGCAGAGGACGGCACCCTGTACATCAGCCGCACGGACGGCACGCTGGCGTCATACGACCTGCGGACGGGCCGACGGCACTGGGCCGCAGAGACACAAGGCGAGTCCCCTGGCCGACCGGTGCTCGCCGACGGGCATCTGTACAGCCTGGCCAGCGACGGACGGATCACCCGCATCGACCCCGCCACGGGAAAGATCCTGTGGCGGAGCGCGGCGCGACGCGACCCGAATTGGAGTCTCAGGCCCATTGGCGACCCGAACGGCCCGAACCAGACACCCCCCGTGGTCCTGAACGGTGTCGTGTACGCGGGATCCACCACGGGGTCCATTTTCGCGATCGCCCGGCCCACAGCGTGAGCGCACATGACCGAGCCCGCCACCTGGCGCTGGGATTTCGGCCAGCATCTCTGGGGATGTGGCGTGCCGATGCATCGCCGTCGCAGGCGGTGCATCGCGTTCCACGGCTTATTCGCTCTGGACCTGTGCCTTGTTGATGGCGGCTTGAAGTTGAAGCCAGGTTGGATCTGTTGCGCTGGCCGTGGTCACCGTTGCCAGATCGTCTGCTTCCCATGTGCGGATTCCGTCGGTCAGGACAAGGTGCGTCTCCAGGTCGTCGCCGTCGTCCGGAATCTCGGCGGTGGCCTCCAAGAACGCTATGGCTGCAGCCCTCGAGACGTCCCTGCTTGTGGTGCGGGTCAGCGTGGAGCCGGTCAGCACGGACAAGAGCACCAGCTCTCCCTCACTGCCGGCGACGAGAAGCTCGCCGGTCGCCGTGGCGGCCAGCGCGGACAAGCGGGACCCGGTCAGCACATCGTGCTCGACCGCTTGCCGGGTTTCGAGGTCCACCTCGACCAGCGCCCCCGCGGGCGTTGCGATCCACAGCATGCCCGGTTGCGGTCCGAAGGCGATGTTGTGACGCGACCAGGCTTCCATCTGGTCAAGCCACTCCTGCGGGTACGGATAGCCAGGGCTGGGGTCGCCGAGGGTTGTGGCCAGAACCCGGTGCAACGAAGGAAACTCGAATACCTCCACCGAGTTGTCGTACGCGTTGCCGCGGACCGCCATATGACGTCCGTCCGCGCTGAAGAGCGGAGTCTCGTAGCCGTCACAGTCCAGGATCAGCGCCCGGCGGAGCAGCCGCATCACGGCAGGCGCGGTCCCTTGATCGACGCGCGCGAAAAGGCAGTGCGTGGCCCCCTGGTCGCTGGTGAGCGTGGCAACAAGTCCGCCCCCGGGATGCTCCGCGACTCCTGTGTCCCACGGGGGTCCGGCACCGATGGTTCCGGAGGCAAGGTCAAGGACGTCCGAGCTCTCCCACCCGCCGCCTTCGTCGCGAAACGACGGCGAACCCCACAGGGTCTGCCCGTCCGGGCTGAAAGCCAGACTGCGGTAGGAGGCGGTGGCTGGAGCGCCTTCCGGTTTGGAGACCCCAGCAGGAGTCCATTGCCGTAGTCCGTCTTCCCCTGCTACGACAAGCAGTGGCTGGTGCGGATGCCACGCCACAGCGGGCGTCCGCTCTGCCCGCTCCCACCCATAGGCGTCTCCATAGGCATTCGACGTGAGGCCCACGCAGCCGAGTTCGCGTAGCTGCCCCGCGCCGCAGTCCCAGATGTGGACCGCCGGACGCTCGGAGTCCGAGCAGGCCACCAGCGGAAGCCGCGGATGGCATCTCAGCTGTTCAAAAGAGCGTTCGTCGCCAACCAGCCCACGTGCCACTACTTCAAGATCAGTCACCCCAGCACCGTAGTTCTCGCCGGCCTGCGCGGCGAGGCTCTGCGCGGCCTTGCCGGCATCCGTCCCCGCCCAAAGCTCGGGCACCCGAGCCTCCCTCATCGATCGGTTGACTGGTCCCAGCCGACGACCACGCCGACGTGTCCTTACGAAGCGATCTCTGTTTGCTCATCCCAATGAGTGGCCGTGTCGTCGCGGGGCGCTGGGCGGCCAATCAGTCAAAGCCACAACCACGGCATGAGCGCTTCCAGCCATACCCAGGCCCCTGGGTTTCCCGATCGTACGAAGGACCGGAATCAACCCGCCAACACGGTAAGGAGCGCTTCAGTTGGCGAGTGAGCGCTTGAGTTGGCGGCGCCGGCGCCCACGTCTGCGCCGCGCGGGAGCGCATGCCGGGATGCACGCCCAACTGCTGGGCACGCCGTCCGCGACCGTCCGGGAGGGACAGGGGGATGACGGCCAGCCGTTCTTCGTCGCGCAGGCCACCTTCACCCCCGCCGGGCGCGACATCACCGGCAGCGCCCAGCAGGCCCGCACCCGAAAGGGCGCCCGGCAGCAGGCCATGACCACCCTCATCGCCGCGCTCGCCGACGTGCCTCGGCCACGCCGTCGCCGAACGCCTCACCACCACCCCCTCCCTGCTGCTCGGCGCCCACGGGATGACCGCCCGACCCCTCGCCGCCCACGTACGCGACCTCGTCGACGGCGCCGACCCCGGCCCCCTCCCCGCAGGGATGCCGCTTGCCGGGGAGGGCATCACGACCGCGTCGGGCCGGCCGTTCGACGCGGCGGCGGTCCGCTGGGTCCGCCACGTGCACAAAATCCCCTCCCCGTTCACGGTTCCGTTCCGCGACGGCGAGATCTCGGTCAAGGAGGTGGCCCGCCGCCTGGGGATCGCGGCTGACGCGGTCTACTACTGGATCGCCCACGGCCAGCTGGCCGCCCGCAAGACTCCCAGCGGACGCTGGTGCGTCCCCTGGGACGACGAGACCGAGGCCGCCTGCCGACGGCACATCGCCGAATCCGGGCACCTCACCCCGAAAACCCGAACCATCACAGCAGGAGGGGCAGTATGAAGCCGCCGTGCCCGTCGTCGCCGACCGGGTGGTCCAGGCGGCGCTGAAGCTGGTGCTGGAGCCGATCTTCGAGGCCGACTTCAAGCCGGTCTCCTACGGTTTCCGACCCAACCGGCGGGCCCAGGGCGCTATCGCCGAGATCCACCTCTTCGGGACCCGCGGATACCGCTGGGTCCTGGACGCGGACATCCAGGCGTGCTTCGACGAGATCGAGCATGCCGCCCTGATGGACCGCGTCCGAGCGAGGATCAAGGACAAACGGGTCCTGGCCCTGGTGAAGGCATTCCTGAAAGCCGGGGTCCTCACGGAACTCGGAGAGCTCCAGGACACCCACACCGGGACTCCGCAGGGAGGCGTCAGCGCGGCCTCCTGCGGAGTCCGCGCCCGCACCACGATCCGCTCACCCTCGTCGGCCACATCCTCCATGACCAGCGGGGACAGACCCGAAAACACCGTCCGCACAAGCTCATTGACATCCTTCACATGCAAGTCAACGACCCTCACGACTCTCCGTCACCACCGAATGTGAGACAGGGCCGTTCGCTACACAGACCCGGACCTGGCGATGAAGCCGCCGCGGTCCTGACACCCGCGCCGCACGGGCCGGACGTCCCGCGCCGTGCGGGGCGTAAAGATCCCTTTCGCGTCGGAAAGATCTCCCTGCACGGCTCTGGGAAGCTTTGCCGCGCCTCGGTACCCTCCGCCCATGATTTCCACGGTTGTGTGGGGTACGGGCAATGTCGGCCGCGCGGCCATCCGCGCCGTCGACGCGCATCCGTCGCTGGATCTGGTGGCCGTCCTGGTCGCCGATCCGGCCAAGGTGGGCCGGGACGCGGGCGAACTGAGCGACCTGGGCCGCCGGTTGGGAGTGGTGGCCACCGACGACGTCTCCGCGGTCCTCGCGGCCGGTCCGCGCGCGGTCGTGTACGCGGCCTCCGGGGACATCCGGCCCGACGAGGCCCTTCGGGACCTCGAACGGGCCGTGCGGGCCGGGGCGGTCGTCGTCACACCGTCCGTCTACGGCCTGTACGACCACCGCGGCGCGCCGCCCGAGATCCGGGAGCCGCTGGTGGAGGCCGTCGCCGCCGGCGGCGGGTCCCTGTTCGTCTCCGGTGTGGACCCGGGCTGGGCGAACGACATCCTGCCCCTGCTGGTCACCGGCCTCGGCTCGCGCATCGACGCGGTCCGCTGCCAGGAGATCTTCGACTACTCCACGTACGACCAGGAGGACGCGGTACGGAACCTGGTCGGCATGGGGCAGGCGATGGGCTACCAGCCGCCGATGCTCTTCGAGGGCGTACCGACGATGGTGTGGGGCGGGCAGTTGCGGATGATGGCCCGCGCCCTGGGTGTCGAACTCGACGAGATCCGCGAGACACTCCAGCGGCGCCCGCTGGAGGCCACCGTCACCACGTCCACCATGGGCGAGTTCGCGGCGGGCACCCAGGGGGCCGTGCGCTTCGAGGTGCTGGGCCTGGTCGGCGGGGAGCCCCGCATCGTCGTCGAGCACGTCACCCGCATCCACGCCTCCTGTGCCCCCGACTGGCCGCAGCCCCCGGACGGCGGCGCCGGAGCCCACCGGGTGGTCGTCGAGGGCCGCCCCCGCATCGAGGTCACCGTCGAGGCGAGCGACGAGGGCGGCAACCGGTCGGCGGGCGGCAACGCCACCGCGGTCGGCCGGCTGGTCAACGCCATCGACTGGCTCACCGAGACCAAGCCCGGCCTCTACGACGCGCTCGAGGTCCCGCTGCGTCCCGCGGCCGGCCGACTGGGAAGGACCTGACCGATGACCCTGCGCATCGACATCCCCGAGGGAGCGGACCCGATCCCCTACGTGTGGGGCGACATGGTTCCGGAGATAGGCATGGCGGCGTCGAACTTCTCGCTGGCCGTATACGCCCACACCAGCCTGGGCCTGCGCGAGTTCGAGGCGGCGCGGCTGCGCATCGCGCAGATCAACGGCTGCGTCTTCTGCCTGGACTGGCGCACCGAACGCGACGGGGAGAAGGTGGACGAGGGCTTCGCGGAGGCGGTCACCGCCTGGCGGACCACGGGCGACTTCGACGCGCGCACCCGTCTGGCCGCCGAGTACGCCGAGCGCTACGCCCTGGACCACCACGGCCTGGACGAGGACTTCTGGCGCCGGATGACGGCCCACTACAGTCAGCCGGAGATCGTGGAGCTCAGCATGAGCATCGGGTCCTGGCTGGCGTTCGGCCGGCTCAACCATGTGCTGGGGCTGGACCGCGTCTGCGTCCTGCCCCAGCGTTGAGGCGGGTCAGAGGTCGGTGGCGATGATCTCCTCGATGTTCCGTTCGGCGAGTGCCGTGATGGTGACGAAGGGGTTCACGCTGACATTGCCAGGGATCAGCGACCCGTCGACGACGTAGAGGCCGGAATAGCCGTGCAGGCGGCCGTAGTTGTCAGTCGCCTTGTCCAGCACCGCACCTCCTAGGGGATGGTAGGTGAGGTGGTCGCCCCAGATCTTGTATAAACCGAACAGGTCGGTGCGGTAGATCGTTCCCTCCTTCGCGTTGATCCGGTCGAATATCGACTTCGCCATGGTGATCGACGGCTGCTTCCAGGCCGTCTGCCAGTTGAGTTCCACCTGTCCGCTCGCCGCGTTCCAGGTGAACTCGGCGCGGTGCGGATTCTTGGTGATTGACAGATAGAAGGAGGCGTACGTCTCGATTCCGGTGGGCAGTGGTGCGACTTCGGCAAAGGCGCCGCCCTCGGCCCAGTTGTCGATTCCCGCGGTGGGAATCGACGACTGCAGGGCACCCGTGGGGTCCCACATGTGGTTGGCCCGCCCGCACATGACGTTGCCGTTCTCGCCCCAGCCCTTGCCGATCTCGCCGTTCAGGCCGGGCAGCGCACCCTGGGCCTTGAGCCGGACCAGCAGCTTGCTGGTGCCGACGCTGCCGGCGGCGAAGAACACCCGGGCCGCCGTGACCGTCTTCGTGGCCGTGACGGCACCGGCGGTGTCGAGCTGCTCGATGGCGACGGTGTATCCGCCCGAGGACTCGGGGGTGACGGACGTGACTCTGTGGAGCGGGGAGATGGTGACCTTTCCGGTGGCCCGTGCCCGGGCCAGATAGGTCTGCTGGAGGCTCTTCTTGCCGTGGTTGTTGCCGTAGAGGATCTCACCGGCCAGCGCCGACTTCGGGACCGTCCCGGCGGCCTCCTGCTTCATGTACTCCCAGTCGTAGACGTCGGGGACGAAGACGAAGGGGAAACCCGACCGCTGCGCGTGCTTCCGGCCCACCCGGGCGTACTGGTAGCAGGCCGCGGTCTCGAACCAGGCCAGGTCGATCGTGCCGACGCCCAGTTCCGCGTTGGCACGCGGATAGTAGACGTCGTACATCTTGTCGGGGTCGACGGACGGCAGGACGCCGCCGAAGTTCTCGCGCCTCGGTGTGACGGCCATGCCGCCGTTCACCAGTGATCCTCCGCCGACACCACGGCCCTGATAGACCGTGATCCCGCCCATTTCCTCGGCGTCGAGAATGCCGGTGTAGCGGGGGACGTTCTTGTCGAGCGGGAAACCTAGGAAGTTGCTGAGGGGTTGTTTGGTTCTGGTGCGCAGCCAGAACGAACGGTAATCGGGACTTGTGGTGTTGGCGAAGATCTTTCCGTCGGGGCCCGGGGTGTCCCAGGCCATTCCCATTTCGACCATGTGCACGTCGACACCGGCCTGTGCGAGCCGGAGGGCGGCGACCGAGCCGCCGTAGCCGGTGCCGATCACCAGGACCGGGATGCGCACACCCGGTTCGATCACGGCGGCGTTCGGCTGCGGATCCGCCAGAGCCGGCGAGTTGTGGCCGCCGAGTATCACGGCGCCAGAAATGAAACCTGTTCCAGCGATGAATCGGCGGCGGGAGATTCCGCTTAGTGGGGGTCTGTTCTGGAGGTCAGCGCTCATACGACACTCCTCGATTTCGAGTGAATCGAAACGGGTTCTACTGCCGTTGGCGTACGAAGTCACGACATACCTATTGGTAACTTTTCGTGCACCGCCTCCCGGCCGACGCCCCTTCTTTCCTTGCGCCTTGACGGAAGGGGTCTCGCCGGGCCCGAGCAGCACCGGTACGACCAGCGACGCGGTCTTGCCTTCGCCCGGATGGATCCGTAGCGCCCGGCCGACGGCTTGGACGAGGTCGGGCATGGAGCCGCGTACGTCAGCGAAGTACACGGAGTCACACCGGGACGTATCAACGCCTTCTCCGAGGACCTTCACAGAGCCCAGGTAGTTCTTCTCCATGACGGTGCCGTCGGTGGCGATGCCGTCGGTGAACTCGGTGAGGACGCGGCGTCGGTGGAGTGGCCTGTGTTCGCCGCACAGCCAGTCGGCCCAGATCGTGGCCGGGTACAGCTCGGGATCGCTCGCGTGCAGCCGCTGAGCGAGGGCCGTGAGGCCGGCCGCGAACGCCTCGGCCTCCTTGACGACGTGGTGGAAGACGAGGGTGCGCCTGAACCCTTCCTCCGAGGATGCCTTTATCAGGGCGGTCTGCAGGGCGGCGAGCCGCGCTCCCCGCACGGCATCCGACCGTGCATCCGCGCCGAGCAGCTGCGCGGCCTGGAACTGCGTGTCGGTGATGTCCACGCACACGACCAGGTAGGGGGCGCAGATGCCCCGGTTGATGGCCGTCGAGAGCGTCAGGGTGAAGCACCTGCTGCCGAGGGGGGAGTCGGGGGAGTCGTCCATGCTCGCCACCAGCTCGCCCGGCGCGCCTTGCTGCTCGGAGTGCTCGTCGAGTTGCCACAGCCGGGGTGTGGCGGTCATGTAGAGGCGGCGCAACGAGGGAATCCGCTGGTTGTCATGGATGACCGCCCAGAGGTTCCCGATCCGGCCCGAGGTCCGGTGCGCCTCGTCCGTTTTACCGGTCGGCGGGGTGTACGGGGCGAGGCTGACCTGGGCTCTTCATAGTGAGCATGTGTGTGGTGTTGGCGACGGCGGAGCGGCCGTCAGTCGTCGTCGATGTCGTCGAAGATGCTTCGGCCGTATGGTGCGTCGGAGAGTGCGGCGTGTCGGTGATGTGCTGGCAGGTGAGGGCCTTGCGGGACGAATTCGTCGTCGATGGCCCCGATTGCCTCGTTCATCTTTTCCAGGGCGCCCCGGGTGGGGCCGAGGATGCTTTCGACGCAGTCCCGACGCGCCTGCCAGCCGCCCCCGCCGGACATGCCGCTCTTTCGCCAGTAGGTGCCGAAGCCGTGGGGACCGTCCAAGGTCTTGAACGGCCACTGCGGCTTCTCCAGGGCGAGTCGCTCAAGGACGGCGCCCTTCGCAGACGACGGCACCGCACAACGATCCCCGACCTGGTCCTCCGCGACTTCCGGCCCGACCAGCACAAGCGTCTGGTTCTCGCCATTGTTCAGTTGGCGGTTGAGCACTTCAGTTGGCGTGATCTGCCAGACAGCATGGCCCCGATCTCAGGACTCCTTGAGCCCATGCTCAGCCGCCTGCTCGGGTGTGTAGAGGTACAGGCTCTTGCGAAGCGCGTCGGCGAATGCTTCGAAGGCCTCCCCGTTCCGTGGCTGGACGGGTGGGGGGAAAGCGAGGTCGCTGGAACGACGGGGCCAGATCCGGGCGACGGATCGGTGGAATTCAGGTGCGTGCTGGATGACGGCGTCCACGGCCGGGAAATAGACGTATATGCACAGGTGCCCTATCTTCATCGGGCAGTAGAACCCGACCGGCTGGGGAGTATCAGGAGTGGATACTCCTGTGAGGTCGATCCTCACGGTGTGACTGGTGACGGTGGGGTTGCGTTCGGGGCAGGACCCGAGCCAGACGCGCGTTCCACCCGGGATCGCTCGGTGAGTACGCATTCTCCGGAGCTGATGGGACAGCAGGAGGGGCTCCTGCTGAACCTGGTCGGCCATCATCGCCGTCTTTGTGGCCCAGAGCGCGATCTGGCGTTGCCGCCGGAGGGATATGAGCTCGAGATCCTGCCGGATGATCAGTGGTTCGAGGGCGTCTCTGGAGGAGCTTTCAAGCTTCGACATCCAGCCGTTGTTGCACGGGGCACACACCTTCTTGACCGTGAAGTCCAGGCCCGTGCTCTGCCTGGTCACGTCGAAGGCGCCCGCTCCATAGCGGGCCTGCTCGGTCTGCTGCCGCCCTGGCGGAAGATACTTGTTCAGCCACTGGGGGAAGACGTGTTCCTTGGTGACGGGAGAACCGCCGCAGAAGACGCAGGACATCAGCGGATCGTAGCGGATTGGCTCCGGGGTGGTTCAGCAGCGCCGACGGGTGGCAGTCGCGCCGTGTCCCCGAGGCCCGCGGCCGCGCTGGTACTCCGCGCACGCCGATCGACTACGCGAAGGTCGGCCGGTCCTCGGTGCGGCGCCGCACGCGGGGCATGACGCCCAGCGAGGCGGTGGAGGCGCTCAGCGAGGCCGGACTGCGCGCACCTGGACCGGCGCCACGAGGACCTGGCCGAAGACGACGGCCGCCATGAAGCGGAGCTTGCGAAGGCAGCGCATCGTGCAGCTGCTCGCCGTGACTGGCGGCCCGTACGACCCGGACGCCGACGTGGTCGTCCAGGAGAAGCTCGTCGACGACCGGCGCCGCGCGGAAGCCGAACAGCAACGCCGCCAAATCAGCAGCGGGTAGTCGACCGGTCCGAAGAACTCGCCCAGCTGGGCGGGGCTGGCCGACTCGATCGCAGCGTGCCGAGCCAGGCCGGGGACGAAGCCGCCCCCGACCTCCTGGTTCAGCGAGGCGACTACCGCAGCCCGAAGGCCGACGGTTGGCTGGCGCAGGCCCTGGCTGATCGCTCCGGCCACTACGCCGACCCGGCCGCGCGCACGGCCGCCGTTGGGCTCGCTGCCCGTGGCGGTGCGGGCTCATGCCGCCCTGCTCGCCGGGCTCGCCCGCACCGGCGCTCTGGCTGCCGACGGTGAGCTGGAGTTCGCCGGCCGCTTCGCCCGGGGCCCACCCGGCGGCGGGGGGAGCTGTGCACAGGGGGGATGGGTGTCAGTGGCTGAAGCTAAAGTCAGCAGTGCGTTCAGGCTCCCGATGCAGGGGCCACTGAACGTGATGACAGGGAGGTGCCTGATGGGGCTGCCGGGCGGGTCTGCGGACAAGGTCGGGAATCAGTACGAGGACTGGTGGACGGCCCTGCGCGTGACCGACCTCCTCGACGGATCGGCGTCATGGATCCGGCTCGAGCCGCCAGGGAAGGCGGGCAAAGGCATCGAGTTCGAGATTGCCGAGCCTGACGGGCCGTGGTGCGAGCAGGTCAAGGACGTCCCCTCCAAGGGGCCCTGGACTCTGGCCGCGGTGGGAACGATCCTCGAAAAGGTCGGCGGCCACCTGGCGGCGGGAAAGAAGGTGCGGCTGGTCCTGTCGACTGGTGCTCCCAAGCTCCATGACTTGAGTGAGCGAGCGCGCGCGGCCGCCACGCTGGAGGAGTTCCGTGACGTGCTCACCAAAGACCAGAAGAATGGTGAGCTCACAACCGTCATCCGGCACTGGAAGACCGGCACAGGACACGTCGACGAGCTGACCGGCTGGCAGTACCTGAGCGCCATTTACGTTGAGCAGCATGCACCGGAGACGCTCCGACGCCTGGTGACTGCCGCATACTCGATCCTGATCAGCGGCGACAGTGAGCTCATTGTCAACGAACTGCGCGGTTTCCTCGGCGACCACCTGCACAAGCGGATCACCGGTACCCAGGTGTGGAACCGCCTCTTGGCGATCCCCGGAGTCCAGCGCCGCCTGCTGGCTGGCGACACAGGAACCCTTACGGCTCTGGCCAGCACAGCGGACCGCTTTCTACGGCGCGTAAACCGATCCCAACCGTCTTTCGGGCTTGCCGCTCGCCCTCACACGAGGCAGCTGTACGAGCGGGTGACGGCCACGGATGGACCGCAGGTCATCGTCTGCGAAGGTGGTGCGGGAGCAGGCAAGTCGACCGTAGCAGCAGACGTCCTGACCCAGCTCAAAGCACAAGGGCTAGCGGTGGCCGCCGTGCGGATGGATGGCATCGGCGCGAACGTGCAGACGGCAAAAGCCCTGGGCACGGCGATGGAGCTGCCGGATTCACCGGCCGTGCTTCTGGCCGGCGTCGCAGACGGAGAACCGGCCTACCTGCTCGTCGACCAGCTTGACGCGGTCAGCTCCTACAGCGGCCGCATGCCCGACGCCTACGAGGCAGTGGAGGACGTGCTGGAGCAGTTGCGGGTTGCCCCCAACGTGAAGGTGCTGCTCGTCGCCCGCTCCGTCGACGTCGACAACGACCGCAGACTGACCGGCCTGGTGTCCGACTCTCGGGTCGAGCGGTTCTCGCTCGGCCTTCTGGACGAGGCCGACGTCCGTGCGGTCCTCTGCGAGGACGGAACCGATCCCGACGTCCTGGGAAGGCCCACACTTCAGCTTCTACGTGTTCCGCTGCATCTGTCTGTCTTCGCCCGACTCTCGCCCCAGGCGCGTACAGGCTCCTACCGGACACTGCAAGAGCTCTACGAGTGCTACACCAACGACGTCCGGACTGAAATCGAGAACCAGCTCGGCACTCTGGACTGGCCAGCGATCACTAACGCCCTGTGCTCCGCCATGAGTGAGCGCGAAATGCTCCAGGTACCGGCAGCTACCCTGGACCCGTTTCCTCGCCGACAGGTCAGCGCACTGGAATCGTACGCAGTCCTCTTCCGCGACGGAGGTAAGGTCCAGTTCTTCCACGAGACCTATTTCGACTACCTGTTCGCCAGGGCTTTTACCGCTGGCGACGACGACGTGCACAGTTTTCTCGCGGCCTCCGGCCAGCACCTGTTCAGACGCGCTCAGACCCGCCAGATCCTCGAGCACCTTGCCGGCACGGACCGGCCCCGCTTCCGCACCACCGTCGCACAGCTACTCACCTCCGACCAGATCCGTCCGCACCTCCACGAGGTGATCATCGCCGTACTTCGGCAGCTGGATGCCACCGACCTTGACTGGCAGGCCATTGAGCCGATTGCCTGGGGAACATCGCGCGCAGCGCGACGGGCCCGCAGTCTGCTGTCGCTGCCACGGTGGTTCGGCGCCGCTGATCACGACGGACGATGGGAACGGTGGCTGGCCGCCCCTGACACGGCCGAAGCAGCCTTCCGTGAACTGATCACCGCGGCCAAGCATCACCCTGAGCGCACCGCCGAACTGGTACGCCCGCACCTCGCCACCACACCTCAATGGCAACAATGGCTGCGCACCCTTATCGAATGGTCACTCACCCCGCCCCTGGTGGACCTGGCCATCGAACTGATCGACCGCGGGCAACTGGACGACGCCCGCGGCCCCATAGCCGTCAACAGCGACTTCTGGAGCCTGCTGTACAGCATCGCGGAGGACGACCCGTCCGGTACCGCCCGCATCGTCGGCGCCTACCTGCGCCGCTGCGGCGACCGCGCTCGACACGAGGGCTCGGGGGACCCGTTCGAGTCCGAGTACCTGCCCCTCGACTCCCAAACCGCATCCACCGTGATTTCCCGCGTCAGCAGCGCTGCACCGTCCGTCTTTGTGCGGGAGGTATTGCCCTTCGTCATGGACGTGGCCGCCGCCAGCAGCCAGACCCGCGCCTACACTCCGCCCGGTGGCCGCTGGGCGTACCGTTACATCGGCAGCCGCAGCGTCGACGGCATCTTGATCTCAGGGCTCGACACCGCGCTGCGCACCCTGCCCGCAACCGATCCGCTCGCTGCCGCGGACGCTCTGCAGCAGCTGAGCCCCTCCAACCTGACAGAACTACGTATCCTCACCTGCCGTCTGTACACGGCCGGTGATGACGCCGATGCGGCGATCGACTGGCTCCTGAGCGATGAGGACAACCTGACACTCGGATGGGCCGACAGCTCACGGTGGGTCACCCGCGAGCTCATCGACGCCGCAACCCCTAAGTGCACCCAGGCAGCCGTGGACCGACTTACAGCTGTTCTGCTCACTTACTACCCGGCCTGGGAACACCGCAGAACCAAGGGAATGCCCAGCGCCTGGGGCCTCTCCCAATACGAACTCCTCTCGGCGATCTGTCCTGACCGCCGCAGCGCCGCGGTGCGCGGCAGGCTCGCGGAATGGGAGCGCAAGTTCCCTGGCCACCCCAAACCTCCACAGGAGATCACCGCTACATTCGTCGACTCTCCCATCAGTGACGCCGCAGCTGCACACATGACCGATGCCCAGTGGAACCGAGCACTGAAGCGTTACGCAGCAGCACGTACCCACGGCTCCTGGCAGCCGCGAGGCAGCGCTCAGGAACTTGCCCAGACACTCGGAATCCGTGCCGCTCAAGAACCCGAGCGCTTCACCGCACTGGCGCTCCAACTTGCCCCCGGATCACCCCCCGTCTACCTCACCACCATCCTGCACAATGTCGCACCCCACATCGACGCTGATCCGTGGACCGAACTGGCCCTTCACATCCACCGCACCATCGGTACGGCTGCCGCCGGCGTGATCTGCCGAGCCCTGGAAAGCGCACCAGAGAACTACACCTCTGCTCTATACCAGCTGCTGAATGCCTACACCGCTGACCCCGACCCCGCGGGCGACATCCGTGAGGCGGACGAGGAGGGAGCCCGGCAGGACCTGCTCACCGCCGGCATGAACAGCACACGAGGTCAGACAGCACTGGCCCTCGCCACCGTGCTTTTCCACGGTAACCAGCACACATCAAGCTTGATCCCCCTTGTCCAGCGCATGGCCGACGATCCGGTTCTCGCCGTCCGTACCTGCGCTGCCGAAGCCGTCATGGCTCTGATCCGGCACGCTCAAGACACCGCACTCGATGCGGCCGAAAGACTGTTCAGCCACCCGGACCCCAACATCTACAACGCCCAGACCACCCAGCGACTGCTCACGTATGCCCTGCTCCGATCACCCGACCGCTTCGCGAACCACCTTGCGCGGGCTCTGCATGGGCCAGGAGCAGCGGCAGAACTCGCTGGCCAGGTGTGGGCCATCGCCGCTGTCCGCGACTGTCTGACTTCCCAGCTGCCTGCCGTTGTTCAACAGCTCAGCGATCGTGCCCGGCGCGGTGCGGCAGCAACCCTGGCTCACCACCCAGACCAATTTGGTCTCCTGACCGCCCTGTTCGAAGACAGTGATGCCGACACACGCAAGAACGCCTCCGCCGTCCTGCGGCAAGTCTTCGAGATGCCAGTTCCGCAGGCCAGCGAGCTCATAGAGGCCTTTCTCAACAGTGCCGCTTTCAGAGACCACCAGGAGCACCTCGTCTTTGCCCTGCACAACCACACCGGTCCGCTCCCCGCCGTCGCGCTCGACGCCTGTGAACGGATAGTGGAGCTGGCAGGTGACCGACTGGGGGACATCACCAGTCACCGGGCGGTCCATGGGCACTATCTGGTGTCCATCGTCCTGAGGCTCTACCGCCAAAGCTCCACATCCCAGCGCGGCCGGTGCCTTGACATCATCGACAGGCTCTCCCTGGCAGACGTTACTGGTCTCAGCGCTGCTCTCGAAGGCGAACGCTGAGTGCGACACCCCAACGCACGCCTGTGCCACCAGGCGCACATGCGTGGCTCTCAACTCACCGCGGCTGTCGAGATTCAGTAGCCGGGGCATCGCCGGCGCTCCGACGCCGACGGGAACACGGCCACCGGACCGTCTTCAAGGATCCTCGCCATGGCTTCCCGGCATGTGCGGCCCTTCTCCGCCGAGTACGAGCAATGCTCAGGACTTGTGGATCGGTTCCGGAGGGCACGCGGAGGGCGTACCTTCCCGAATGATCCTTAAGGTCTCCGAGTAGGCCCGCGTTGCAGCGCGGGTCGGGAAGGTACGCCCGTGCTCAGCGTAGTCACCGACGACGGCTCCTCACAGTCCGGCTCCCTGATCGACGAGATTGTGCGCGAGGGTGCCCGCCGGATGCTGGCCGCCGCGCTGGAAGTGGAAGTCAGCCAGTACATAGCCGAGTTGATGGCGGAGACCGACGAGTACGGCCGGCGTCTCGTAGTCCGCAACGGCCACCACAAGGCGCGGACCGTGGTCACCGCTGCCGGACCGATCGAGGTCAAGGCCCCGCGGGTGAACGACCGCCGCGTCGACGATGAGACCGGCGAGCGCAAGCGGTTCTCCTCGAAGATCCTTCCGCCGTGGTGCCGCAAGTCGCCGAAGATCTCCGAAGTGCTGCCGCTGCTCTACCTCCACGGG
Organism: Streptomyces sp. NPDC001970; assembly: GCF_053594115.1. NCBI lineage: Bacteria > Bacillati > Actinomycetota > Actinomycetes > Kitasatosporales > Streptomycetaceae > Streptomyces > Streptomyces sp. NPDC001970. The sequence goes on along the minus strand of NZ_JBSFDW010000035.1, from coordinate 8,472 downwards.
CTGTCTTCCGGCGACTTCGTCCCGGCGCTGGAGCAGTTCCTCGGCGGCACAGCCGGCCTGTCGGCCGCGACCGTGACACGGCTGACCAGGCAGTGGAGCGACGACCACACCGCCTTTCAGAACCGGGACTTGTCCGACCGCGACTTCGTCTACGTGTGGGCGGACGGCGTGCACCCGAAGGTCCGGCTCGGCCAGGCCCACTCGTGCATCCTGGTTCTGCTCGGCGTCCGGCTGGACGGCACGAAAGAGCTGATCGCCCTGGCCGAGGGCCTGCGCGAGTCCACCGAGTCGTGGGCCGACCTGCTGCGCGACTGCCGCCGACGCGGCATGCGCGACCCCGAGCTGGTCATCGGAGACGGTGCCATGGGCCTTTGGCGGGCGCTCGCCGAGGTGTTCCCGGCAGCCAGGCCGCAAAGGTGCTGGGTTCACAAAGCCCGCAACGTCGCGAACTGCCTGCCCAAGTCCGCACAGCCCGGCGCGACGAAGGCGATGCAGGAGATCTACAACGCCGAGGACCGCACTCACGCCGAGAAGGCGATCGAGGCGTTCGCGAAGACCTACGGGGCGAAGTTCCCGAAGGCCGTCGCGAAGATCACCGAGGACCAGGACGAACTGCTGGCGTTCTACGACTTCCCTGCCGAGCACTGGATTCACCTGCGGACCACCAACCCCATCGAGTCGACCTTCTCCACGGTCAAGCTCCGCACCAAGGTCACGCGAGGCGCGGGCAGCCCGGCGGCCGCGCTCGCCATGGTCTTCAAGCTGGTCGAGTCCGCTCAGGCACGATGGCGCGCGATCACCGGAGCCCACCTGGTGTCCCTGGTCCGCGCGGGCGCACGATTCGAGAACGGCGTCCTGGTCGAGCGCGAGGAGCAGGCCGCATGAACGTCCACGACATCCTGCAGAACCCGGACGAGCACGTCCGCTTCGCGGCCTACCTCGACAAGCTGGGGCACGTTGCCGACCCGGACGAGGTCGACCTCGTCAGCCGCGTGCTCACTGATCCGGACCAGACAATGGCCGAGTCCGCCGTGCTGCGGCACCTGGACCGTCGAGCCGCCGACCTGTACCCCGGTCCCGCCTACGAGGGGTGGGCGCAGTCGATAGCCCAGGCCGCGATCGCCCACCCCTTCCTGGCTCAGCGCCTGCGGGAGTGGTCGCTCTTCCGCGCCGTCACGCTCGAGCTGCCCTGGCAGCCGGACGACCTGCTCGCGTCATCCAACTGGCTCCAGCTCAAGACCGCAGCTGGGACGAACACCGAGGCCATCGAGATCCTCGCCGAAGCCGGCCGCACCAAGCGGATCCGCAACACTGCCAGGACCGGCCTCAACCACCGCAGCGAGAGCTGAAATCAGCTCACCCACAACTCTTGACTATTGCTCGCCGAGTACTGGACAGCATTGACCGGTTCGAGGACCGGCCTCAGTCAACGTGTCCGTCAGGCCCCACTCTACGCACGAGGGCGGCGATGTCGGTGGCGTCACGGGGCTGGCGAAGTTCGCCCGAGCTGGGACGGTTGGCGGGCGAGACGGGCGGGGCCGCCCGCGCCGCGGGCAGCAGCGGCGCCTCCCACCCGTGGCGGTGAACGAGGCCGTCGTTGCCCACGTTGCACCCGAAGCCAGACCTGGCCCTGCTCGATGGAGAGCCGGCTGACGAGGTCGCGGCTTCCCCCAGGCTGCCGTCGATGCACCCGGCGGGACCGGCAGGCTCGCCTCGTACGCGACCGAGGTCCCGCTGCCTGCTACCGGGAACGTGGAACCAGCCGGGCAGGGGCGGCGCCCGGTTCGACATCGTGGTCATCGCTCCGCAGGCCGGGGTGCTGCTGGTGTTCATCGAGGTGGATAACAACTGCCTCGAGACCGCTGAGACAGGGGGCTGTGCGTAGCACGGCCCTCCTTGCGCGTGTTCTGGCGCTTCGGCCGCGACCGTATGCAGCCCCTTCTGGATGCGATCGCAACGCCACGCAGGGAAGCCGTTGCGGCCTCACCAGGCCGAGGCCGCGAGGGCGGCCGCGTACAAGCCCGAGCAGCAGCGCCTGGCCCAGGAGAAGGATCCCGGGCGCGCTCGACGCCCGGTCTGCACCGGCTGCGGCACCGAGTGGCTCCAGTCCGTTTTCCGGGAGGAGCAGTTGGCGGTGGCCGCCGAGATGCCGAGGCGCACAGAGCGCATCGCCCCCCGCTTCTGCTCAAGAAACTCCTGTAATCACACGACAACATGCAGTGGCGCCTGATACCGTCCCGGGCTGGCGATAGTTCGCCGGATGTGACCGAACGCGCCGTTCTGTGAAGGCCATTCACAGACGACGAGACCAGCATGGCCTGCCATGGCTGTCGAACACTCGTGTCGTACCGAGCGCGCTCCGTCCGTCAGGTTCAGGAGAATCCTGGTCCGTCCGGTCGGGAACGCCGGGGTCAGCCGTTCTGGTCTGCCCGTGCGTTGATCGCACGCCGCTTGGCGTGCATGTTCCGCACGCCCTGAGCCCGAGAGGGTTGTCAGGTGAACGACCAACTTGTGATTGGCGTCGATGCTGCCGACCGAATTCCTTCCCCGCCCGGCGCGAACGTGGTGGCCGAGGCGGAGCTGGGCAGTCGGGACGCTGAGCTTCGTGTCCGGGCTGAGCAGATCAGTAATCTGACGTGGAAGCAGCATGGGGCGATCCGCGAGATGCTGATCGGCCTTGGGGTGCCGGCCGAGGTGGCCTCCACCGCGGCGTGGCTGGCCGCCGATCCGCAGGCCATGCTCGATCAGCTCAAGCGGCTCCGGCGTGAGGTACTGGCTCCCGGTGTTACGGGCATCACGCTTCAGCTCGACGTCCTTATCGCGCCGCTGATTCGGGCGTTGGAGAACCTTCGCATGGCGGAGAAGCGCTACACCGGTGTGTTTCGCCTGCCGCAGTACACGTCCGCCGCTCTCAACAAGGCATGTCTGTGTGACCTGAGCGAACATCAGGACCTCACCGCCGCGACGCAGTTCCTCTTCACCGAGCTCGACAAGGTCGACGACGAGATCACCGCCAACAATGCCTATGGCAAGGACATCGAGCAGAACGGAGTGCGCATCGGTGGGATCCTCTTTCCGTTGCTGATCAGCCTGCCGGGACAGCCGCTCATCGGCGGCTTCGAGACGGCCGACTGCTACGGGCGCACCTTCTTCATTCAGGAATCGGAGGGGATCGCGGTAGCCGACGTTCTGGAGTGGCTCAGGACGGTGCCCACCGACGCTCGCGAGCTGCGACAGCACCCCCTGCAGCAGCGGCGGACGGAGCTGCTCTCCATCGCGGGCAAGGTCCGTGCGGGGAATTCGTCCCTGACGCAGCGCGAGGAGCTCACGCTCATGCGTGCCGTGATGCCCAACACGAAGATCGTCCTGACCGTGGACGGCAACGTCCCTGTGGACGAGGCGCGTCGGCGTTTGGTGGCTCAACAGCACCTGGACCGCCCGACCCAGTTCACTCCCGATACGGAGTGGCAGACACGGGCGGAGGCGGCGCTTGAGGCCCTGCAGCAGAGGGACCTCCTGGCCTCGGTGCCGGGTGCCGATGCCCGCGAGGTCAGGAAGTGGATCGACAATCCCGCCGTCGCAACGGGGCAAGGACACCATCCCGACGACATCGCGGCCCTGGCGGTGTCCTCGCTGCTCCGGAACCCGAACACGTCGGCTGATCGCGTGATCGCCGCAGCCCTTAAGACTCGGGGCGTCGCCGGCCAGGAGCGCACACAGGCCCGGTCGGAACTGACCGCGCGCGTTGTGGCCAGGGCCATCACCGACGACATCGGGCGTGAGGGCCGACGCTCTGCTCTTGAGCGGGTTTTGCGCATGACGGAACTGCGCGACCTTGGGGTGGACATGCGGACCATCGAGAACATCCTCGAAGACGCCCGATCCGAACTGAAGAACGCGGCCGAAGAACGCTCCAAGGGAAAGAAGCCGACCGTCGGGCCGGCCGTCAACCAGATCACCGTCCGTGCCGCCTTCTACCTCACCTGCAGCGCGGCTAACGAGGGGGCGCTGCTGCCGCGCAGCCCCCACGGTGCCAGCAAGGGACAGGGGCAGGAGCCCGCAGAGCTCATGCGCAAGCTGGCGTCCACGCCGCGTGGACTAGAGCAGCTTGCTCAGGCAGTGTTTGACGGTCGTCTCGGGCATCCCGTGCGCCAGGTGGACGAAGATCAGCACGCTGAGGTGTTTTCGTCGGCTGGCACGAAGGATGAGCTGCTGACCAGCGAAGGGCTGCGCTCCATGGCCCTGGATCAGCAGGTTGAGATTGAGGATCCGACCGCTTCCGCGCAGGTGGCTGAAGACACCGACGGCGTCCGGGACAGCGTGCATCAGCTCCAGGGGAAGATCGAGGTGATGGCGCTGCGCAAGGACGAGGGCTCGGAACTGCCCTATGTCGATGACCACGGATGGGCCGATCCGTACGAGATCGTTCAGAAGCTCGTTAAGATCACCGGGAAGCTTAACGACTGGAACACGCTGCACCGTGTGATGAACCGGAACCGGTTCTCCGGGACGGATGCCGAATGAGGCCGCCCGTACGTCTCGACCCTGCTCTTGCAGATCACATCGACCGCCTCATGAGTATCGAAGTACCCAGCATCGACGACGCGGATAGCTCGACCGGGGTCGTCCGCGGCTGGTCACGTCCACGTCTCGTGCCGGTGGCCGAGGTCCTCAACCGAAAGCAGTGGGACCTGGTACGCACGGCCGTCTACGCCGTCTGTACAGCCGCCGCGATCGTGCTGTACGTCGGGAGTGTACGTAGGAGCCAAGCAGCGCTGGCTCCGCGCATGCAGAAGCACCTGAGCGAGGACCCGACCCGTAAGGGTACGTGGACTCACCTCGCCCTGGTAACTCTGCCTGACTCGCTGGATCTTCAATCGGTGCGGCGCTGCGAGGGCCGGGTTGGCCGCGCGCTAGATCCGCTGGACAATCTGCAACTGCCAGCTGTGCCGGGGCGCGAGTCCTGGATCCCGCGCTCACGGCAGGCGTAGCAAGCCTGTCAGGAGACTGCCAGCCACTCATGGATTCCCCGGCGGCTGTGCCGGGGGAACCATGAGTCTCCCAGTGCTTACATCCAGCGCATGCCGATGGTGGAGAGCTGCTCGATCCGCTCGGGGGTGAGCGTCGCGATCCTGCTCCGCTGGTTCCCGATCCATGCCCCGAGAGGGACTGACACGAAAATGACCCCTTGGTGGGCGGATCAGGCTGCGATCGGTTCGAAGCGGATGGTCAGTCCGAGGCTGTTGGCTTCCTTGATCATGCGGCGCATGGCACGTTCGGGATCGCGGCGGGTGAAGTGGTCGGCTCCGAGTTCTCGGTAGGGGGCCTTGTCCTGAAGGACGTGCCAGATCGCGATGGCGAGTTTGTGCATCACGGCGACCAGTGCCCGTTTGCCTCCTCGTCTGGCTGCCAGCCGTCGGAAGAAGACACCGAGGTAGGAGTCCTTCTTCCTGATGGCGACCATCGCGGCGATCCCGAGCAGGCGTTTGAGGTTCTTGTTCCCGGGACGGGTGCGTCCGGACCGGTTCACCCCCGCCGACTCGTTCTGTCCGGGACAGAGTCCGATCCAGGACGCGAGGCGATGGGCTGAGGCGAACTGGGCCATGTCACCGCCGGTCTCGGCGATGACGATCTCCGCGGCGAGACGTCCGAGGCCTGGGATGGTGGCCAGATTGGCCAGGTCCCGTTCCCGTTCCGCCAGTAGGGCGGAGACCCGGGTGTCGAAGGCCGTGATGATGCTCTTCCATCGGTCGATCTCGTCCAGATAGTGCCGGACCATGAACGCGTGATGGCCCGTGAACTCCCCGTCCAGGGCCTCGATGAGTTCGGGAATCTTGTTCCGGGCCCGGCCGACCGCCAGGTCGGCAAGCCGGACCGGGTCCCGTTCCCCACTGATCAGAGCTTCCAGAATGGCCCGGCCCGTGGCACCGGCCACATCGCTGAGGACGGAGGAGAGCTTCATCCCCGTGTCCTCGAGCTCCTTCTCGAAGCGCTGGGCTTCCCAGCCCGCCGCCCGCGCCAGCTCAGTGCGCCGGCGCGTGAGATCCCGTAGCTCACGAATATAGCGTCGCGGCACGAACGAGGCCATCACCATTCCTGAGGCACCGGCCCTGGCGAGAAAAGCTGCATCGCTGGGATCGGTCTTGCGACCCCGAATCCCTTTGAGGTGGGCCGGGTTGACCAGCATCAGATTCAGATGCGGCTGCAGCAGGTAGTAGACCGAACGCCAGTAGTCCGAGGTCGCCTCCATCACCACCACCTCGACCTGTCGCTCCACCGGCCAGGCCAGCAAGCGCCGGACTTCGGCCGTCGTAGTACCAAACCGCTCGGTCTCCAACGACCAGCTGCCAGCCCGTTTCGTACTCGGCGTCCGTACACACGCGAGCAGGAACCGCTTCCCAAGGTCCACTCCCGCGGACCGCAGATGAATTAACTCGTCCTTCGCATCCTGGAGCCGGGCCATCCTGTTCTCCCTCCCGCCCGATACACCCGTGTGCGGCGGACATCCCGGAGGGGCCAAGGGAGTAGCGGAGTCTGACACGCGTGCTCCAGGCGGCAGACAGACGTCGCCCTGGCAACAATCCGTGGTCCCCTGATCGGCCCCCATCGCCATCCTGTAAACGAGCTTGCCAGCATCGCAGGCCCATCGGCTGACCGGGACGTCCGACCCCATTTTCCCGTACCCGAGGTGATCAGCGCAGCCAATCTCGCCCACCTGTAAAACGTTCGGCTCTGGCCCGTAGTCGGTGGTGACGCCGGGTGTCCGTCAGGGCAGGAGGATGCGGTGTCGGAGAAAGTCGAATCCGGCGCGACCGTGCATCTGTCTCATGATCCGGTTGGTGCGGGTGTTGACGCCTTCGGTGCGGCCGTTGTGGTAGGGCAAGGTGAGGCCGGCGTCGACGGCGGCCCGGTCAATTTCAAGGCCGTTTGTGAGACTGCGCAGGTGGGGCAGGTCGATGGCGCGGGCGGTGGTGATCCACTCGGTGAGTTTGACGTCGTTGCCCGGGGCCGGCTTCAGCAGGACGGCGAAGCCGCGTACGAGATCGGTGAGCGCGGTCATCTCCGGGCAGGCTCCAGCGATCTTCTCCAGCAGGGTCGTTTCCTTCGGGCGCAGATTCTCGGGGGCGGTGAGCAGGAGGCGGCTGGCGTGGCGCGGGGTGGTGACGGGGCGGTCGCCTTCGGCGCGGCCCTGGTTGAGGTAGCGGACCAGCAGGTTGGCGCTGCCGGTGTAGCCCAGCTCTCGGATCTCCCGCAGGAGGTGGGTGACGGGCGCTGCGGGGTCGGCCTGGCGCCGTTCGCGGAGGTGGTCGCGGTAGGGGTCGACGAGGGTGGGCCGGTAGGTGGGGGCGATGCGCAGGGCCTGGGGTTCGGGCATGCGGGCGTAGCGTTTGACGGTGTTCAGGGACAGGCCCAGGCGGCGGGAGCAGTCGAGCAGGCCGACGCCGTGGCCGAGGAGATCGTGGACCTTGTTCCAGCGTTCGCGGGTGGTCTGCTCGCGTACTCCGCCGGGGCGGGGCGGGTTGATGGTGGCCCAGCAGCCGGCGTGGGCGCGAACCTTGAGCTGGACCTTGTCACAGAGATTCCGCCAGAGGTGCCATCGGTCGCTGACCTGCACCGCGTCGGGCAGAGCACGGCGGATGGCTTCGGCATAGGTGGCCGAGCCGTCCCGGCACACGACCTCGATCCCGGGATGTTCACGCAGCCAGGACTCCAGCGTGGCGGCCTCGCGGTCGGGCAGCACCGCGACTCGCCTGCCGGTCTCGGCATCCGTGATGATCGTGGCGTAGCGGTGGCGGCGGCGCAGGGCGAAATCGTCCACGCCGATCACCCGCGGGACCAGTGCCTTCGGCACTGGCAGAGAGCGCAGATGGCGCAGTGCGGTGCTGCGGGAGACGGGCACGGCCAGCAGACCGGCGAGGCGGGCAGCGGCCCGGCCGCATAGCTCCCGTGCCACCTGCGATATCTGTCCCGCCAGCCGTACGGTGCGGCGCTGATGACGCTCCAGCAGCCCGGGAATCTGCTCGCGGAAGGTTTGCCGCCCACATTCCAGGACAGGGCAGACCAGCCGTCGTACGCGCAGGCGCACGACGACCTGACGGGCGTCGACCGGCACGTCCGCCACGGTCCGGCCGTGGTACCCGTGGACCTTCGCCGTCGGCGTTTCGCACACCGGACACGGCACCGCGTCCTCCCGGGTACGGGCCGTGACCGCCACCATGTCACCGCCATCCGTCACATCCTCGATGACCAGCGCGGACAGCCCAGAAAACACCGTAGCCACAAGAGAGTTGACATCCATCACGCGACCATGATCACGGAAGGCTACCCGGCGTCACCACCGACTACGGGCCAGAGCCGAACGATTTACAGTCCCGTGCTAGAAGACTGCTGAAAATCTCGGGTTTTGGCCCCGGCTCGGTGGAGTCGGGGCCAGTCTTGTAGACATGCAGGGGGAATGGGCCGGGGAGATGG
>NZ_JBSFDW010000034.1:63433-103624 GCF_053594115.1 Streptomyces sp. NPDC001970 | reverse complement strand
TCAGCAGGGCGTCTAGGTTGTTCGTCACACAACGATCTTGGACGCCCTGTCTGCGTTCCCGGACACACCGTCAGCATTCGGAATGGCTCGTCTAGGGCCGGCCCATCCGCCCCTTGGCCCTCTGTGGGCAACACCCCGCCGAAGTCTCGGTGAACGCCCGCCGCGTCGGTAGGCCTCGCCTCGGCGGTCCCGGCCTCAGCGGCCGTCGCCGGGGGACGGGGCCGGGATCATCTGGAGCGCGAGCGTCGCGGGCGGTTCGGCGGCGCCCGGGCCGCCCGACTCCGCCCAGGCCAGGATGTCGGCCGTCGCGTCGTCGTCGAGCGCGAACCCGATCCGGACAGCGCGCGCTCCGCGCCGGCGTGCCTCGGTGGAGGGCTGCACCACGACGACGTTCGCCTGTCCGCAGGGACCGAGACAGTCGCTGGTCCGCACCGATATCCGCCCGCCGGAGGCGGCGGCCGCCTTGCGCAGCCGCCGCAGCTGGGCGTCATGGTCCGTGCCCGGGTGCTTGCGGACGTCGCCGCAGCAGCAGCCGCGGCAGACGACGAGGGTGCAAGGGCGGCGGGCGGCGAAGGGCGGTGCGGGATGTGCGCTCACCCGCCGATCCTGCCAGGCGCCCTCGCGGGCCCACGCGGCGGAGCCGCACATCGAGGCACCCCCGCCCCTTCCCGAAGTGCGGGCGGGCGAGCCCCCACACCCGTTCTCAAACGCCGGCGGGGGAGCTTGTCCGGGCCTCCGCCTCGGTCCCCCGCCCTCTACGCCCTGGCGGTCGTGCGGGACTTGGCGCTCTTTTGGAGCCCGTCCGACGCCTGCTGACGGACACGCAGGCCGACTGCGCCGTACCGGGGCGCGGCGCCTGCCGACGACGCCCGTGCCGCCCGGTCGGTACCGGCCGCTTCCGGCCAGTCCGGCGATCGAGGACGGACACCCGGGCTCGCCGTCCGGCCCCGGACCACACCTCAAGACCGTCCGGCACTTGAGGACCGACACACAGGCCCACCAACCACCACGCGGTACCGGCAGCGCCCAGGTGTCAGCGCCCCGCCGGCACGCGGGCCGGTGTGGGGGCGAGGCTGCCGGGCGCGGGCCCGGCGAGGTCGTCGTGGGCGCGGCGGCGGGCGATGACCGCGCAGACCATCAGCTGCATCTGGTGGAAGAGCATCAGCGGAAGCACGGCGAGGCTCGCGTGCGCGCCGAAGAGGACGCTCGCCATGGGCAGTCCGGCGGCGAGGCTCTTCTTGGAGCCGGCGAACTGGATCGCGACGCGGTCCGCCCGGTCGAAACCGAGCCGCTTCGGTACGTACCAGGTCAGCGCGAGCATCACCGCGAGGAGCACCGCCTCGACGAGCAGCAGCGCGCCCAGCCGCAAGGGCGTGACCTGGTGCCAGACGCCCGCGACCATGCCCTCACTGAAGGCGGCGTAGACGACGAGCAGGATCGAGCCGCGATCCACGTACCCGAGCAGCTTCCCGTGCCGGGCGAGGAAGGGCCCGATCCGGCGCCGCAGGACCTGCCCCGCCAGGAACGGCACGAGCAGCTGCAACACGATCTTCAGCAGCGACCCGGCCGAGAAGCCGCCCGCGCTCTGCCCGATGAGCAGCGCGGCCAGCAGCGGCGTGAGGACGATTCCCGCGAGGCTGGAGAAGGAGCCGGCACAGATCGCCGCGGGCACGTTGCCGCGGGCGATCGACGTGAACGCGATCGACGACTGGATCGTCGACGGCACGAGGCACAGGAAGAGAAGGCCGCCGTAGAGCTGCGGAGTGAGGACGGCCGGGACGAGTCCCTGCGCCGCGAGCCCGAGCAGCGGGAAAGCCACGAAGGTGCTCACGAGCACCGTCAGATGCAGGCGCCAGTGCCGCAGGCCGTCCAGCGCCTCCCGGGTCGACAGCCGCGCACCGTAGAGGAAGAAGAGCAGGCCGACCGCCCCGGTGGAGGCACCGTCGGCGACGGTGGCCGCCGTACCGGACGCCGGCAGCAGTGCCGCGAGAAGCACGGTGCCGAGCAGCGCCGCGACGTACGGGTCCACCGGCAGCCGGGACGGCAGTCGGAAGGAGGTGCGGCGACTCATGTGCTCCACTTGCTCTCGGTTCAGGTCGTACCCCCACCATCCTGCTCGCTCGCGCCGCGATCGGGAATCCCGCACACCACTCAAAGACTGTCATTGCGTTTCTCGATAACCTGGTGGTGTGTACGACCCCGCCCAGCTGCGCACCTTCCTCGCCGTCGCCCAGACGCTGAGCTTCACGCAGGCCGCCCGCCGGCTCGGCATCCGCCAGTCGACGGTCAGCCAGCATGTGCGACGGCTGGAGGACGCGGCGGGCCGGCAGCTGTTCGCCCGGGACACCCACAGCGTGGAGCTCACGGAGGCCGGCGAGGCGATGCTCGGCTTCGCCCGGACGATCCTGGAGGCGCACGAGCGCGCGGCGGCGTTCTTCACCGGCACCCGGCTGCGCGGCCGGCTCCGCTTCGGGGCGTCCGAGGACTTCGTCCTGACCCGGCTCCCGGAGATTCTGGAGGCGTTCCGCCGCGACCATCCCGAGGTCGACCTTGAGCTGACGGTCGAGCTCTCGGGCACGCTGCACGAGCAGCTGGCGGCCGGCCGCCTCGACCTGGTCCTCGCGAAACGCCCTGCGGCCGGCCCCGGCAGCCGAGCCGGAAGCACCGTCGGCGAGCTGGTCTGGCAGGACAGCCTCACCTGGATCGGCGCGCCTCGGCTGCGGCTGGACCCGGACCGTCCGGTCCCGCTGATCGTCTTCCCGCCGCCGGGCATCACCCGCACCCGCGCGCTGGATGTCCTGGAGGCGCACGGGCGCGCGTGGCGGATCGTCTGTACGAGTGCGAGCCTCAGCGGACTGGTCGCCGCGGCGCAGGCGGGCCTCGGCGTGATGGCCCACAGCCGCGGGCTGATCCCGCCGGGCCTCACCCCCGTCCCCGCGCGCGCCGGGCTGCCGGAGCTGGGCGATGTGGACTTCGTCCTGCTCCACGGCCACCGGGCGGGTGTGCCGCGCGGCACCAGGGAGGCCGCGGACGCGCTCGCCACCGCGATCCTCGCGGGCGGCGACCGGCTGCACCGTCCGGCAGGCTCCCACTGAAACGCACGACGCGCAACGCGAGACGCAAGAGGCGAGAGGCGAGAGGCGAGAGGCGAAGCGGCAGACGCGAAACGTGAGGCACGGACGCCCGGACGCGGGCGTGAGACGCGGACCGCTCCGATCCTCAAACGCGCGTAGAGCGGGCGTGTTCTCTGCGTACAGATTCGGTGCAGATTCCACCCGACCTTACTTACTCATCAGTCAGAACGGCCCCCGGGGCGTCCACCGTTGGCCATATCCGGTCTGCTGACCAGCGGCGATGCGATATGTGCCGAGTTGTTGAAGGCCCTCCCCCACGTCGGCCCGGTGGGGTACCGTCACCGGCGCTGTGCGGAGCGCCACAAGGAGCAGGTCATTGCGTGAGTTCACGGTTCCACCCTTGGCGATGGCACCACCTGTCGGCGGGCTGGCGGATGCCGTGTTCGATCACGCCCAGACCGATCCGCACCGGGTCGCGCTCGGCCGCAAGGACGACGCCGGCCAGTGGGGCGAGATGACGTCGGCCGAGTTCCGTGACGACGTGCTCGCCCTGGCGAAGGGCCTGCTCGCCCACGGCGTACGGTTCGGCGACCGGGTCGCGATCATGTGCCGTACCCGCTACGAGTGGACCCTCTTCGACTTCGCTCTCTGGACGGTGGGCGCGCAGTCCGTCCCCATCTACCCCACGTCCTCGGCCGAGCAGGTCTTCTGGATGCTGCACGACGCCGAGGTGTCCGCCTGCATGGTCGAGCACGAGGACCATGCGATGACGATCGGCTCGGTCATCGACCGGCTGCCGCATCTCAAGCGGCTGTGGCAGTTGGACAAGGGCGCCGTCGCCGAACTGTTCGCGGCGGGCGAGCGCATCGACGAAGACGTGGTGCACCGCCACCGGAGGGCGGTGACGCCGGAGTCCGTCGCGACGGTCATCTACACGTCGGGGACGACGGGCCGCCCCAAGGGGTGCGTGATCACGCACGCCAACTTCATGTACGAGGTCGTCACGCTCATCGGGCGCTGGGAGCCCGTCTTCCACTCCAAGCCGGGCGACGAGGCCGCGACACTGCTCTTCCTGCCGCTCGCGCACGTCTTCGGGCGGATCGTGGAGGTCGCGGCGATCCTCGGCCGGGTCAAACTGGGGCACCAGCCGGTGCTGCAGGCCAGCGCCCTCATCCCGGATCTCGCGGCGTTCCGGCCGACGTTCATCCTGGCCGTTCCGTACATCTTCGAGAAGGTCTTCAACGCCGCCCGGCGCAAGGCGGAGGCCCAGGGCAGGACCGGCCCGTTCGACAAGGCCGCCGATGTCGCGGTGCGGTACGCGGAGGCCATGGAGCACCGGGCCTTCGGACTCGGGCCCGGCCCGTCGGCGGCGTTGCGGCTGCAGCACCAGTTCTTCGAGAAGGTCGTCTACCACAAGGTCCGCGAGGCGATGGGCGGACGCGTGCGGCACGCGATGTCCGGCGGCTCGGGCATGGACCGGCGGCTCGGCCTCTTCTTCGAGGGCGCGGGCGTCACCGTCTTCGAGGGGTACGGACTCACCGAGACGAGCGCGGCCGCGACGGCGAACCCGCCGGAGCGCACCAAGTACGGAACGGTCGGACAGCCCATCCCGGGGACGACGGTGCACATCGCCGAGGACGGGGAGGTGTGGCTGCACGGCCCCCAGGTCTTCTCCGGTTATCTGAACGCCCCGAAGGCGACGGACGCCGTGCTCAACGACGGCTGGCTGGCCACGGGCGATCTGGGCTCGCTGGACGAGGACGGCTATCTCACGATCACCGGGCGCAAGAAGGAGATCCTGGTGACGTCGGGCGGCAAGAGCGTGTCGCCGATCGGCCTGGAGGAGCGGGTGCGGGGGCATCCGCTGGTGGCGCAGTGCATCGTCGTCGGCAACGACCGGCCGTACATCGCGGCGCTGGTCACCGTGGACCAGGAGGCGGTGGAGCACTGGCTGGCGATGCGGAACAGGCCGCCGATGTCGCCGTCCGAGCTGGTGCGCGACCCGGATCTGGAGATGGAGATCCGGCGGGCGGTGGTGGCCGCCAACACGCTGGTGTCGCAGGCCGAATCCATTCGTACGTTCCGGATACTGGCACACCCGTTCAGCGAGGAGCACGGGCTGCTGACGCCGTCGCTGAAGCTGAAGCGGAAGGCGATCGAGACGGCGTACGCGGCCGAGGTGGACGCGCTGTACCACTGAGACGCCGGGCACGGTCCACCTGCTGACGCACCATCAATTGATGATGCGTCAGTTATTGACGGTCCATCAGGTCGAGCACACAATCTGGGCACTCGACGGAGGGACCGAACGTGTTGCGACCGATCCGCACCATCGCCGCAGCCGCCGCAGCGCTGCTGCTCGCCACCGCCTGCAACTCCGCCTCCACGTCCGGCGAACCGACCGGGAAGGGCGGGGCATCCGCACGTGGCGTGACGGCCGACTCCATCAAGGTCGGCGGCATCGTCTCCATGACCACCGCCAGCGGCTACTCCAAGAAGGACACCGACCTCGGCGCCAGGGCCCGCTACGACCGCGCCAACGCCGAGGGCGGTGTCAACGGCCGCAGAATCGAGTACCTGGGCGCCGAGGACGACGGTCAGGATCCGGCCAAGAACCTCGCCGCCGCCCGGAAACTGGTCCAGCAGGACAAGGTCTTCGCGGTCGCGCCGATGAGCTCGGTGACGTTCTCCGGCGCCGACTTCCTCGAGCAGCAGAAGGTGCCGACGTTCGGCTGGGGCACGCTGCCCTCCTTCTGCGGGCCCAAGCACATCTACGGCTTCAACGGCTGTCTCGTCCCCATGCCGGGTGGCGCGCTCAACCAGACCTGGCCGGAGGGTCTCGGTTCGGTACTCGGCGGGACCAAGGGCAGGTCGATCGCGCTGATCGCCGCAGACAGCGACGCGGGCAAGTTCGGCATCCGCACCTTCACGCAGGGCTTCACGGCGGCCGGCTACACGGTCTCGTACGCGAAGGCCGTCGTGCCCGCGGCGTCGCCGCCGAGCGACTGGTCGGCGTACACGAAGGAGATCCTGCGGTCGAACGGCGGCAAGGCGCCGGACGCGGTGGTGTCGGTGATGCAGACCCCGTACAACATCGGGCTGTTCACGGCGCTGAAGCGGGCCGGCTTCAGGGGGGTCATCTCCGATCCGACGGACTACGACCCGGGGCTGCTGACCAAGGACGCGACACGGCAGGCGCTCGACGGTGTGCATGTGCTGCTGCAGTTCGAGCCCTTCGAGTCGTCGAGCCCCGCGATGCAGCAGTTCAAGGAGGACATCAGGAAGGCGGCGGGCGGCAAGGACGTCCCGCTGAACATGCACATGATGACCGGATACATGTCGGCGGACCTCTTCCTCGCGATCGCCGGGAAGTCGGGCAAGGACCTGACCGTCGAGTCCTTCCAGAAGGCCGCCGCCTCCTTCTCCGACACCGGGACGCTCGTCGGCGACCGGGCCGAGCCCAAGGGCCAGAAGGAGAGCTTCGGCTGCGGGGCGCTCGTGCAGCTGAGGAACGGGCGGTACGAGGTGTCGTCGCCCTTCACGTGCTATCCGCCGATCCCGTTCCGGTAGGGGGCGCGGATCGTGGGTGACCTGCTGGGCTTCGTGCTGAGCGGACTGGTCTCGGGTGCGTTGTACGCGCTGCTGGCGACAGGGCTCGTGCTGTCGTACTCCGCCTCCGGTCTGTTCAACTTCGCGCACGGCGCGACCGCGTATCTGTGCGCGCTCGCCTTCTACGAACTCCACTCGGGCTTCGGCTGGCCGGCCGTGCCGACCGCGCTGCTGCTGGTGTTCGTCGTGGCCCCCGGGATCGGGTGGGGGCTCGACCGGCTGATGTTCCGCAAGCTCGCACGCGTCGGCGAGACGGCGCAGATCGTCGCAACGATCGGGCTCCTGGTCGCACTTCCCGCCGCGGGACTGTGGGTGGTGGAGCTGCTCGGGAGCGCGGGCGCACCCGTGCTGCCCGCCGAGAACCAGTACGGCCTGCCGGGCGTCGGGCCGAGCCCGGCCGTGTCCTGGCAGCCGGTGGACGGCGTCGGCATCGACTCCGACCAGCTGATCACCTGGGTGGCGACGGCGGTGACGGCGGCCGGCCTGTGGGCGCTGATGCGGCACACCCGGCTCGGCCTTCGGCTGCGGGCGGCCGTCGACAACCGCGGACTCGTGGAGCTGCGCGGGATCAGCGCGGACCGGCTGTCGTCGATCGCGTGGATGCTGTCGTCGGGGCTTGCGGGGCTCGCGGGTGTGCTGGCCACCCCGCTGCTCGGACTCTCCGCGCACGACTACACGCTCTTCCTCTTCGTCTCGGCGACGGCGGCGGTGCTGGGGCGCTTCGCTTCGGTGCCGCTGGCGTTCGCGGGCGGGCTGGGTCTCGGGGTGCTGCAGAACCTGGTCGCCGGTTACGCGTCGTTCGCCGAGGGGATCACCGGATTCCGCACAGCCGTACCGTTCCTGATCCTCTTCGCGGGACTGCTGATGATGGCGCAACGCAGGCGCGCGGCGGGGACGGCGGCGGCGGACGCGCCGCCGGTCGACTACCTGGCGGGGCGGTCCTGGGCGCGCCGCTGGGGCGTGTGGGTGTGCGCGGGTGGTCTTCTGGCAGGCGCGTTCTACACGGTGACGACCCCGTTCTGGAGCGGGATCCTCGCACAGGGCCTGGCGATCTCGCTCGTCTTCGTGTCCTTCACGGTGGTGACGGGGCTCGGCGCGATGGTCTCGCTCGCCCAGGCGACGTTCGTGACGGGCGCGGCGCTGGTGTCGGGCCTGCTGATGAGCCACGGCTGGCCGTTCGCGGCAGCGGCGGCCGTGGGCACGTGCGTGGCGGCGGTGCTGGGCGCCGTCGTCGCACTCCCGGCCCTGCGCCTGGGCGGCCGCTCGCTGGCGCTCGCGACGCTGGCCCTGGCGTTTCTGGCTGACCAGGTGATCTTCCAGTTCCGGTGGCTCCGCAACGGCGACACGGGGTGGGAGATCCCCCGCCCGGTGTTCGGCCCCGTGGACCTGGGCGACGACCGGGCGATGGGGGTCGCGCTGGTGGTGCTGGTGGCGGCCGTGGTGGCCGCGCTGAGCGCCCTGCGGAACTCGCCGACCGGCCGCGCGATGCTCGCGGTACGGTCCGCGCCGGCGGCGGCGCTCGCGTCGGGCGTGTCGGTCGTACGGACGAAGCTGCTGCTGTTCACGCTGTCGGCGGGGCTCGCGGGGTTCGGTGGCGTGATGTACGCGTCGTACAACACCCGCATCACGGCGACGGACTTCACCGCGATGACGGGTCTGGTGTGGCTGGCGGTCGTGGTCGCGGCGGGTGTGCGGAGGCCGCAGTTCGCGGTGGTGGCGGGGCTGGTCTTCGCGCTCGTTCCGCACGTGATGGCGCAGTACGTGACGGAGTCCGCCCATCTGCCGGTCATCCTCTTCGGCCTGGCGGGGCTGGCGCTGGCGAACGACCCCGACGGGTATTGCGCGGCGCTGCCGATGCGACTGCACGCGCGGCGGGAACGCTCTCGTGGGCGGGGCAGGCCCGGGGGCGATTCCCCCACCCCTGCCCTGCCCGAAACCGGGGGCAGGCCCCCAGCCCCTGCAGCGCGGGGGGACGAGGCGCGGGGGCAGGGCCCCCTCAGCCCGGAGAGCGGCGGCTCCGCGCCGCAGGCGCAGAGCCCGAACGGTACGCCCGGCGGCGGTGCTGCGCCGCCGGTGGAGGAAGGGGCCGTGGCCGCACTCGAGTTGCGCGGGGTGCACGCCGGGTACGGCGGGGCCGCTGTCCTGCAGGGCGTGGATCTCGCCGTGCACGGCGGGGAGATACTCGCCGTGCTCGGGCCCAACGGGGCCGGGAAGTCCACCGCGTGCACGGTTGCCGCCGGGGTGCTCGCGGTGCGCCGAGGGAGCGTGTTCGTCGGGGGGCGGGAGGTCACCCGCGACGGAGCCGTGCGGCGGGCGCGGCGTGGAGTGCTGCTCGCGCCCGAGGGGCGTGGGATCTTCCCCGGGCTGACCATCGAGGAGAACCTGGCGCTGCAACTGGCGGACAAGGACGCCCGGGACGCCGTCTACGAACGCTTCCCCGAACTCGCCGCCCGCCGTACCGTGCACGCCGGCTCGCTCTCCGGAGGGGAGCAGCAGATGCTCGCCCTCGCGCCGCTCCTCCAGCGGCCGCCCGCCGTGCTGGTCGCGGACGAGCCGTCGCTCGGGCTCGCCCCGCGCGTCGTCGAGGAGGTGTTCCGGCTGCTCACCGAGCTCCGGGCGGCCGGCACCGCGCTGCTGCTCGTCGAGGAGAAGGCCGCCGAGGTGCTCGGGATCGCCGACACCGTGGCGTACCTCGCGCAGGGGCGGGTCGCCTGGTGCGGCCCGCGCGCCGAGGTGGAGACGGACCGGCTCACCGAGGCGTATCTGGGGATCGGACGGCAGGGGGTCGCGCGGTGACCGGATATCTCCTCGAGGCACGGGACATCGGGGTGCGGTTCGGCGGGGTGCGGGCCCTCCACAGGGTCGGCATCGGTCTGCGGCCCGGCGAGATCTGCGGGCTCATCGGGCCGAACGGGGCGGGAAAGACCACCCTGTTCGACGTGCTGTCCGGTATCCGCCGGGCGGACGAGGGCCGGATCGTCCTGGAGGGCGCGGACATCACGCGCCGCTCCCCCGTCTGGCGGGCCAGACACGGAATGCGGCGCACCTTCCAACGGCAGCAGCTCTTCGGACAGTTGACGGTGACGGACAATCTGCTCGTCGCGCAGGAGTGGCGGCGCGCCGCCCCGTCACAGCGCCGGGCCCGCGCCGCGTCCGTCCTGGAGACGTGCGGGGTCGACGGCCTGGCCGGTACGTACGCCGGTGCTCTCCCCGTCGGCCGGGCCCGCATGGTCGAACTGGCCCGTGCGCTCGCCGACCCGCCGCACGTGCTGCTGCTCGACGAACCGGCTTCCGGCATGACGGCGGACGAGCGCACCCACCTCGCGGCCGTCGTACGGCACATGGCGGTCGAGGAGAACTGCGCCGTCCTGCTCGTCGAGCACAACGTGGCCTTCGTGATGGAGCTGTGCGCCCGCGTCGTCGTCCTGGACCTGGGCGAGGTCCTGGCCGAGGGCACCCCTGCCGGGGTCCGTGCGGACCCGAAGGTGCGGGACGCCTACCTCGGCACGACGACGTGAGCAGTCGTCGTCATCGCGGTGTCTCCGCCCGGTCCTGGCAGAGCTCGTCGATCGTGGATTCGTCCGGCGCCCCGGGCAGAAAGGCGATCGCGTCCTCCGGCGCCCACTGCCCTCCGTCGAAGCGCACGGTCCGCAGGGCCATGGCGTGATCGCCGCCTTCTCTGGCGATGAACACCTCGTTGTAGCCGTTCTGTTCGTCCGATTCGCGGCTGCCCAGCGTCGGCGCCCCGGCGATCCGGGTCGTCCAGCTGGGCCGCATCCCGAGCAACCGCTCCGCGGCGAAGAACGCGAGGTGCGTGTGGCCGTGCAGCACCAGCGATGTGGTCGCGGCGGCGAGGGCACGCTTGGCAGGGCCCGCGTTGACCACGCCGGAGTAGGGGGCGACTTCCACCGCGGGCACCGGCGAAAGCGGGTGGTGGAGCGCCGCAACCGTCACATAGCCGGGCTCGGGTGCCAGCCGGTCGAGGACGGCACGTGCGATGACCCCGGGATCATGGCGCTCGAAGTCCAGGATCAGCTCATGGACCGCCGCGTCGTCGCCCGCTGCGACGAACCGCTGCCGGGCATCGAGCAGCCGGTCCCTGTCCTGATCCCGGGCCGCTTCGCCCCCGGACTCCGCGGTACCGAGCAGGGCGATCCGCAGTCCGGCATCGGGATAGCGGACGTACAGCCGCCGCTCACCATGGTCGGCGAGGTGCAGGTCGGGGTGCGGGTAGCCATCGAACACGCGGGCGAACCAGCGGTGCCGCGCGGCTGGTTCGGGATCGAGGCACAGATCCCACGACACATCGTGATTGCCGCCGACCAGAACGATCCTCGGTGCGTCCGCTCCCAGATCGGGGTGCGCGGCCAGCATGCCGTCCAGCTCCGCCAGCCAGCGGACTGCGGTCTCCCCGAATTCGTCCACGGGGCGGTTGACCAGGTCGCCGGTGACGATGACCAGGTGTGGCGCGCGGTCCTGTCCAGCGAGCTGACGGATGTGGTCCAGGTAGCTGTCCATCGGTGAGCCCGCACCGGCGAGTGCGGCCAGCCGCTGCCCGGCCTGCGAGACGTCCTTCGCGTCGACGTTGGAACGAAGACTGCCGCCGTGGTGGAGGTCCGTGATGTGGTGAATCCGAAGTACCGCCGGGAGGTGCCGCGCGAGGACGGGGTCCTCGGCGAGACGCCGCTCCGCGGCGGTGCGCTCGCCGTCCACGGCGGCGGAGAGCCCCGCGCTCTGCCAGCGTCGTGCGCGCAGGGCCGCCCGGTGCTCGGCGGCAAGACCGTTGTGGAACCACTGGCCGATGTAGGCGTGGCGGTGCACGGCCTCGTCGACGGCGGTACGGAGCAGCGCGTCGAGATCGCCCCGGTACTCCGCATGCTCCTCGGCGATGTGCAGGACGAGTTCGAGCAGGAACGGCGTGTGCAGCCAGGCGGGTTCCTGCTCGCTCAGTTCTTGCACGAGTGCCGGTGCCCACTCCGGTGCCCTTCCGGCCATCCGCGCGCACTCCTCGGCGCCGAGCACCGGCGGGTGCAGTACATCCTTGGGCGCGTCGGCTCCCAGATACGGAGCGAGCAGGGCGTGTTCGGCGGGCGTGGCGAAGACCACTGGCACCGCCCCGGCCTCCCGCACCTGGGTGAGTCCCGCGGCGAGTGCCGCCGGGTCCACGCCGGCCGTGCCAGGAGCAGCGAGCGCGGGCTCGTCGATGAGTAGCAGTTCCCCGCTGCGCAGCGACGGTTTCGACTTCCTGCCGAGCAGACAGCCGAGGCGCAGCTTGCGCACGACAGTGTCGGCGGACCGCAGGTCGACATGGCGAGTGGTGCCGTGCGCACGGGCATGTGCCAGGGCATGCGCGAGCCAGGTCTTGCCCGCCCTGCGCGGCATCACCACGAGCCACGCGGGACAGTTGGGGATCTGCCCCTCGGCCAGTGGGCGCGCCCAGACGGGCACATTCCCTCCGGTGAATCTGATGTCGAGCCGAGGCTGGTAGGACTGGCTGGGCCGGAATCGGCTCATGTGCGCTGCTCCCCATCACGGAGTTTGATCTCGTTGCGGGCGATCCAGTCGAAGAAGGGGCGGTCGGTCAGCCAGGTTTCCCCCTGCCGCAGCAGCCCCACTTCGCGCAGGTCGTTGCGCTGGGCGCGGGCCGGGTCGCCGGGCACGACGCCCGGGCTGGCCAGCAGCGCGGCCCGGCCCGCCGGGCCGATCTCGGCCCAGCGGGCCTCGAAGTTCTGGGTCCAGCCGTCCAGCAGTACCCGGTCGGCGAGGTCGCGCAGCGCCTCGGGTCCTGTGAGTGGCCGCAGATCGTCTCGCTGCACTGCGCGGACCACTGCGTCGCCCATCACCTGGAGATAGAACGGCCAGGTGCCGACGAGTTCCAGTATCTGAGACCCCGTGCGCTCCGGGGCGATGTCGACGCCGAGATTGGCGGCAGTCCCGGTGAGAAACCCCAGCGCGTCACGGCTGTCGAGCGGACCGAGCGAGCGAACGTTCACGTCATTGCCGAAGCTCGATCCCGGCGCGGTGAGCGCCCAGCTCACCACGCGGTTCCAGTCCTTCTCCGTTCCGGTGTAGATCAGGCAGGCCCCTGCCTGGCCGAGATCCCGCAGCCAGGAAACCGCCGCGGGGTGGTAGTCGGCAAGTCGTCCGACCTCGTCCAGCAGGAACACCAACCGGTCGGCGCCCTTCCGCTCACTCGCCTTGTCCAGGAGTGCCTCGGCCGGCCGGTCCGCGGAGCGTATGCCCCGGTCGAGCAGGACGGCCAAGGCGTCCGGGGTGTCCACCGCGCCCGCCGGCAGCGGCACCACGACCTGGTAGACGGATCGCACCTCGTCCGCCCTGAGCCTGCTGGAGAGTTCCTCCAGCACCCAGGTCTTGCCCGCCCGCCGGGGACCGAGCAGGGCGGCGGACCCGCCGGTGGCGAAGCAGTCGCGCAGTGCCGCCAGAACGTCCTCGCGGCCGATGGGGCGTCCTTTGCCGGGGCCGACGTGGAACTGGTCGGCGGCGAGGGGGGTGCTGTCGATCCGGAACGGCCGCAGGGCGGGCGGTACGTCCGCGTCGCGTTCCCGTGCGGCCTGGGCGTACTCGACGAGTGCATCCGTCTGCCCGCGCCGGGTGGGCAACCCTGGCAGCAGCGCGACCTGGAGTTCGGTTCCGCTGTCGGCACGGACGGCCCGGCCGGGCCCCAGATAGTCCGGGACCAGCCGCTCGTTGAGACCGGTGTCCAGATAGGTGTCACGCCGGGACTGGTTCAGCAGCAGGATGTTGGAGGCGCGTGACACGAGCCGTCGGTGCAGCACGCCGTCGTCCCCCGCAATGACCGCGCAGACGCCGACGCCCGGGCCGTCCCGCAGCAGACTGTGGACGTCGTCCACGAGCCGCCCGCCGTCCGTGGCCTCCCAGTGGGCGACGAAGCGCTCCCACTGGTCGACGAGCAGCAGGACGTACGGCAGTCGGCGCGGGGCGGACACCGCCTGCCGTTGTTCGGCGAGCCCGGCGAAGCCGCCTTCCGCAAGCAGTTCCTGACGACGTCGTACGGTGGCCGTGAGGCGGCCCAGCAGCCGCACCATGCGATTGGTCTGGCGCAGTGTCACCACGGCCCCGCAATGCGGAAGCTCCGTCAGGGCTTGGAGCGCACCGTCCCCGCAGTCGATTCCGTAGACATGAACCTCGGAAGCGCTGTACTGCCGGGCCGTGGATGCGGCGACGGTGCGCAGCAACTGGGATCGTCCGGTGCGCGGGGCACCGGCCACCACGAGGTGTCCGTTCCTCGCCAGGTCGAGCACGGCGGGACGCTGGACGTTGTCCGCGGGCACGTCCTCCATCCCGTACACGACGGGGACGAGATGGCGTCCCCGCTCGGGATCCGGAACGTCCGGCAGTGCGATGTCGACGGGCAGCGGAGGCAGCCAGGGTGCCGGGATCGGGGGCACACGGAGCGTTCGGGCGGCATCCTGCATCGCCTCGGCGAGAACGGTGAGGTCGGTGGGGCCGACTCGGTCGGGCTCGGCGTGGATCGGCTCGGGAACGGCAGGACCGGCGTCGAACCAGTCCAGTTCCCGCACCCGGACGGCCGGTTCGGCGGCGCCCGTCTCAGTGCTCCGGGACCGGCTCACCAGGCAGGTCTGCAGCGCCACCAGGATCTCGGACCCGGTACGGACGTGGGCGAGACCGGGGCGGGTTTCGCCCGGGAGTCCGGCATCGGGAGCCTGGATGACCGCCATGCTCTCGGCGGGTCCGGTGAGCGGCAGCGCGATGCGCAGATTGGTGTTGGTCAGAATCTCCGGATTGAGCACGCCACGGGGCCGCTGGGTGGCCAGGACGAGGTGGATGCCGAGTGACCGTCCGCGCTGGGCGATGTTCACCAGGCCGCCCATGAGATCCGGCTGCTCCGAGGCGAGCGCGGAGAACTCGTCGACGACGATCACCAGCCGCGGCAGTGGATCGAGTTCCGCTCCCTGGCCCCTCAGATCGGTGTAGTCCTCGATGTCCTTGGTGTTCGAGTCGGCCAGAACCTGCTCTCTCCGCCGCAGCTCCTGGGCGAGCGACAGCAGCGCACGGTCGGCCGTCCGCGGGTCGAGGTCGGTCAGCAGGCCGACAGTGTGCGGGAGACCGACGCACTCCTGGAAGGCGGAGCCGCCCTTGTAGTCGATCAGGACGAAGGACATTTCGTCCGGGCGGTTCACGACCGCCAGCGAGGTGATCCAGGTACGGAGGAATTCGGACTTCCCCGAGTTCGCCGTGCCGGCGATGAGGGCGTGCGGACCGTCGCGGCGGATGTCGAGCGCGACCGGGGCGCCTTCGGATTCGCCGACAACCGCACTGGTACTGCGGGGTGAGGCGGCCCAGCGCGCCGTGATCGCCTCACGGTCCGGCTCGTCCAGTCCCAGGAGGTCGAGTAGGCCTTTGGGTGCCCTCTCTCCTACGCCCCCGGCGGTCGCGACATCGCGGACCGGTGCCACCCAGCGGGCCGCCTCGTCGAGCCAGGTGTAGGCGACGAGATCGGGTTGCCAGCCCTGCACCGGTCCGGCCCGCTCCGCCACGAGGTCCATGGTGGTCGTCTGGGGATCGGGCCGCATGACGGCCAGCGCCTCGCACTCGGGGGGCAGGAGATGTTCGTCCGCGTCCAGGCACATCACGTACACGCCGAGCGAGGGGCCCTCACGGAGGACCTCGGTCATTCCGGCCAGCGACCGAAGTCCCTGTGCCCCGTCGAGGACCAGCACCACGTCCCCAGCGCGTCTGCCGGGCCGGGACCAGCCGCGGCGGGCGTCCAGCAGCAGCTTCAGTTCCGCCATCTGCCGCGCATGCCCTGCCGGATCGCAGCTCACCCTGGGATCGGGATCTTGGGGCCCGGCCCCCATCTGCCGGGCCGCCGGCAGCCAGCGGGCGAACTCCCAGGTCTTCCTGCCGACATGGCCGGTCATGACCCGCACGGCGACGTCGACCGGGCTGTGCAGCAGCGCCGCCTGGGAGACGAGCCACGCGGCGAGCCTGCGTGGTACGTCGTCCCGGCCCGCGACACCGAGGACGCCGACCTGTCTCAGATTCACCGTGACCGGGACTTCGTCCAGCGTGTGGTCGTATTCGAGCTCCGCGATGCCCTCAATCTGCGAGGGGACCTCGCCCACGCCGAGCCGCAGTTCGAGGTAGTCGTCGTCCTCCGGCCGGCGCGACCACAGCTGGGTACCCTCTCCCCGCAAATCGCCGAGCAGCCGCGCCGCAGTCGGGAAGTCCCTGTTCCTCTGCTGCGCTTCCTGTCGGAGGAGACGTGTGAACTCCTCCCGCACCCAGCGGGCCGGGCGACCGGCACCAGGACGGCGCCGCTCCCACCACCGGGAGGCCTCGTGCTGATGGGTCGTCACCTCGAGCCGTTCGGCGCGCATACGCGGTGGCCTGCTGAACACGACGGTGCCCTGAGCGCCGGACGACACGAGCTCATGCCGTTGAAGGGCCTCGTACTGCGACAGGATCTCGTACTGGGACTGGGACGCTCCGCGAGGACGCAGTCCTTGGACAGGCCCGCCGAGACCCACCCGGCATCCGTCGCGCAGTGGGGAATGGGCAAGGGTCATGTCGGCAGGGAGCCGCCGGTCGTCCAGGTAGAGACCAGGGGTGAACGGTCCCACCCGGTAGTCGCACAGGTCCGCGATCCGTCCCGCTATCTGCAGCAGCCTCGCCGATTCGTCCGCTTCCACCACGATGTGATGCTCGACCCCGTCCCGCATCACGACCGTGAACATCCGCTGCGTCAGCACTGGACGTCCCCCCTCCTCACGCGGGCGGCAGTGCGCCTTGCTGTTGCTGGATCTGCTGACCGGTGGAGCTGAACTCGGCCAGCCACTCGGCCGTCTCCGCCTCCACATGACCGCGCACGGCGACGATCAGCCCGGCCACCAGCGCCAGGCGGCGTTCCAGCAGGGCATCGGCCACGGGAGCGTCACCGGCCGTCCCATCGGACGCGCGAAGCAGTTCCCTGCTCCAGGCCAGCTGGAAGTCGTTGAGCTCGCGCTGCAGAGCCTGTGCCGCCTTGATGTCCCGCATCCATCCCGACGACAGTCCGAAGAAGTAGTCGAAGCCCTTGCATCCCGCCGCGGCGGCAAGCACCACGTACCCCCACGCGTCCGGCTGCCCCCCGGACGCCGCCCCGGCCAGGGGGATGACAGCGCCGGAAACGGCCAGGGCGACCGTCAGCGCACGGATGCCCCGCGAACCTTTCCGCTTGAGCCTCTTGTCCCGGAGATACCAGTCGATGGCGTCCTCAGTCTCCCGCTCCGCCCAGGCGCGTATCTGCTCCAGAGACTCCACATTCTGCTGTGCTGTACCAGGTGAGAGCGAGGGGAACGGGTTGGTGCGCAGGTCCCTGCGCCGTCTGCGCTCGTCGGTCCCCCGCAGTTCCCGCCGACTGACCTGACTCTGCATCAACATCCTCCGCAGACACGCCCGTTGGATCAACGAGGTTACACGCAGGAGCGGCCTCCCCCACAGGCGAACGACATTCCCCCGCCCGGCGCAGCATGGCCTGGCACCACCAGGGCCCGGCGCCCGAAGCGCGCCCGGACAGCCGTCAGCCCGACACGGCCCGCAGCGCCCCCGGCCGGCGCCCGGTGAGCCGGTCCAGTGCGGCCGACGCGGCGGCGTCCGCGGGGAGGTGGACAAGAAGGCGCTGATCGTCGTCGGCGGGCAGGTCGAGGGTTTCGTACGCGAGTCGCAGCTCCCCCGCCTCGGGGTGGACGAGGCGCATGATGCCGTCGGCCTTCGGCAGTCCGGGCACGGAGGTCACGCGTCCGGCGAAGGCCGTGCCCGCGGTGACGGTGAGCTCGTCGGCGAGGGCGGCGATGTGCGGGTCGGCCCTGAAGGGACCGTGCTTGAGCGCGGCGACCTGCTGGTCGGCGACGAGGTCCCAGTCGGGGAACGCGGTGCGCGCCCGCGCATCGGTGAAGACGTAGCGTGCGAGGTTCGGCGGGTCCCCGTCCAGCAGCCCGATCGGGGCCACGAGTTGCTCGTACGCCCCGGTGCGGGCGAGGATCTCGCCGAGCCGGTTGAGCAGGACGGCGGGGGTGGGCTCCAGGCGTTCGAGCAGGGCCCGCACGGTGGGTCGCACGGTGCGGACCGGCGTCGCGCCGCCCATGCAGCGGAAACCGCCGTCGGCGGTCTTGGTCAGGCGGTGCATATGGATGCGTTCGCTCGGGGCCAGCCGGAGCGCGTCGGCGAGCGCGGACAGCACCGGCGGCGACGGTCGGCGGTCGCGCCCCTGTTCGAGCCGGGTGACGTACTCGACGCTGACTCCGGCCAGCGTCGCCAGCTCGGCGCGGCGCAGACCGGGCGTGCGGCGCCGCAATCCGGTGGGCAGCCCCACCTCGGCCGGGGTGACGGCCTCCCGGCGGCTGCGCAGGAACAGGCCCAGCTCGTTGTCGCTCACCCTTCGAACGTAACAGGCCTGCGGCGCCCGGATCGTGGCCCTCTCACTACCAGCCTCGGCCCGGCCTTCCTGGTCTCCGTGCCGCCCGGCAGCGTGGAGGCATGACCTCACGGAATCTGAACCTCGCAGTGATCAGCGGCAGCGTCCGGGAAGGCCGCTTCGGGCCTGTCGTCGCCGACTGGTTCCTGGAGCAGGCCCGGCAGCACGGCCGCTTCACGGTGGACCTCGTCGACCTCGCGGACACCCCGCTGCCGCTGGAGCTGCCGGCGGTCCCGCCGGCGCTCGACCCGAACCTGCCCCGTCCCGACTCGATGGCGGACCTCACCCGGCGGCTCGACGCGGCCGACGCGTTCGTCGTCGTGACGCCCGACTACAACCGGAGCTTCCCGGCGGCCCTCAAGGCCGCGATCGACTGGCACTACACCCAGTGGCAGACGAAGCCCGTCGGATTCGTCGGCTACAGCGGCGCGAGCGGAGGTCTCCTCGCGATCGAGCACCTGCGGCAGGTCTTCAACGAGCTGCACGCCCACACGGTCCGCGACTACGTCGCCTTCCCCCGCTACTACGAGCTGTTCTCCCCCGAAGGCACCCTCATCGCCCCCGAGGGGCCGAACGGGGCGGCGAAGGTCCTCCTCGACCAGCTGGAGTGGTGGGCTGCGGTCCTCCACGACGCGCGGCGCGACAGGCCGTACACCGCCGCCTGACAGCGGTGGTACGGCCCGGCGCGGGGGCACACCCTCCGCGCCGGGCCTCGCCCACCGCCGGGCCCGGAGACGGTGGAGCCGGACGAGAAGGCACGTCCTCGCCCTCGTCCTCGCCCTCGCCCTCGTGACGGCGCTTCGCGGACGGGTCAGACGAGCTGGTACGCGCGCAGGTCGGTGAGGAGCAGGTGGCAGTTCTGCAGGGAGCCCGAACTGTCGCCGAGGGAGCGGTAGATGCCCCACTTGGGGCGCACCCGGTCCGCGAGGAAGGTGTCGACGCCCGACTTCGACGCGTCGATCACGGTCGTCGAGCCGTTCCTGAGGATCCAGCGGACCGAGCCGGACGTACCGTTGCCGATCTTCATCTGGAAGTCGACGTCGATCCACTTGTCGTGCAGCGGTGCCAGGTTCGTCCGGCCGACCAGGGTGTCGGATGCGAAGAGCTTCAGCTCGATCGTCTGGACCCCGCCCACCCGGCGCAGCGACTGCACGACGATCGGCGAGGTGCCGGTGCCGGGCTGCTTCATCTGCATGATGTGGGTGAAGGTCGTGGTGGCCTTCAGGCTGCTGGGGATGTACATCGCGTACGTGATCCGCCAGGTCTCTCCCTGCAGCCACCGCAGGTAGGAGGATCCGTTCCGGCAGCCGGTGACCTCCTGACGCTGGCGGTCGGTGCTGGTGTCGCGGTCGACGGTGTGCATGTCGAAGCGCCAGTTGTCGCCCTGGGCGTGGATGTGCGGCCGGCCGGCCGTGTGCGAATCCGCCCGGTCGTCCTCGATGGTCTCGAAGGCCCGCAGCCCGTCGCTGCTCGCCGACGGCGACCAGCGCAGTTGCCAGGAGGCCGCGGACGCGGCGCCCGCGGCGGGCAGTCCGGCCGCGACGGCGCCGCCGAGAGCGGCGCCCAGTACGGCCCTGCGAGATGCCCTGGTGGGTTCGGTCATCGTGTACGTCACCTCGTTCGGAGTGGGGGGTCCGCAGTCCGGCTCCCGCTACGCGAGCCGGGTGCACGGGCCGAGGCCGGCGCCGAGCCGCGACAGCCCGGTGAGCGCGTCCCGGTACGGGCGCGAAGGCAAGGATCCCGAAAGCGTCGACCTCGCACCGATGTTCACATGGATGTACCGCGTTCATCGATGTGCAATAGAGTTACGTCATGGCGGGACGCGGTCAATGGTTCCGGCGGACAAGGCCGGAACGGTATCGGCCAACTTTCCGGGCGCCCGGGAATCCGTCCGCCGGAGAGATCGTTGACCGAAGAAAGCACCGAACGACGACGTAAGGATCGACCGCTCGTGAGCAAGGTCCCCTCCATCACCCTGAACAACGGTGTCGTGATGCCGCAGCTCGGTTTCGGTGTCTGGCAGGTGCCGGACGACGAGGCGGCGAAGGCCGTGGGCACGGCTCTGGAGGCCGGTTACCGCAGCATCGACACGGCAGCCGCCTACGACAACGAGAAGGGCACCGGCCGGGGCCTCGCCGCCTCGGGCATCCCGCGCGAGGAGCTCTTCGTCACCACCAAGCTCTGGAACAGCGCCTCGGAGACGTGGACGCGCGACGCCGTGTTCCGCGCCTTCGACGCGTCGCTGTCGAAGCTGAACCTCGACCATGTCGACCTGTACCTGATCCACTGGCCTCGCCCGATGCGCGACGACTACATCACGATCTGGAAGGCGTTCAGCGAGCTGAACGAGAGCGGCCGCGCGAAGGCGGTCGGCGTCTCCAACTTCACGTCGGCCCATCTGAGCCGGGTGATCGACGAGGTGGGGGTCGTCCCCGCCGCCAACCAGATCGAGCTCCACCCGCAGCTGGCGCAGGCCGAGTCCCGCGCCTTCCACGCCGAGCACGGCATCGCCACCGAGGCCTGGTCCCCGCTGGGACAGGGCAAGGGTCTGCTCGAGGTCCCGACGGTCGTCGCGATCGCCCAGAAGTACGGCCGCACCCCGGCGCAGATCGTCCTCCGCTGGCACCTGCAGCTGGGCAACGTGGTGATCCCGAAGTCCGTCACTCCGTCCCGGATCGCCGAGAACATCGACGTGTTCGGTTTCGAGCTGGACGACGAGGACATGACGGCCCTCGCGGCTCTCGACGAGGGCAGGCGCCTCGGGCCGGACCCGGACACCTTCGACTGGAACTGACCGGCTGCCGCACGGCTCCGTCACCTCTTCCGGCGGGTTCCTGATCGAGGCTCGAGGGTCTCGACCAGGAACCCGCCGGCGCAGGCCGCGGACCGGCACCCTCAGAGCGCATCGAGGATCATGAGCACCTCGTCCCGGGTGTCGTCGGGCGCGAGGCGAAGCGCTGCGGGCCAGCGTCCGATCTCACGCCAGCCGAGCCGCCCGTAGAAGTCCTCCAGCCCTTCGCCGCCCCGGGCCGCGAGATGCAGCTGTTCGAGCCCCAGTTCCTCGCGAGCGACCCGCCGCAGCTCGCGCATGAGTGCCGAGCCGACGCCACGTCCGCGGAAGTCGGGGTGGGCCTGAAGGTGGTTGACCGTCCCCCAGTGGCCGACGAGCCGGTCGGGATCGCGGTTGAGGACGACCCATCCGGCCAGGACTCCGTCGCACGTGGCGGTGATGAGACGGCTGTGCCGCGGGCCGAGACGGCCGAGGATCCTGTCCGCGACGGGCGCCACGTCGCCGTCCTGGACGGGCGGGAACGGGAATCCGGCGGCACCGCCCGCGTTGGTGACCGCGATCCAGCAGCTGACGACCCGATTGCGGAGTTCGGGGGTGACACTGCGCGGGTCGGATATCTGCGCGAGCGTGAGGGCACTGTCGTTCGGCATGGGGACAAGCATGCCAGCGCCTATCAGGGCCACTCTTTCGGGTCAAGTCCCGAATTCCCCTGTCACGCAATTCAGGGGCATGACCCGATTCGATCGGCCGGGCCTAATGGAGGCACGGGTTCACGCAGATCCGGTGACCCGCCCGTATCGCCCGGAAAAGCCGTGGCGGCGCGAAATGACCGTTCGACGATTACCGTCACCCTTTTCCGGAAGTGATTCCATGACTCACCGTTCCCGGCCGCAGCGCCTCGTGATCCTTGCCGCATCCACCGCCCTGGCCGCAGCAGGTGCACTCCTCCCCACCAGTGCATTCGCCGCCCCGGCGACACCGCATGCCGGCACCGTGGCCGCCGCGGAAGCCGGGCGGGCCGGCCACGGTCACGGTCACGGCCACCAGGGGAGCGACGTCATCACGGTCAGGTGGGTGGAAAGCACCGATGCCCCCAGCGGCATCACCTTCAAGATTCCCGAAACGGCCACCGTCGAGAAACGCGCCGAAGCCGGCGACGGAAAGATCGCCAGCTGTCGCATCTACCTGATGCGGACCTCGGACGGGCTCAACGGCGCCGTCGGTGTCTACGACATGCCGGGCACCCCGGAAACTCTCCGTAAGGCTCTTCAGGGCTTCGTCGAGGGCTACAACAAGGAACCCGGCGGGAAGATCGCCATCACCAGCAGCCGGATGACCACCGTGGACGGCCGCCCGGCCCTCGACGCGCGTCTGTCCACCACGGAGGGCAAGGCCAGGGGCGTGGGTTCCGTTCGCTTCATCGCCGACGACACCCATGTCGTTCAGGTCCTGACCCTCGCCGGCGAGGCGGACAAGAAGGCCGCGGACCGGATGCACCAGCAGCTCCTCGCCGGCGTCCGCATCCCTTGACCGTCCGGAGCGATCGGCGAAGCGGCGCCGGGAAAAGCAGGGGCGGGAGCAGCCGGGCGTTGGCAGGATGTCCGCGCTCCACGCCCGATGCGAAAGGACCCACGACCGTGGCCCGTGCCGTCACTCTGATCCGCTCCACCGCCCTGTCCGACGTCGCCGAGTACGCCTACGCGGCCACGGCACCGGCCGAGTCACGCCTGATCTTCCTCGCCGGGGCGTGTCCGCTGAACCACGACGGCTCCACGGCAGCGGTCGGAGACTACGCGGGCCAGGCAGCGAAGGCCGTCGAGAACATGCGGGCTGCTCTCGCTTCCGCCGGTGCCTCGCTGGAGGACGTGATCAGCACACGGGTTCTCGTCGCGTCGGCACGGCAGGAGGATCTGGTGACCGCCTGGCAGGTGGTCCGTGACGCGTTCGGTGAACACGACGTCCCCAGCACCCTGATGGGTGTCACCGTGCTCGGCTACCAGGACCAGCTCGTCGAGATCGAAGCCGTCGCCGCCGTCCTCGACTCCTGAGACCCTCCGGGGCCGAAACCCTCGCGGAACCGGTGACGTCGTGCGGCCCCGCCGAAGCGGCGACCACGGACCGTGGCGGGGCACCCGGCGCCGGGGCCACGGTCGGGCTCAGGGAACCGTCGGTTCGCGGAAGCCCGGCCCAGGCCGAACGTGGCGGCGACGAGCCCGTGGTGGCCCGCGTCGTTACGCGGTCGCTGTCGCGTAGGTCAACCACGGCGCGGGTCACCCACGGGCGGCCCTCGGCCGGCTCCGTCCAGCCCTCGCGCGCCCGGATCCCTGGTCGTCCGGACCCGCCCGTCGTCGGTGCCGACGTGGATCGTGGTGCCGTCCCCCGCGGGCGCGATGGTCGTGATCGTGCCGTAGTGGGTGTGGATCGGCTTGGGCCCGGGCCGCCGGACAGACCGGGGCTGACGGGCTGCCGGGTGACGCCGCCCGCCCGCGGAGCCGTTGAGCACCTCGGACCGGTGGTTGAGGATCCTCGTGCGAACGTGACGACGTCCCGGCGCCCGGTGGGACGGGCCCTCATCAGCCGGGAGCTGCCGTTCGGATCGCCTCACGTAATGTGAGGCTCCATGAGCGAGAACCACGGCCCCGCGGCTGCTCCGTTCCAGGAGGGCCGCTATCTGGTGCGCAATGTCGGCAGCGGCCTGGTGCTGGAGGTGTACAACGGCGCCAAGGGCAGCGGCGCCAATGTGCAGCAGGGCAAGGAGACCGGGGCTCCGGCGCAGCAATGGGACATCTCGTTCGCCGGTGGGGGCTTCTACCACCTGGTCAACACCAACAGCGGCAAGCGGCTCGACGTCGCAGGCGCGTCGACCGAGAACGGCGCCAACGTCCAGCAGTGGAAGGCGAACAACTTCGGCGCACAGGAGTGGCTGATCGAACAGCACCTGGACGCGCCGGGGACCGTCACGCTGGTCAGCCACATCAGCGGGCTGCTGCTGGAGGTGGAGGACGGCTCGGCCGAGGACGGGGCGAACGTGCGGCAGTGGGAGGACACCGACTCGCCGTTCCAGTGGTGGCAGTTGGTAAGGGTCACGGCCTGACGCATCCAGGCTGACGGATCACCGGCCGACGACCGCCAAGGCCGAGGCCACGCCGATCATCGACAGGGGGAGCAGCGGGGCATGGGTACCGACTCGACGGAGAGCCGGCGGGGCGCCGGGCCAGAGGCCGGCCGGCCGTGCCGGGTGGCGGAGGCGGACCTGCCGGAGGAACTGTCGCACGGCCCGAGCCGACGGTTCCTGAGCGAGCAGGGCCTGCCCGCGGCCGTCGCCGACCTCGACCTCACCGTCCTGCACAAGGGCCGGCTGGAGCCGCTCACCCGGTGGGAGGGCGGCGAGGTGGTCGGGGACGGGCGGCTCCTGGTCCTAGGCGAGACCGACTACTGCGGCAGCCGGGTGGTGCTCGACGGCGTGACCGGCGAGGTCCGCCTCGCCGCCCGGGCGGGTGCAGCGCACCGCGAGCGGACAGGAAGGGCTCTCCGCCACGACCCCGGCCGCTCCGCCCTCCTCCCTTCCGACCTGCTCGCCTCCGACCTCACCGCCTTGGCAGGGCTCCTCCACGCAGCCGAGTCGGTGTCGCAGGCGGCGCGGCAGGCCGATGCGTTCGGGCACCGCAGAGGGCCCGGAGTCGTCGCCGAGGTGATCGATGCCGCCGAGCGGCGCATGCGCGCCGCCGACCCGCAGCTGTTCGCCGCCGACTCTCCTCCCCCGCACTGGGGTACGTCGCTGCTGGTGCGTTCCCTGTGCTGGGGCGCCCGGCCCGGTCTGCCGGGCGCTCTCGCGTACGAGTTCGGACCTGACCTGGTGGAGGAGCTCGCAGAGCTCGACGGCGAGGGCCGGGTGCGCCGCTACCGGCCCGAGGAGATACCGGACGGCCTCACCCACGAGCCGACCCGGCGGCTGCTCACCGAGCTCGGACTGCCCCTCGACTGCCAGCTCTTCTGCGCGTTCGACGAGCCGCTGCGCACCATGGTGGAGGCCCACCCCGACGCCTTCGACGAACCGGCGGAGCCGTCGAAGGGACCGGGGGCAGCCGCAGGCCGTGCGTACCAGCGCGACCACATCGCCGTCGGATGGTGGCCGCACGACCTGGTGATCGCCCTCGACGGTGCCACCGGCCGACTGGAACTGCCGGAGTGGTACGACGAGGGCGGGCCCGCGGCTTATCTCAACCGGGACCTGTCCGCGCTGCTGTATGCCTTGTGGACCTACGAGCGGCTGCGCGCCGAGTGGCGCCGGTGGGACTGCGGTGTCGGCCGCGACACCTGGCAGGTGTTCGACCCGCTCGCCCTGCTGCACAGCCGGGTCGACGAGATGGTGAAGGCCGTCGACCCGGAGGCGTTCCGGAGCCCCCACCACTCCTGGCGCTTGCTCGCCGAGGACCCCTACACCGGCGGCCTGCTCAGCAATTGAGGCTTCCTGCGGACCGCCCGCACGGGGGCTGTCGGCTCAGCCGCGGCGAGCCGTGTGCACCGTGCGGGCCGCCAGCAGGAAGCAGTCCGGGCGGCGCATGAACCCCTCGTCGTCGTCCGGGTCCAGGAGCCGGTCCAGCACGGCGGTGTCGTCGTCGGACAGCCGCCCGGCCAGCGCCTTGCGCTGCCAGGTGAACGCGGAGATCAGCTGCTCGCGTACGGCGACGGTGACCGGCGCCGGGATGTCGAGGAGGAAGGAGCGCGTGGCGCTGGGCGCGAGGCCCGCCGCGGCCAGTAGCGCGCGCCAGTCCTCGACCTGCGCCTTGGTGTCCGGCAGTGCGCCGCGCATCTCCTCGAACCAGTCGCCGCTCGCCGCGTCGATCCGGCTCTCGAGGCCGGGGCGGCCGATGCCGATGTCACGGGGCAGGTGGCGCGGCTGCAGTCCGCCTTCGACGACGGCGAGCAGCCCGCCGGGGCGCAGGCGTCGGGCGAGGCCGGTGAGGGCGGCGCGCTGGTCCCCCAGGTGGTGCACCGAGTTGCCCGCCCAGATCAGGTCGGCTTCGCCCAAGTCGTCGATTCCGTGGGGCATTTCGGCGGCGTGCGTGCTTACGCGATCGCCGAGCCCTCTGCGCTCGGCCCGGGCCATGGCGCGGTCGAGGAGTGCGGGGGTGGAGTCCACGGCGACCACCTCCGCGTGCGGGAACGCCTCGGCGAGCAGGCAGGTGATCACCCCCGGTCCGCTGCCGATGTCGAGGACGCGGCGCACGGCGGCGGCTGGCAGCTGCTCGCCGATCCAGGCGGCGGCCTGCGCGTAGAGCGGTTGCTGCAGCTCGGCGCCGCGTTCCAGGAGCGGAGTGAGCTCGTCCCAGTCCATGTGGGTGGTGTCCGTGCCGTGAGTGTCGTCGTGGTGATGGCTCATGACGTCAGGGTGCGCGCCGGGGTGCCGTCATGGCGAGCCGTGTTGCGGTTCCGGTAAAGCGGCCGCGGCGGTGCGGTGTTCCTGCGG
Organism: Streptomyces sp. NPDC001970; assembly: GCF_053594115.1. NCBI lineage: Bacteria > Bacillati > Actinomycetota > Actinomycetes > Kitasatosporales > Streptomycetaceae > Streptomyces > Streptomyces sp. NPDC001970. The sequence goes on along the minus strand of NZ_JBSFDW010000034.1, from coordinate 77,222 downwards.
GCTGATGCCGCGTACGCGCTTGAACGCGGCGCTCAAGGACCGGCGCACCGGTGTCGGGGACGATCCACGCCTCGCCGTGCGTGACGCACATCAGACAGAGCGGGGCGTGGTCCTCGACCGTACGGACCAGGGCGGATCCATCACCGTACGGAGCAGGAAGGCTCCTCTGGCCCTGGGTCCGTCGAGCAGGCCCGCGAGTGCGTCCATGGTGCCGAGTGTAGGGGACCGGCGTAGACGCACGCGTCTGGTCGGGCTGACGCCCGCGGCGCTCCGCCCGGCGCACACGGCGCCCGGTCAGGACGTCACCGGTCGGGTCAGGACGTCACTGGCCGGGCCCGGCCTCGGCCGAACGGCGCGCCGGTGGGAGGGCGACGGAGCATGCGAGCCTCCGGACGAGCGGCCACCGGAGTCCGGGTGAGGCCCCGTCAGCGGCCCGGTGTGGGCCTGCGCAGGGCGAGGAGCCGGTAGCGCGGTTCGGGCCGCGGCTCGTCAGGGTCGGGCAGGGCGCGCAGCTCCGCGGCGAGCTTCTCGGCGATCACGCCGCGTGCCGTGAGCCGGGACGCGTACTCGCCACGGAGCAACGCCTGGGCGACGCGGCGCGGTGAGCGGCCCTGGCCGTGCCCGGTGAAGTGTGTCTCCCCCGCCGGGTGCAGGCCGTGGGCCGCGGCGAACGCCTCGATGCGGTCGGCGCGGTCGTGCGCCTCGGTCGAGCGGTACGGCGCGAGGACGGCGTCGATGTCGCTGCCCACGTCGTGCCCGGCGTCCTTGTCGACGGTGGTCACGAACACCCCGCCGGGGCGCAGCACCCGGGCCGCCTCGGCGACGATCGCCCGTGCGTCCCCTACGAGATGCAGCAGCCACACGGCGCTCACCGCGTCCACCGAGGCGCCTGGCATCGGGAGCCGCCGGACGTCGGCGAGGACGACGGTTCCGATGCGCGTGGCGGCGATCCTGGCCATGCCGTGGGCGGAGTCGGCACCGAACACGCGCAGCCCGGTCCTGGCGAGGCGCTCGGTGACGAGCCCCGTGCCGCAGCCGATGTCGAGGAGCGAGCGGGCGGCCCCCGGCACGAGGGAGAGCACCGCCGCGGCGGCCGCCGTGGCGCGGGGCACACCGCCGCGCGTCGCGTCGTAGACCGCGGCCTCCACGTCGTAGTCGAGCAGGGTGTCCCGGCCGGCGCCGGCCGCCCCCGCCGTTTCGCGGGTGGTCTCGTCGTCGTGCAGCACGGTCAGCTCGCGCCGTGGTTCGGGGCGACCGTCTCGACGCGGCGCGCGAGCTCGAAGTCGCGGTCGGTGATCGCGCCGCCCGCGTCGTGCGTGTTCACGGTGAGGTTGACCGTGTTGTAGCCGAGGGTCAGATCGGAGTGGTGTTTCAGCTCGTCCTGGATCTGCGCGACGTGCACGACGAGCGCGGTCGCCGCGAAGTGGTTGCCGAGCCGGTACGTACGGGCGATGCGGTCGCCCTCCTGGGACCAGCCGGGCAGCTCGCGCAGCCTGTCCTCGATCTCCTTCTGCGACAGCGGCTCTGTGGGCATGAGCGTGACTCCCTCCGGGATTGTCTGCGGGCGACGTTACGGTTTCCGTATGACAACTGTCTCGCCCGACACGGGAGTGGGGCCACTGCTGCGTGCCTGGCGGGAGCGGCGCAGGCTGACTCAGCTGGAGCTGGCCCTGCGCGCGGATTCCTCCGCCCGCCACATCAGCTTCGTCGAGACGGGGCGGTCCCGGCCGAGCGAGGAGATGATCCTCAAGCTCGCCGAGCATCTGGACGTCCCGGTCCGCGAGCGCAACGCGCTGCTGCTGGCGGCCGGCTACGCGCCGCGGTACGCGGAGACGTCCCTGGACGATCCGGCACTGGAGGCCCTGCGCGCGGGCATGGAGCGGCTGCTGCACGGGTACGAGCCGTATCCGGCGCTCGTCGTCGACGGGACATACACGGTCGTGGCGGCGAACCGGGGGATCGCCATGCTCCTGGAAGACCTCCCGGAGCATCTGCTCACTCCCCCGCTGAACGCGATGCGGATCACCCTGCACCCGGAGGGCCTCGCCCCGCGGATCCGCAATCTGCGCGAGTGGCGCGGGCATCTGCTGACCCAGATGGAGCGTCAGATGGCCCTGGCCCGCTCCGATTCGCTGCGCCGGCTGTACGAGGAGGTCGCCGGGTATCCCGTACGGGAGCCGGGCGAGGACACGGCGGAGCGCGAGGGGGACGCGGCGCCCTACCCGTACTTCGCGCTGCCGCTGCGGATCGAACACCACGGCGTGGTCCTGTCGTTCCTGTCGTCGATCTCCACCTTCAACACGCCGCTGGACATCACGGTCGCCGAGCTGGCCATCGAGACGTTCCTCCCGGCCGACCCGGCGACGGTGAAGTACCTTCAGTCACTGACGCCTTGAACGTCCGTACCGGCGGGCGCGGGGTGCGGGGTGCGCGGGCCGGCTGGAAGCGCCGGTCCCCGCCGGCCACCGGGCCCGAGGGCCCGGTGCGGGACGGACACCGTCCTCATGGCTCGCGTCACGGAGCGGGGTGCGGAGTGAGCGCCTGCAGCGCGAACCACTGAAGCCCCGCGAACCCCGCGACGGTCATCGCCTGCATCACGATCCACAGCGCCCCCGCGGCGCTGGGCTCCAACCACGCCACCAGCGCCACGACACTGAGCACGACCCAGGCCGCGTTGGCGTCGACCACGAGCTTCACGGGCCCGGCGGGCGGCTGCGGCCGGGCGGCGAGGAGCCCGACGCCCACCGCGAACAGCGCGAGAAACACACCCAGTGCGAGCAGCAGCGTCGCATCGACGCCGAGCAGCCGCCCGAGCGGCCCGGACGCCGCGAGATAGGCCAGCCCGTTGGCGGCCGTGACGACGGCGTCGAGGGCGAGGAAGCGACGGAGAGCCGTCCGCGGCTCGGTGGTGCGGGAGAGTCCGGCGAGCAGGGCCTGGGACATGGCGGATCAGCCTCCATCGAGTTCGTACGCACTGGTCGGTGACCCGGAACCCGGACGAAGTGCGCCGCCCGGGCCCCGGTGACCATCACGATGCCGGGGTTCGGTGGAGGGGTCGATTACCCGTGGGGTAATGGCGGCGACGGAGTCTCTGTGCAGGTCACGGCGGCCATGCGCAGAGATTCCGCCGAGGGAGGGCGCCAGTCGGGGAGCCAAAGGCGCGAACTCATGCGCTCGGTCGAAGCCCGGATCTCCGTGGGAACCGGGTGGCTGCACGGCTGACCGGGCGAGACCACGATTCCGGGGCGGCCGAATTGCCGACGACCGCACTCGGGATCTCGTCGCCCCCGGCGCCCGGAATTCGTCAGTGACGACAAGCCCGTCCTCCCGCCGAAGTCCTGGCCGCCGTATCGACCACCGTAGAGGTGGGCGATCGGTCAGGCAGCAGTCCCGTCCGGCTGACGGCCCCGGGCCGGCCTGAACCAGACGTACAGAGTGCGGGCGAAGCACAGCAAGGCCAGAGGGAAAGCGATGCTGTAGTTGCGGATTCTGTCCTCGTGCGTCTCGATCGCCTTCTCCTGCATCTCCGCGTAGCTCCCGCCGCCGCCGTTTCCGCTGTAGTCGTCACACCTGTCGCCAGGAGTCATCGCCACGCCGCCGCAGTCCGGCGCCGCGTTCGGGTCGAAGCCCAGGTTCAAGATGAAGGATGCGACTGCGAAGATCAGAGTTCCGAGCCCTATCAGCAGGGGAAGGCACCCGGGTACGTACTGACCACCCGACCCGCCTCGCCCTGACTGTCCGTCCGGCGCACCGTCCTGTGTTGCCGTCATGTCGCCCCTCCATCACTGCGCGCAGACTTGTCCGTCTCGTCCGCGGGCACGCACGCGTCCTCAACGACCGACGCCTCTCGGCCTGGAGCACATTTCTTACCATGGGATCCGGCGGTGCATGACGTGCTCCCGTCACGCGGTCCCGGGCTTGAGATCCTGGTCCGCAACTCCGACAGCTTGTTTGGGAGGTGGAGCGATGGGCGGGACCTGGGCTGGGGTGCGGGACCGCGTGCTCGCGCTGCAGAAGGCGCCACGCTGGAGGGGGGTGTTCGGGGCCGACTTCCACGGCCACGGCCACAAATTCCAACTGCTGCCCGTCCTGACCGAGGAACAGCTGCGAGCGGTGGAGCGACGGCTCGCGACCGAACTGCCCGAGGAGTACCACACGTTCCTCCTGGAGGTGGGGGCCGGTGGCGCGGGCCCGGACTACGGGCTCTTCCCGATGAAGCCGTCCGGGCCCGGCGCCCTGCCGGCCACCGGCCGCTGCACGCTGCCCTTCGACCCCGGGCTCACGGCCGAGCTCGACACGCACGAGTGCGCGGAGCCCCAACGGGCCGACTACCCGGACGACGATGCCTTCGCCGCCGCGTACACCCCCTGGGAGGCCCGCCACGAGGAGCTGTACGACGCGCTGACCGAGGGCACCCTCTGCATCAGCTCCCAGGGCTGCGCGTACTACTCGCTCCTGGTGGTCACCGGCCCCCAGCGCGGCACCATGTGGGACGACGTACGGGCTGTCGGCGAGGGCGTGGTGCCGGTCGGACGGCGCGGCACCACGGGACCCGTTTCGTTCGCGGAGTGGTACCTGAACTGGCTCGATGACGCCGAGCGCCGCGCGTGGGACGAAACGAGCGAACCCTCACCGCGCCCGCTGTTCACCTCCGACCGGAGTCTGTCCGGCGAATCAGGCGAGCCATGAGCGGAGCCAGCGTCCTCGGGGTGCGTCAGGATCGCATCGACGACGTCGTCGGGCAGGTCCTTCCGCCGGGTGACCCAGAAGACGATCGAATGGTCGTCAAGGCTCAGCAGACGCACGAGGACCGAGGCCGGTGCCGCCGGGTTGACCGCGAGGCCGTTCAGTGCGGCATCGAAGGGAGATCTCACAGGGACACGGTGGTTCGAGTGGCCGCCGCACCCGCCGGGGCGAGCCGGAGCGGGTGCGGTGAGTCGGACGCGGGTGAGATGAAGTGCGGTGCGGTGACGTTCGCTGCCTGCGGGAGTCAGCGGGTCCTGTCGCCCTCGGAGCCGGGATGGTGTCCGCCGCCGCGCTTCACCGGTTCACGTTCAGGTTCCGGTGCGGCGGCCTTGGACGATGCGTGGGCCTCGGGCGGCGGGTCCGTGCGGGCGGCCTCGGCGCGGATCATGGCGTTCAGGGCGGCGAACGGGTCGATGGGCATGGCTGTGCTCCTTGCGCGTGTTGGGGGGTGGGCCGTCGTGAACGGGGGCCGCACGGCAGGAGCCGGCCGGCCACCCGTGCGGCTCCCTCAGCAGCGCAGGACCACGGATCTCGTCGGGTGCGGTGCCGGCGGCGTCACGGGTACGGCGGCGCCGCGGAGGTTCGGGCGAGGCAGGGCCACGGGAGCCTGGCGGTCACGGGGGGCCTGCGTGCCGCGCCGCTCGGCGCGGCAGGGCGGGTCGGGCTGTTCCGTCCCGGTGGTGTCCTGATGGCCCTCCCCGGCCGGATCGACCGGGAAGGAGGAGGCCGGCGGCCTGGCGTCGGCGCCCTGCGGCGTCACGACTGCCGCACCCGCCTGCGTACTCCACAGCGCGATGAGGGCAAGCAGAGCGACCAGCACGGCACGAACGACTGCACAGCGCGCGGAACGGTTCACGGGTGCGCACCTCCTGCACATGCCACATGTGCCCGCGAACCGGCCCCGACCCGCCCGCCTCGGGCCCGGATCCGCTCGTGCGGCCTACACCCGCTGCACCCGTTGTGCCGAATGCGTCGCCCGGGTGGCCGCCCTGTGGTTGCGCGCCGACATCCACGCGTACATGAGGACGCCGGCGAAGAGGAACAGCACGCCCTGGTAGACCGCCGCGTAGCCCGAGCCCGCGACCAGCCGCACCGAGAAGGCGGCGGCGACCGTCGCGAGCACGCCGTCGCGCACGAGCCGGGCGCGGCTGACGCGGTGCGACTGCCCCGAGGCCAGGTAGTGGATCTGTGCAGGCTGCACAGAATCACTCATTTTTGTCCGGTACGGCCCCGCCGGTCACCGGAAATGCCTCTTCCGCACCGGCCACCTGCCGTGGATCCTCCACACGGCCGAGCGGCACCTGCGGGCCGTGCCCATCCCTCAGGGACTCGTCGAGCCAGCGCCGCAGCACCTCGTGCACCTGTTCCGCGCCCGTCGGCTCACCGCCGTCGGCTACCGGATCGGAGAACTCGCGCGGCCACAGCAGAAACGGATGGGACTGCTCGCCGCCGAGCCCCCCGTGCGAGCCGATCTGCTCCTCGAAGGCGTGCACCCGGCCGCTGTCGGGGTCGTACATCGAGTTGACCATGATGTCCGCGACATGCGGGAAGGAGTCGGTGCGCCGGACGGCGTCCGCCGCCCCCGGCCCGAACACGGCCAGCGGCCCCGAGCCGTCGAGCGTGTCCACCGGCAGCTCCGCCCCGTCCCTGCCGAGCACGACGGAGCCGTGCCGCTCGCTGCGCACCAGCAGGAAGCCGATGCCCGGATGGTTGGCGAGGGTGCGCAGCAGCGCCGGGTGGTGGCGGTCCATCTGCTCCCGGCTGAGCCGCCCCGGCAGGCCCGGGAAGGAGATCAGGCCCAGGTTGCCCGAGGCGAGGACGACCGGGTCGGTGCCGCCCGTCGGCCGTTCCGCGGCGTCCTCCTCGCCGACCGGCCGGTGCAGGGCGCTGCGCAGTGCGTCACGGACGGCGTCACGGGCCTCCGCGCCGCTCCTGGTGCGCCCGGCGCGGCGCGACACCGGCAGCCCGCAGCCGGCCCGCACCAGATCCTTCAGCGTCAGCCCGTACACACCCTCGAAGGTCTCGCCGGGACTCTGGCCGTGGTCGGAGAGCAGCACGATCCGGTACGTGCGCGGCGCATGCTCCGCGACCTTGGCGATCAACGCGACGGCGCGGTCGATCCGCTCCAGCACCTTCGCCGCGTCCCGGCTGTGCGGTCCCGAGTGGTGGGCGACCTCGTCGTACGCGACGAGGTCCGCGTACACGGCCGTGCGGCCGACGAGCATGTCCCCGATCACCGCGGCGACCACCACGTCCCGTTCGACGACCGTCGCGAAGGCCCGGATGAACGGGTAGAGGCCGCCGCGGCCGACGCGCGGCTCGTCGCCCCGCAGCCGGGAGCGGATCGACTGGCCGATCTCGCGGACGACTTCCGCGACGAAGGAGAGCGCGGTGCGGACGGCATTGGCCGGGTCGGAGAAGTACGCGAAGTATCCGGCCCGGGAGCGGTTGGCGCGGCCGCGCCGGGCGGCCACCGAGAGCACGAGCGCCAGCTGGTCGGCGCCGCCGCTGAACAGGTTGCCGCGGCTGGCCCCGTCGAGGCTCAGCAGTCCGGCGTCGCGCGTGCGGGCGACGGCCCGGCGCTGGAGTTCGGCCGCGCTCGCCGGACGGTTGCTGACCATGATCCGGCCGGTGTCCTTCTCGTACCAGCGGAAACCGGGGACGTCGTGGTTCGAGCCGTGCAGGATGCCGAGCTGGCTGGCGCCGGTCTGGCTCGACCAGTCGGTGCGCCAGCGGGTCAGCCGGTGCGACGTGTCGAGCCAGCCCGCCACGGTCGGCATCAGCCCGTCCGCGACCGCCTGGAGGAGCACGGCGTGCCCGACGCCGTCGAGCTGCAGGAACACCGTGCCGGGCGGGGCGCTGCCCGCGATGCGCTCGCCGCGTCTGCGACGGCGCCGGTCGGCGAGGCGGGAGAGACGGCGGCGGTATGCGTTGTCGTCGCGTACGGCGAGCGCGGTGGAGGTGGCGGAGGCGACGGCCGACATCACGGCGGCGACCACGACCGCGGTCTCCGGGGCGGCCGCGCCGCCGCCGGCGGGGATCAGCCGCAGGGCGAGCAGAAGCAGCGAGCCGTTGAGGAAGAACACCAGCAGCCCGAGGACCAGGGCCGGCACGAGCAGGAGCGCGCGGACGATCACGGGCCACACGAGGACGGTCAGCAGGCCGAACGCACCCGCGCCCCACGCCGCGGTGAGGGCCGTCCGGGTGACGCTCTCCCCGTCGGACGACTGGAGCTCGAAGTCGGGGAGGATCCCCGCGAGCGCCAGCATCGTGAGCGTGGACACGGCCCACACCACGATCACTCGCAACAGGGCGCCGCCGGCCGTCCGCCATCGCCGCTCGCCCACGCCAGGTCACTGCCTCTCGCCTGCAGGATTCCCTCGAAGTCCAGCGTGACACAAAGCCGGACACGGTCCTCTTCCCGCCCGTGGACCGGGATGCGGCCCCTCTCAGCAGCCGTCGTATCCGGCCGTCGGCATCGAGAGCCTGCGGTGCACGCTCGCCTTCATGGCGGCGTCGTAGGACGGCTCGTCGAGTCCCGCGGTCTCGAGCCGTATGCCGCGCCGCTCGCACTCGGCGGAGAAGTCCCGCCGGGAGGTGAGCGCGCGGGCGAGCACCCGCTCGTTGGGGGCGACGAAGAGATCGACGAGGCCGGCGTCGACGTCGGCCCAGAGCGCGCAGTGGTCGGGGCGCAGCCCGTAGAACAGCAGTTCCCGGGTGACGACGTACCCCTTGTCCGCGGCCCAGCGTGCGCACATGGCGTGCTGGGTGCGGGTGTCGACGAGGAAAGGATCGCTGTCGAGCTCCTCGAGCGGGGTCAGACTCGCGATCGCCGCCACCCGTAGGTCGCTTCGCGCACCGCTTCGCACGTCGTCCATGGACCGTCCCCCTGCTTCGGCTGTCCTCGCCGACACTACTCCGAGTGCCACCGCGCGAAACAGGCGCACTCAGAGGGCTGCCGGAGGACCACGCGGCCGCTGCGGGAGGACCGCACGGCCGCACAACGCCTACTCTCGTATCCGGGCTCGTGCACCGGCCGGGCACGGGTCCCGCAGGAGCGAGGAGGCGGGTGCGTGGCGGTGGAGGTCACCTGGTGGGGTCACGCCACCTGTACGGTCGAGGACTCCGGGGTCCGGGTGCTGACCGACCCGCTGTTCGTGGGCAGGCTCGCGCACCTGCGGCGGCGCCGCGGTGCACTGCCGCCGCCCGAGGCCGCGGTCGCCGAGGCCGTCGTCGTGTCGCATCTGCACTCCGACCATCTGCATCTGCCGTCGCTGGCCCGGCTCGCGCCCGGCACCCGGCTGATCGTGCCGCGCGGAGCGCAGCGCGCGGTGCCCGGGCTCAGGCGACTGGACGGGCTGCGGATCACCGAGGTGGCGGCGGGGGACGAGGTGGCGGTGGAGGGCCTGTTCGTACGGGCCGTTCCCGCGCTGCACGACGGGCGGCGGCTGCCGGTGGGGCCGCACCGCTCCCCGGCCCTCGGCTATGTGATCCGCGGTGCGGCGCGGACGTACTTCGCCGGGGACACCGGACTGTTCGACGGCATGGCGGAGGCGGTCGGCGAGGTGGAGGTGGCCCTGCTGCCGGTGGGCGGCTGGGGGCCGTTCCTCGGGCACCACCATCTGAACCCGGACCGGGCTGCGCGCGCCCTCGCCGCCCTGGCGCCCTGCTCGGCCGTGCCGGTGCACTACGGCACGTACTGGCCGATCGGGATGGACGCGATCCGGCCCCACGAGTTCCACTCGCCGGGCGACGAGTTCGCGCGGAAGGCGGCGCGACTGGCGCCGAACGTGGCGGTGCACCGGCTGGGGCACGGCGAGAGTGTCCGGCCGGAGGTCACCCGGTGACGCTCCAGGACGTCATGGGGCAGGTGCCTCCGGAGTCCACGCAGCAGGCCGTCGGCTATCCGTCGCTGTTTTTGCTGGTTGCACTGGGTGCGCTGGTGCCGGTGGTGCCGACGGGGGCGCTGGTGAGTTCGGCCGCGGTGGTGGCGTTCCATCAGACGACACCGTTCGCCGTGCTGTTCGTCTTCCTGGTGGCGGCGCTCGCGGCGTTCGTCGGGGACATCACGCTGTACTGGCTCGGGCGGCGCGGGGTCGGGTCGAAGAACGGTTCGAAGTGGCTGGAGGCCTTGCGCGGCAGGGCGACGCCGGACCGGCTGGCGCAGGCGCAGCGCAAGCTCGACGAGCACGGGACCCAGGTGCTCGTGCTGTCGCGGCTCGTGCCGGCCGGGCGGATTCCGGTGATGCTGGCGTGCCTGCTGGCCAGGATGCCGACGGCTCGGTTCGCACGGGGCGATGCGCCGGCGTGCCTGGCGTGGGCGGCGACGTACGGGCTCATCGGGATCCTCGGGGGCTCGCTGTTCCCCGAACCGTGGCAGGGGGTCGTGGCGGCGGTGGCCCTGACGGTGGTGATCAGCGCGGCGCCCGCGCTGTGGCGCAGGCTGCGGCGGCCGGGGCCGGGCTCGTCGGACGGCCGGCAGGCCTGAGTCGCCGGCTGCTTCAGTCGGAGGCGAGCAGGCGCGCGCCACAGCTCCGGTCGGCCACGGACAGCAGGCGTGAGCCGCCGACCGGGAGGTCCCAGAGCTGCTCGCGCGCGAGGCCGGTGTGCTCCCAGGCCGCCAGCAGCCTCGCGAGCGGCTCGAGGACGGGCTCGGCGGAGAGCACGAACGTCGCCCAGTGCATCGGCGCCATGTTGTGGGCCCCGAGGTCCTGGAAGGCCTGCACGGCCTCCTCCGGGTCCGTGTGCACGGTGCTGAGCCACCAGCGCGGCGCGTACGCCCCGATCGGCAGCAACGCCAGGTCGATGTCCCGGTGGCGCCGGCCGATCTCCTTGAACCAGTGGCCGTATCCGGTGTCGCCCGCGAAGTAGACCCGGCGGCCCTGCTGGTCGGTGAGGATCCAGCCGCCCCAGAGCGAGCGGCAGGTGTCGGTCAGGGTGCGCTTGGACCAGTGGTGCGCCGGTACGAAGTCGAACCGCACCGCTCCCCCTCCGGGCGCGGGCAGTTCGGCGGCCTCCCACCAGTCGAGCTCGGTGACGCGGGTGAACCGGCGGCGCCGGAACCAGCGTCCGAGCCCGGCCGGGACGAACAGCGGGGTGCGCCTGGGGAGGCGGGCGACGGTGGGGGCGTCGAGGTGGTCGTAGTGGTTGTGGCTGATGACCACGGCATCGACGCGCGGCAGGTCCTCCCAGCGGATGCCGACCGGGGTGAGACGGGCGGGGGTGCCGAGGATCCTGCGCGACCACACGGGATCGGTGAGCACGGTGAGCCCTCCGATCGCCACCACCCAGCTGGCGTGCCCTGCCCAGGTGACGGCGACGGTCCCCGGCTCCGCGGCGGGCAGCGGCCCCGGCGCGAAGGGCAGTTGGGGGATGTCCGCCAGCCCTGCCGAGGCGGGCCGCAGCGCCCCTTCCCTGGCCAGCCTGGCCATGACCCTCACCCCGGGCAACGGCGCGGTCAGCCGGTCGGCGAACGAGCGCGGCCAGCGGCGGACCGAACCGAGCGGGCGCAGTCCGGTCGTGGAGCGGGCTCCGGCGGTGCGTGCGGCGTCGGCTGCACCGGCGGCCCCCGCCGGGCCGTCTCCCCCGTGAGTGCCCGCTCCCCCGGTCGGCGCCGGACCTACCGAAGGACTCGCCTCGACGGGCGACCTGACGGGTCGCACCGCGGATGAACCGGGCTCCGGCCGGGTGGAGGCGTCCACGCGCCCCTGACCTGCGGCGCACCCGTCGCCGGGCGCCGGACGCACGGGGCCGTACGGGTCGTCCGCCGCGGGCGGGTGGTCGGCGGGGCGGGGCTCCGGGTGGTCCGTCATCTGGGGCTCCGTTCAGCGCGGGTGGCGCTCGCGATTCGCGGGTGGGTCAGCGGAGTTCGTCGAAGGCCGATCCGAAGGCGGTCAGTGCCCGGGCCACATGGGGCAGTTCCAGTGGTCGTTCGGCGGCGAGCGATTCCAGTCGCTCCTCCGGCGTCGTGCCGAGCAGCGGGCCCGTGCCCAGGCGGACGCGCAGAGCGCCGAGTTCGTCTCCGAAGCGGTGGCCGCCGGGCGACAGGGTGCCGAGGCGGGCGCTGAGGTAGTCCTCGAGTTCCATGGAGTCGGTCACGCTGCGCGCGGCGAGCCGGGCGCGCAGCGGGCCCAGGTCGGCGTAGAGATGGCGGCCCGCCTGCGGGGGCCGGGCGAGGGCGCCTGCGGTGAGGACCGCGCGGTGGGCCGCCGCCGCGACCTGGGCGTGGAGTGCGGCCGCGCGGGCGGCCCGCCCCGTGACGGGCCCGGGTTCGCCGAGGGCGTGCGCGGCGGCGACGGCGACCGGACCGGCGACGAAGGCCCCGAGCGCGGTGAGGATGTCGAGGACCCTCGCCCGCTTCCCCGTCGCTCGGTCCGTGGCGGGGAAGCGGGCGACCGCCACGGGCCACGCGGCCGGGGCGAGCGAGCCCGACAGGTCGCTGATCACGGTCACGTCGTCGGGGCACATCTCGGCGGGGCTCAGCAGCACCCGCTCGTGCGGCCGGTGCAGCGTGTCCCGCCAGGTCTCGTCGCTGACGATGTGCAGGCCCTCGTCGACGGCGGCCTCGCAGGCCTCACGCACGAGCTCCGGCGGAGCGACCGTGGCGGTCGGATCGTCGGCGACGGAGAGCAGCAGCAGATGCGGTGCACCGCCCTCGGCCCGCACCCTGCGCACCGTCTCCAGCAGCGCGTACGGGTCCGGCACGCCACCGCACTCCGCGGGCGTGGGCACGTGGTACGCGGGCCGCCCGAGAAGCCGGGCCTGCGGCGTCCACCAGGCGGGGCACGGCCGCGGCATCAGCACATCGCCGCCGTACGCGGCCAGGAGGGCGAGCAGCAGGGGCTGCACGCCCGGCGCGGCCGCGACGTCCTCGGAGCGGCTGCGCAGCCCGCGCCGCCACCAGTAACCGGCGGCGGCCTCCCGCAGGATCGGCCCTCCGCCGGGCGGCTCCTGGGTCGACGTGCGCCCGGCCGCGGCCGCCAGCACCTCGGCGAGCTCCGGCAGCACGGGCAGGCCCGGCTCCGGTGCGGGCGGGCCGTAACGGACCGGACCGTGATCTTCCGGAACCGTCCGCTCCATGCGACCACCTCCCGTGCTCGCGCCCGGGAACCCTGCCCGGCCCACGTGCCCTTTATACGGAGGTTCGGCCCGGCCCGCCGCTCCGGTCAGCCCATTCCCGTGATCCGCGCCGCCTGCCCGATCGACCCGATCTGCTCGATCTCACCGCTTTACGGGGTCCGCATGATCACGGGTTGCGCCCGAGCAGGCAGAGCAGCTGCATCTGCACGCCCGCTCCCGCCGGAGGCGTCACGGCAGGGGCGAACAGCCCGCTCTTCGCCAGGCCCGCGGCGTACGGCGCGACCTCACGCTCGGTGAAGTCGACGAGCGCGCCGGGAAGCGCCTCGTCCGCGCCGATGGCCCGGGACAGGTCCCATGCGTGCACGGTGGCGTCGGCGACCATCTGCGCACAGTAGGCGGCCACCGTGCTCTCGCCGTACGACAGCTCCACCGCGCGCTCCAGTGCACCCGGCTCGTTGAAGGCGGCCTTCGCGGCGGATGCGGCGCAGTCCCAGGTGACGGCCGGGTGCTCGCCGAGTACGTCGCCGTCGAAGGCGTCGCCGACGTCGGCCATGGTCCTGCCCTCGCCGACCAGGGGCGACACCCAGAGCTGCTCCACGGTCAGATGGTTCACCAGGTCCCGGACGGACCATTCGGTGCAGGGCGTCGGAGCCTCCCACTGGTCGGGCCGCACCGCGTGCACCCGGTCGGTGAAGAGCGCGAGCGCCTCGGCGTGCCGGTCCAGAAGGCGATTGTCCATGGGGACCACTCTGCGCCCGCCCGGCGGCCCACGCGAACGGTCCACCCCGGGCCCGGGGGCGGTGTCCGCAGCGCACTCCGCGGCGCGGCACGGGGAACCACGGGGAGGCGTCGAGGTCGCTCCGCGGCGGGGCGAGGCGCCACGGCCAGAACCCGACGTCCGACCGCAGCACGGCCCAGGGCCCACGGCGAGGGTCCGAGGTCGCTCCGCGGCGGGGGTCCGAGG